>CAZGUM010000283.1:0-4282 GCA_964529085.1 uncultured Methylomonas sp. | reverse complement strand
GTGATGCATTTGTAACTGTAAGATAGAAATGGGATATATGTCAATGCTTAGCAACACCGCGCCACACGCAGACTGACGGATAATTCGTCGCTAGGCAATTCTACGCCGAAACCTTAACCTAAACCGACTTGCCTAGCACACGCTGAAAACCGAAACTCGAGCTTAAGACCCAAGCGTTACAAGCTGATTAATCAGCATATTTTTTTTAACGTCAATGCTCGGCCTAGCGATAAACCTTACTAGAACATAGGGTATTAACTCAAAAATCGGCCCCAGATAAACGGAATAGAATTTTCACGAACCCGCCAAAATATGTAGAAAATTTGCACTTTCAATCCAATTCAATCCGAGGAGCCCAACTTGAAACGCCTCTTTTTTGCCTTATGGCCCGAGCAATCCACCCGCCAACAATGCGTGAACGTAATCACTAAATTTAATTGTGTCGGCCGACCGATGGCCCTAACGAATTTACATGTTACTTTGTTGTTTTTAGGCAGAATCACCTCCAAACAGCAAGCGTCGCTAGTCAAAGAAGCCGTCCAGCTTCGAACATCGCCTGCAAGACTGACATTCGACCATCTAAGCTTCTGGAAAAAACCCGCGGTGCTGTGCCTAACGACCAACCGAACAGATCAGCACATCCTGCAACTAAACCAACAATTGACGGCTATCGCCAAACAGCACCAGATTAACATCGACGAAAGACCATTTAAACCGCATATCACCTTAATAAAAAAGGTCCACCAACCCATCCACATCGATTTCGAACCGGTTTTCTGGCGTTCGGACGGATTTTGTTTAGTGGAATCCCGCTCAACAGATAATGGCGTTGACTACGAAATTCTGGAACACTGGCCATCGACTAACCCTCTCGCATCTTAAATAACTAGGAAACCACCCATGCCATTCTTAAAGCTGGACACTAACGTAACTATCGACACCGAACAGAGACCACAACTGCTAAAAGAGCTATCGCAATTGTTAGCAAAAGAAACCGGCAAACCGGAACGTTATGTCATGGTCAAACTCTCGGGCGACAATGACATGGTGTTTGCCGGCACCTCTACTCCCTTGGCCTATCTGGAATGCAAAAGCATTGGCCTTAGCATCACCCAAGTAAAAAACTTGTCTGCGTCAATATGCCAACTGTTGAACAATCGACTCTCATTGCCAAAGGATCGGATATATATCGAATTTAGTAATTGCCCCGCCGAATTCTGGGGCTGGGACGGATCGGCCTTCGGTTGATCGAATAACTTTCAGCGCCGAAGACCCGCGCCAAATTTTGCTAACACGAATTGTTATTCGTTTTGACTGTCTGAGAAGCTTTACGAAGACAGTCACTAGCCAGATGAAGTTGGCGCGCCGGAGGATCAAGCGCGCCAACTCAGTCGCCTTATTTGGCTTTTTTAGGCTCTTCCGGTTTTTCGGCTTTCTCAGACTTGTCTGATTTCACGGCCGGCGCTGCCGCTCCCTCACCAAACACAATATTTTTTTCATTTTGCTGCGCGGTTTTTGCGCCGATTCCGGACACATTTTCCAGGTCTTTCAAGGTCTTAAAATCTCCATGCTCCTTGCGGTATTGCACTATGGCTTCAGCCTTCTTCGGCCCTACACCTGTCAACGCTTTGGAAATAGCCTCAGTATCGGCTTGGTTAATATTGATGGGATCGGCAAAAACGGCAAAAGAACACAGCATTAAAAGTATGAATAACTTTTTCATGGATTTTCTCCGGTTGAATTAAATTGAATGCCCGAATGAATCAGCACAGCAACCATATCAGCTGATATTGCAAGCTAGAGAATCTTAGACCGTTCTTTAGATTTTACAATCCGCAAACAAAAATCCACTAGTTAATCGACACTAGCCACAATCACGGCACGAACCGGCGCAGGCAGGCCTTCGCAAGTCAAATCCGGACGATGCGGATCGAGAAAATCCGCCAAGGAATGAAATCGCATCCATTCAGTACTGCGTTGCTCCTGAACGGAAGTTTTAGAAATATCCACCAAGCGGATATTTTTAAATCCGCAGCGTCGCATCCATAACATTAATGCTGAGCAGCTCGGCAAAAACCAAACATTACGCATTTGCGCATAGCGCCCCTCGGGCACTAACACTTGCGCGGCATCGCCTTCGACGACCAGAGTCTCCAAAATCAATTCACCGCCCGGGCGCAAACAAGCTTTCAACTCCAGCAAATGATCGATAGGCGAACGGCGGTGATATAACACTCCCATCGAAAACACGGTATCGAACACGCCCAGGTTAGGCGGTACATCCTCAATCCCCAACGGCAATAAATAAATCGGCGCCTCACCATACAATTTACGGACAGCTTGAAACTGCATCACACTAAGCAAAGTCGGGTCGATACCGATCACCAGCCTCGCTCCTGCCCCCAACATCCGCCAGCAGTGATAGCCGTTACCGCAACCGACATCTAAAACCAGCCGATTATTGAGCGGCGCAATCTGCTCCTTCACGCGATTCCATTTCCAATCCGATCGCCATTCGGTATCGATGTCGATGCCAAATATCTCATAAGGCCCTTTTCGCCAAGGATGCAGCTGCATCAATTGTTCGCGCAAACCGGCCCGCATCTCTTCGGAAATATCCGCTGCCTGACCTATTCTGACGCTCTCCAACAAATCGACATTCGACGGCCTGAAGTCCGGCAAATCGTCTACGACCTGCTGCCAACGTTTTAGATCGCCATGCGACGAATCGGCAAAGGCCAAAGCCAATTGGCCGGGCAGACAACTCACCCAAGCTTCGGCGCCTGCGGCAGCCAAGGTTTGATAGAGGCCCTGGTATGCGGTCATTTCAATGCAATCATCGAAGCAAAATTGAAATATTGGAACCAAACTTCCGCACTTGCAAACCCTGCTGATTTCAAACGCTGTTGATGCGTAGCCAAAGTTTCCGGAATCAGCACGTTTTCCAACGCACTGCGCTTTTGACTGATTTCCAGCTCGCTGTAGCCTTGCGCTTTCTTGAATAGATGATGCATATCGTTTTGTAAAGTCTGCTGGCGAGCGTCGTCAAATGCCAGTTTCTCCGACAAAATCAAAATTCCGCCCGGCAGCAGTCCGCGATAGATAGTGGCCAAAAAAGCCTGCCGATCCGCCAACGGAATAAACTGCAAAGTAAAATTCAGCACCACCACGGAGGCATTGCTAATAGCAATATCGCGAATATCCGCACATAAGACGTCTATGTCAGCGCCGTCGATCGCGCCCGACAAATTTCGCCGGCATTGCTCGATCATCGCGGAGGAGCAATCCACAGCAACGATCCGGCAATTCTTTATCATGATGTGCTGGCGCATGGCTAAGGTCGCAGCACCCAAGGAGCAACCCAAGTCGTAGCAAACACTATTTTCCGTGGCAAAACGCGCTGCCAACAGTCCGATAGCCGAAATGATCGTGGAATAGCCGGGCACCGAACGCTGAATCATGTCCGGAAAGACTTTGACAACAGTTTCGTCGAACGTAAATGCGCTGATTTGGCCCAGCGGACTGGCGTAAAGAGAGTCTTTAGCAGATTGCATACTGATGGTTATTCCCGGCCCGCCGACAAAGCACGGCCGGGAATACTTGAAAGAGAAACCTTACGAGTTATTTTTGTGGCTTAAGGCTTCGGTATTGCGTTTAGCCAATTGGTTGATGACTTCTTGCAAAGAGCCGGTACGCTCCACTTCGTTTTTGAAGCTAGTGCGGTAATTTGTGACCAAACTCACGCCTTCGATCAAGATATCGTAAGCTTTCCATTGTCCTTTGACGTTCAGCATCCGATAGTTGACGGCAATCGGCTGCAAGCCGGGCTGCAGCACTTCAGTTTTGATCAACACTTTTCTTTCGTCTTCTTCCGGCGTGATCGGCAAAAACCGTACCGACCAATCTTTGAACTCAAAGAAGGCACGAGAGTAGGTTCTGATCAACAAAATTTGAAACTCTTTTTTAAAGCTATCTTTTTCGGCTGGCGAAGCGTCCTTCCACATTTTCCCCAGCACCAGCGAAGAAATCAGGTCGAAATCCACATTCGGATAAATCACTTCCTGGACAAAGGCATTGATTTTTTGGAAATCATGCGGAAAGGAAGGATCCTGCAAGCGTTGCTTCAGCTTATTGGATGCATCTTCGATAGCGCGTTGCGGCTCGCTCAAATCGGCCGCGGCAGCGGGCAAGGACAAAAACATTCCGGCAAACAAGCTAAAAACTACTACAAATATAAAATGCATATGACGTTTGATATTCATAAAAACCATCTCAAAAAGGT
>CAZGUM010000282.1:0-4294 GCA_964529085.1 uncultured Methylomonas sp. | reverse complement strand
AATTACTCGGCACCAAGGAATGGTTTGTGATTCATCACACCGACTGCGGTATGGAGACCTTTACCAACGAGATCATGAGCGACTTGTTGGCCAGCAGCTTGAAAACCGCCAGCGTCGATGCCACCGGCTGGCACGACGGCGGCGAAGGCCCCGGCTCGACAGACGGCAAATACATCAACTGGCTGACCATCAAAAACCAAGCCGAAAGCGTGTTGGAAGACGTTAAGCGCATCAAATCCCACCCGTTGGTGCCTAGTGAAATCCCGGTTTACGGTTATGTTTACGACGTCAAAACCGGCCGCTTGATCGAAGTGCCTGAAGCGACAGCCGCGGGCCAGGCACACTAAGATTTTGGCCTTAACCTAAAATAAGTAGTAGCTACCGATATAGATTTCGCTGCAAGGCCCGCCTAAGACTCCGGTTCAGCCGGTGTATATAGCCAACACAATTTAGCCCCATAACCGAGATCCGGCAACTATGCTTGCCACACAAAAAACCCGCCTTGCAGCGGGTTTGTTTTGCCACCAAGTTAATTGGCTTTGGATTTCTTATTTTTTCAAAGGCTGTTGCGCTTTACCATCAACTTCCAACTGCACGCGGCGGTTATTGGCGCGGCCTTCCTCGGTTTCATTGGTGTCGATCGGTTTGTCCCAGCTGTAACCGTGTGAAGTAATGTTGGGCGAAGCACTGCCTTTGGTCAGGTATTTTTTAACTGCTAATGCCCGGCGCTCCGACAAGTTCAAATTGTGTTTGTACGAACCGGTATTGCTGGTATGACCTTGAACTTCGAAAGCCATATCGGGGTACTGTTTGATGCGGTCAACGACTTTATCCAGTTTTGGGAAATACTGCGGTTTGATAATGTCTTTGTCGTTATCGAACTTAACGTCAACGATCCAGCAGCCGAAGACGCTGACTTCAACACCCGGTAAGGTAGTCGGGCATTTATCGAGGCAGTTATTTACGCCGTCTTTGTCGTCATCCAATTTCGAGCAATCCAATTTAGCCGGCGCTGGAGCAGCGGGAGGCGGAGTCGGCTCGGCTTTTGCAACCACGGCCGCTTTAGGTTTTTCGCCGAATGGAATCACGAAACCCAGATTAACCGTCATGTCATGAAATTCTTCGGTGCCGGGCTGTAGTTTGGCGTTGAAATTGTTGTTGTAACGGTAGCGAACGTCGCTGCGAATCAGGAAATTATCGTGCAGTTCATAAGTAAAACCCGCACCCGCTTCGCCGATGAAGCCCGCGCCGCTGTCGCCATTGTGCGTAGAATTGATGCCGCCCACGCCGACTACTGCATAAGGCGAAAATTTATCTCTAAACAAATAATACTGCGCATCTACCGTACCGCCGGTCAAATCCCAGTTACCGTTAGTTTTGGCGCCTTCCAGGTTTTGGTATAAACCTCTGACCTCGATATTTAGATGTTCGTTGATGATCTTACCCAAGCCCAAGCCGCCACCCCAGCCACTATGAGCGCTACGATCGCCGCCCGGCTGCACGAAAGTGCCGAATGGCGCCGCGTACCATCTGTCATCCAGGAATTCCTCGGCTCGCGCCGCCGACAGAAAACCGAGCGTCGTGATTGTGGCTGCCGCCAATAATCTTGCTTTCAACATAAAAACTCCTTGCATTACTAATAAAAAATTTGATATTTCGATGCCGCTAAAATTTTGTACGCAAGCCAAGCTCGTTAAAACTTAAGCTTTAAAAATCAAAGAGAATCGCAAATTCCACAAACTTATGTTGTGAAAATACCACATTTTTCCGAATCGGCAAACATTTAGGCACATCGTTTGCGGACTCCGGAGCGCATCCAACACAGACTTCTCAGCGGTTTGTTAATGTGAAACGACCGAATCGTCTGTCCGTTTGCTTATTTAACGGAGATAAAACCACCCATCGCATCAAGACCGGGCGACAGAATCAAACTCGCAATTTCAAAGCGACAATACCATTTGCGGCCAGATGAGGATTTGGCAAACGATACCGAGCAAAATAAGCCAAAAACTAATTGCAAATATTAAAGCGTACCTTCGCGAGTTACGTACATTTTGCCGACCGGTCTATTTTCGCTAGACCTATCGATCATAAAGCTGGTCCACTAGATTTTTAAACCAGGGCGGCCGAAAAATCATCACGTACAAAATCAAGGTTTCCAAAATCGGCAAAGGTATTATGTGTAAAGCAATCAACACCAGCAGCAGTAAGATGCAAAAGACCAGTTTAGAAAAAAAAGGGATTTTACTCATAAATCCATCCTAAGTTGGTTAGCTGGAATATGTTTTGGACGGGATATGCTACGACTTATTTAATAGTGTTAATAATTTGTCGACATTTCGCATAATATTCACCGGCTTCCCAGGCCAAGGTAACCAAACTTGCCGCCTTGATGCTGGTGTTATTTGTCGGATCGCTTATCAGCGAGAGTTGTGTTTGCCAATACCAGCTTACTGATTCCGCTGTTTTCGTACAATCCCCATAAGGACTCACCACATCGCCGAAGATGTTCTCGGCTTTCTCGCGTAAATTAATCAACAGTTGCTTATGCGCCTGCCGATTTTGAAAGCTTTCCAGAAACGTCGCATCACGCGTCATGTCCTGCGCCTCGGTGAATTCTTCCAACCATTTTTCGGCGTCCGCTTTTTTCGGGATTTGCACCGGGTTTCCCTCGTTAGCAAAGGCGGCAGTAAGGCCGCAGGCTAACAATGCGGCGGCTAGTATGAGTTTTTTCATGGTCATTATTGGCAAAAACTTGATTAGGATGGATGTGAACGAGACAGTGTGCAGCGAATAAGCCAAACATGACTATACGCAGTTTGCTTCCTATATTATCCGCAAGTTATAGCATGTCTGCCTGTCTAATTAAACTTTTAGCGCTTTAAACTAAGTAAATCCGGATGTTACCGCCTGTGAAATTTTTCATACGCGGCAAAAGCAAAGCAGCGTTTTAATACTATTGACGGCCAAGTAATGCTGTCAAATTACTCGTAATATAAACTTTTCATTCGGAGAAATAATATGCATGCAAAAAACCAAGATTCCGCGGACATAAACTCAACTAAAAATCAAATTTTCAAAACTGAAAATTTTGCGGTAGGTACTGAGTTAAACGTTACCGAGATGGAAGCCGTTAGCGGTGGTTTTGTTCCTCTGATAATCGGTGGCCTAGTAGTTTTGGACGCCTTCATTTGGGGTGCGGTCTGGGGGAAAAGTTTGAATAGTTAAGTAGTATACGCCTGGAATGCCATATGGCATTCCAGGCATTAATAATTCTTTATAGATTTAATTTTTTTCTATACATCTCGCCAGGCTGATATCGCATTACTTCCTTATTAATAACATTTAAAAACTTGATACCGACAAATTTTCTATCCAATTTCTTCATGGTGTGAAATGTCTCATAGGGCGAACGTACAAAGGGAACTTTAATGTGTTCGGCGTTAGAAAAAATCGCGCCAGGATCGTTTCATTTACTCATTGTTTGGAGAATCATCATGCATGGCAACAATCATTTTTCCGGCCAAAATCAAGCTGATAGCCTACTTAAGTTAGACAACGGCAACATCACATTGTCACCGAATGAAATTAATGCAGTCGCGGGAGGACAATTCGTGCCGGTGGGCGAGGCAAAATATTGGTTACCCGTTATTGTTTACGATAGCTGGTATGGTCGCGACGTGGTAATTGGCTAGCGGTAAACCGCGCTTTCGGGAGTGGGAATTATCTGTTCTCACTCCCGCGAGCGCTTTAATTGACATTAACGTCGGAAATTTAAACGTCGATCTGTATAGGCCTAAGCATGCGTCAAACTCTGTTCCGAGAGGAGGCACTCGAGTCCAGTCGCGATAGCCAGTTTGGCGAAATCGCGCTACATCAACCCTTATCGATTTCCCTGTTAACCGGCTGCGCGGCGGCGATTGCGGTAATCGTCATAGCGTTTGCGACCTGGGGAGAATACACCCGCAAGGCCCATGTTAGCGGCTATCTGGCTCCGAACATGGGTTTAATTAAGGTTTATGCGCCGGAACCGGGCACGATTATCGAGAAGCACGTCCGCGAAGGACAAATGGTCAAGCGCGGCGACATGTTGTTCGTGTTATCTACCGAACGCAGTTCCAGGGTAACGCCGGAAGCGCAGGCAGCGGCAATTGCCAAATTGCAGGAACGCCGGGACAGCTTGAAAGAAGAACTCAGCAAGCAAGGCAATATTTCCGTTATCGAACAGCATACGCTGGCCGAAAGAATTAAAGGCATGGAAGCGGAGGGATCGAAAATCGATGCTGAAATCGAT
>CAZGUM010000281.1:0-4350 GCA_964529085.1 uncultured Methylomonas sp. | reverse complement strand
AAACCGGTAAAGAATTGTACAAATTCAAAACCCCATCAGGCATCATCGGTAACGTCAATACCTGGGAATTTGAAGGCAAACAATATGTTGGCGTTCTGTCAGGTATCGGTGGCTGGGCTGGTATCGGTATCGCTGCAGGCCTGGACGACGGCTCTTCCTCAACCAACTCAGAAGGTCTGGGTGCGGTAGGTGCGTACAGAAGCCTGAGCTCTTACACCAAATTGGGTGGTACACTGACTGTATTCGCTCTGCCTAACTAAGATCTAATTCCTTAGATCGTCAGTGAAGCAAGCCTTGGCCGAGCAATCGGCCAAGGCTTTTTTACGTATAGACTCCAGCTAAAAGGAAACTGCGATGAAAATGCTCCCGACCGCCTCGACACTATTAATGACGGCAATCTTGGCTGTATCGGCCACTCCTGCTAACGCAAAAGATAAATTCAGGGTTTGCGCAGACCCGATAAATCCACCCTATTCCACTAAAGAGCAAACCGGTTACGAAAACAAAATTGCCGCCTTATTTGCCGAACAACTGGGACAAGATCTGGAATACACTTGGCTGCCCGAACGAATCGGTTTTATCCGCAATACCTTAAAAGCGGAGAACGATAATGGCGAAGGCTTTAAATGCGATCTGGTGATGGGCGTGCCTGCGGGTTACGATCTAACCGACACCAGCAAGCCCTATTTTCATTCGACCTACGTGTTGCTAATAGCCAAGGGCCGCGGCTGGGACGAGATCACAGACAGTACCCAATTAGCCAATCTTCCGTTGGACAAACAGGAAAAGCTGAAGATAGCGATGTTCGACCGGGGACCGGGAACCGAATGGCTACAGAAAAATGGCCTGCTGGAACAGGGTATTCCCTATCAAAGCATGACCGGCGACAGCGAACACAATATCGCCATGCAAATCGAAAAAGACTTGCGCTCCAAAACCATAGATATGGTGATTCTATGGGGCCCCATGGCCGGTTATGTGCAGTCGCAAGCGCCCAAGGGCAGCTACATTGCAATACCGATGAAATCGGAACCGGGTATGAAATTTGATTTTTCGATTGCGATGGGCCTACGTCAAGGCGACAACAAACGCAAACAGACAATAAATGAATTGATCGATAAAAATCTGGACAAAATCCACGCGATTATTGCCAGTTACGGCATCCCGCAACTGCCCATCCCGGCAGAGACCGGCAAAAAAGACGACGATTGAAAGCGGGGGGGCCGGCGCTAGCGACTTTCCCCGCCAACAAGAGTCGCTAACGGCCGAACAGTCTGACCAAATGCGCGAAATGACCGGCTTTATCGCCGGTTAACTGCGACCAATCGAAGCGCCAACGCCAATTTCCTTCAGTTGTGCCTGGCGTATTCATCCGATCGGGCGAACCCAATTTCAAAATATCCTGCATCGGAATTACCGCCAGATTAGCCACCGATCCAAACGCGGCATGAATTAACGCGCTAGGCATAGGCAGACTCGACCAGCCGAGATAGTCATATATACGCTGTTTTTCGCCGTCGCTGAGCCCTTCGAACCAACCCAGCGTCGTATCGTTATCGTGAGTACCCGTATATACCACGCTGTTTTTTTGATAGTTGCAGGGCAGATAGGGGTTGCGGCTGTCGTCGCCGAAAGCGAACTGCAAAATCTTCATCCCCGGCAAATCGAAATCGTCACGCAAGGCTTCCACTTCTTCGGTAATAATACCCAAATCCTCCGCGACCAACGATAAAGACGCGAATTGCTGTTGAATAGCGGCCAGCAACTCCGCCCCCGGCGCTTTTACCCATCGGCCATTGATCGCGGTATCCTCGTGAGCCGGAATTTCCCAAGCGGCCTCCAAGCCGCGAAAATGATCTATCCGCAAAATATCGAACATGTCGTACTGGGATTTAATCCGCTCCAACCACCATTTGAAGCCGGTCTTCTGCAGATACTCCCAATCGTAATGCGGGTTACCCCAACGCTGACCGTTCTCCGAGAAGTAATCGGGCGGCACGCCCGCCACCGTGTCCATTTCGCCCGCAGCATTAAGCTTGAACACCGATCGATTGGCCCAAACATCGGCACTATCGTAGGAGACAAAGATAGGAATATCGCCGAACATCAGTACGCCATGTTTAGCGGCGTAATCTTTTAACTCATGCCATTGCCGAAAAAACACATACTGCTCGAACTTGATGGTTTCAATCACCGCCTTTAGCAACTGTTTCGATTCGTTCAACGCCTTGGCTTCGCGCTGCCTTAAGGCTTCCGGCCATTGATTCCAGCTTTTATGTCCAAACACATTCCGCAGAGCGATAAACAACGCAAAATCATCCAACCAATCGGCTTTGTTGATACAAAACTGTTTAAAGTCGTGCTGTTGCTCGGCATCTGCCAGGGCTTGAAAACCGTAAAACGCTTTGGTTACCAAGCAACTCTTGGTGTATTCGGCATTAGTGTGACAATCGCCGCAGCGATCCGTGGTTTGCAACCAGCCTCTATCAGCCAACCAATCGATACTGATCAAGGCAGGATTGCCCGCATGCGCGGACAAGCATTGGTAAGGCGAACCGTCGCCATGCGTCATCCCTAACGGCAGGGTCTGCCAGACGGTGGCACCGATATCGTGCAGGAAGTTGACAAAATTGAAGGCTTCCTTACCTAAATCGCCACACTCTCCACGGCCGGGCAACGATGTTATATGTAGCAAGACACCTGCGCGGCGTTTATCCAAGAGAGCACCCATGTTGTTCGTTCCGATTGATTAAATTTGATTCCCGCGCCGCATCGCACCACCCATCGCCGGACTACCGCTACCTTGCGTGAAAGATAAGGCCAGATACGGCGGCGGGTCTTCGCCTAATAGTCGATAGAGATTGCTCAGATTGAGCCGGTACTGTTTTTCAAAATCGCTGACGGCTTCACCCGGATTATAGTCGCCAAACCACCAAAACCAATCCGAGCCTTCGCACACACCTAATTGTATATGTGCTACAGCCAATTGTGCTTCGGACAGCCTACCGTTAAGCACGGCCCGATCAAAAGCAGCCTTGACATCGCCCAGCATATCCCAACCGCAATTTTTATCGGCATCGCCGATCCAGGTTGAAAACGTGCCGTACACCCAACTACCGGCTACCAACCTGGGCAAATAGCCAATCTGAGCCGAAGCGCTTTCCAGATATTCGGAGTAGGTAGTTAATTCGATTCGGGGATGCTCGCTGAGCCGCTTATACAAAGCACTAAGAAAATGATACCCGTTATCCGGAAAATATTCCCAAGCATTTTCGCCATCCATGATGATCGATACCAAGGGCGCTTGTTTTTCGTAGTTGGCGATATTTTCCAGATGTTGGATCAGGTCTGCCACCGCGTCATCCGCGTGCCATTTTGAGTATTCGAAACCGATCAAATCGGATAAGCCGTCGTCGCGAAAAAAACAGGCAATATCGGCCGATTCAAGCCTAAACGGCCGATGACTGCTATCCGCATTGCCGACCCCGGACGCGTGCCTGCTGTTATGCAACACATTGCCGCCGCTGGCCGTCCATTTGAAACCAAAATCGGATAACACCTGTAAAGTACGCGTACTGATACTTCCCTCGGAAGGCCAGCAGCCTTGCGGCTCGAAACCGAAAAAGTGTCTAAACGTTGCGAGCCCTTTTTGTAAATGCCAGCGCACCCGTTCCTCTCCGCCGGGGTACTGATGCAACGCCGGCAGGGAAACGCCTGGCATCGCCTCGCAAGCACTGTTGATATCCAGCATTAAAGGCATGATGGGATGAGCGTAAGGCGTTACCGAAAGCTCGACCCGGCCCTTTCTGGCTAAGGCTTTATAACGATAAATAACTTTGGACAATAGATCACCGATAATCTCCACGATCTCGATCCTATCGTGCAAACTAAATCCACTGCCTTTTTCGATCAACCGCTGCACTCGGCTGTCGCTAAGTTTAACCGTCTCCCCCATCCACGCCAGGTGATACCAAACCAGAATATCGGATATGAATTGGGAATTGACGTAATTGACCGAATCCTGATGCGATTGAATCCAATCGGCCATATCGATTAATTTACGAAAAGCAGGGTAACGTTCAATCTGCCGCTCCCGATTAGCTTTTTTGCAATCGCGCAACAGCTTCAAGCGTTTTTCGGGATCGGCCGAGACGGTCGGCTCGACTAAAGCCGCCAGCAAAGGATCTTTAATCGCAATCCTGTCGTGCAAATAGCCGCTAACCTGATTGGAATAGTCTTCAATCTGCTCCAGCAGAATCGGCGCAAAATTCACGACCGCCTTCGCGGCCGGGGTCGCCTCCAGATGCGCGACCATATCCACATAATCCTTGATCACATGCAGATAGGTCC
>CAZGUM010000280.1:0-4375 GCA_964529085.1 uncultured Methylomonas sp. | reverse complement strand
AAACCCGCCGCTCGGAGTAGCTATCCGATTTTAATAATTAAGGCACCATGTAACCCAATCGGCTGTCCGGTATTCGGCTTCGTTTTGGGTCGTCGTTTGATGGCTCTAGGCTCAATACGTCCAGGTCGGTTGTCAACCAACTGTTCAGCCACTAAAAGGAGCAGGCAGACCCGAGAGGAATCCGGGTGACCGTTTGCTTTCGGGTTTACCTTTGCATCCATTACGATTCATATAGAGCCAATTTCACTTTGCCCGTGGGCTAACTTGAGTCGCTGACACAAAAAACTCGACGATATCCTGACTTCGCTCGGGCCAATGTGAATGGATGTTATCACCTTCACAGTACAACGTTTTTACGCCCCCGGCACACCCTGAATAAGAGGAGCAACCATTTGCGATTTTATCCGGAATAGGATCACATTTATTACAAGCTGCCCACCAACCCACCGCTTGCTGACCATAACCAGGAAACAGGCGATCCTTGCTGCTGTGCATGATCATAACCGGCAAGGGCTCGGGGCATTTGCGGTCGCGTAAATCATCATACGCAACCCCTGCTGCGCTCGGCGCAATTGCACGTGGGATGTGTCGTGTGCCAGTCATAAACGCTAATGCCATTGCCGAAGTTCCTCCATCGGAATGTCCCGTAACATAGACCTGTTTTTCATCAATACACCACTTTTTGGCCATTAAACTGGGAATGGTGCCTAATTCTACGGTAGTGCTGGGCGATAATTCCGGGTGATCCGCATAGGCCACGATGAAACCGGCTTGGGTAGCAGGAAAAGTGAACCCAGTTGTTTTTTCGGTTTTAGCCCGATTCGATCCGGCCGGAGAAAATACCAGTAATAGTGGGTGGGCAACGGATGCATCATAATTGGCTGGTGTGCGGACATTGTATTTGATGCCATTTTCGGTTTCTTCGCCATAAGTCTCTCCAGCGTCTCCACTGAGTTGACCAGCTTTGCAAAGACGTTGCAGCATCTCAGGTCGATACACGGCCTGCCCCAATTCTACTGATTCGCCGCTATGATCCATCAAAAGCATGACAACCATTGCTAATATCGGTAACCCGAATAGCACTTTCTGCCAAGAATTGGTTCTTAAAAGATAAACCTTTAATTGAGCCATATTCATAGTCATATTCCCCCTAAGTACGTTTGACTCGCCTGTACCATTCGATCATGCCTCAGGCGAGTGATTGGGCGCTTCCTTATTCGCTAACTTCATTACAATATAAGCCAGCAACAACAAGCTTCCGATTATCACAATCTGCAGCATATAGCTTTTTCCGGGAACCGATTCCAGGCCAACAGAGAATGGAATATGAGTATCAAGACGCTTATCCTTGTCGACAATAGCGATGTGTGCCAAATAATTACCAGCACCATATTGACTAAAATCGACCATACTATCGAAAGTACCGTTTTTAACTTTTTTCGGCTGCTGATAAAAAACCCTTTGCCCTTCAGGTTCTTTGGTGATTTCGAATTCCACGCTGACATTGCGCAGACTTTTACCTTCGTAGTCGAACACCAAATTAGTTGGGCCGATTTCGGGAATGATGCTGCAATATTCCCGATCCCCTGACAGAGTCGGGGTATAGGCCGTGAAATGGACTCGTTCAAAACCAACCCTCGTAACGCAAGCATCGGCCTCGTCAGGCGCACCTCGATGCGCTTGGGCAATAGTTGGCATTAATCCGACCCAAAAGACAACAGGCAGCAGACCCAGCCACCTAATGCGCTTATAAGCCACCTTTTTTAGTTTGTTGATTGAGTTAGACATTGATTTGCCTCCACTGTGATTATGTTAAATCCGATGGTCGGATTAGAAATCAAAGGTTTCCACCTCGGAGATCAGAAACAACGGCTCACCACCGCTAGAAATCTCAACGGCATGCTGAGCTGTTTCTTGACCGCCTGGTGAATTCAGACAAGCCTTTAATTCGGCGAGCGATGGAAAATAAACCTCGGCAATTCGATGAAACTGCGCTGCAGATTTGTCTACATTGGAAAGAATCAATGAGGCGACAAATCGTGTTTTGCCGGCCAGCTTTTCGACAGCCATCGGCACATGCTCATCAGCATAACGACGTTCAAAAGTTTTTAAATCTGTTGGCGTAGGGTACATTACGATTAATTTTGCAGTTTTCATAGGAATATTGAATATTTATTTGATTGGACGTTTATATTAAATAATGAGTTAGGAAAATAGTAAAATACCAATTTTCTATGAAACAATAGGTTTTTCCTATTCAAAAAGGGGCAAACTGTGGAAATGCAACAAATTCGCTATTTTCTCGCCGTCTGCGATAAAGGTTCGTTCACTCGCGCTGCACAAGCAACCTATGTGGCCCAACCCTCGCTGACCCAAGCAATTAAGAAATTGGAAGAAGAACTTGGCGGTGAGCTATTTAGCCGAGACCGCAGCGGATGTCGGTTGACGGCTTTAGGACGTTTGGTCGAACCTTCTATACGTGAAATAGTGCGCAAGACGCAAGCTCTCAAAGCTGAGGCTGTGCGTTTCAGCCGCTTAAATACTGTGCCACTTCGCATCGGCGTGATGACGACCATTGCCGCACACCATTTAAGTCCATTCTTCACTAACTTTCAGCAAGAACGACCCCATGTAGAACTGGAATTAATTGTCGACAGTGAATGCAATCTATTGAATCAACTTGATGAAGATGGCCTGGATTTAGTTATCAGCGCACCAACATCCTTACTGGCAGAGCATTACCAGTCTTTAAAGCTTTACGAAGAACGCTATGTCGTTGTCTTCAACGACAAACACCGTTTCAATCAAATGCAACAAATTGATTTAGCGACCATACAAGCTGAACCTTACTTGGATCGCCTGAACTGTGAATTGCGTGAAACACTGAGGAGTGTGTGCCAGGGGCGGCAGGTCAATCTTTATGCTGCCTATAGAAGTAATAGCGAAGAGTGGATACTGAGTATGGTACGCGCCGGAATCGGTGTTGCGCTAATGCCGGAATTCACCATCACCAAAAATGCAGATCAGATTCGAGTTCGTTATCTGTCAGATCCGGAAATTCGTCGCACCATCTGCGCTATATTCCCACCCACATCGGCCGCAAAACCCGAAGTGGCAGAAGTATTGAAAAGTCTGCGGATGAGTTTTTAAAAAATCACTGGTTAGGCAAAACTAAATCAAAAGTCCGATTATGGCGTTTAAAGGGGTTAGGAAACCTCTGATTATTGCAGTTTTTCAAGAAAAATTGACGCGCAAGCCATTGTTTTAATGGGTGCTGAAGCAATCGGCCAGAAAGCCGTCATACATGTTTCTCAATAGCTGACCTGCAAATAGGCTTGAGCAGACCTTCACCAACTCAATTTATTGTTGAAGGTTACAATGAAAAGCCCAGTTTTATTTGGTCAATTGCTTGGCAAATCAAAATCCTTTTAATATTCATACATCACGTTCTCAATACGGCGATCTGGCACTAACCATAGCAATGCGACCAGCACATAAAGCCCTTGAGCTAACCATGGCGACCAAAACGTGCTTAGTGTCGCTATTAAGTAAATCAATGGTGAGGATTTACCCTTCCAGTCGCTACCGACAGCTCTTTTTAATAGCGAATTTGTCCCTTGTGAAACGATGATGAGGTATTGTAATAATATTTAAGCGATTGCTGCCATCAATAGAACCACTCCGTAAGCCATCGTTGGTATAGCCGCAAAGTGATTTTCCCCCATCCAGGCAGTTGTGAACGGAAATAACGATAACCAGAACAATAAATGCAGGTTTGCCCACAATATCGAACCAGTGACTTTTTGGCATGTATGCAGTAAATGGTGATGGTTATTCCAGTAAATGCCTACATAGACGAAGCTCAACACATAGCTTAAAAGCACAGGAATCAAAGGAATCAGCGCATTGATGTCCGCAGTATGGGGTACTTTCAATTCCAATACCATGATGGTGATAATGATGGCCAGTACCCCATCACTGAATGCCTCCAGCCGACCTTTACCCATGTCTTACCTCGTTAACGTACTGTAGTGATGGGTAGCTATTATTACAGCCTATGGTTACGCACTGTTTTTTAAAATACAAAATTCAATTGGGCTCTTACATAATCGCTATCATGTCCACCTTCAGTAATCACTTGTCCCGCAAAAAATGGGTGTAAGTAAAACCGAAGGAAAGGTGTTTATTGATTTCTCACTCTGTGTTTGCCGAAATGGCGAGGGCTCGATATTGGCAGGCACCCTCTATATGTGGATGTCGCAAAATTGGCCGTTGGATGCGGTCGCCAATGGCCGCTTTGTAGATCTCCAGTTCCCAGGCGCTGGATTTAGCTGACTGACTGGTTTGGAGAAGTGCGACCGTCA
This sequence comes from uncultured Methylomonas sp., assembly GCA_964529085.1. Lineage (GTDB taxonomy): Bacteria > Pseudomonadota > Gammaproteobacteria > Methylococcales > Methylomonadaceae > Methylomonas. Next base: position 11 of record CAZGUM010000280.1, on the reverse strand, counting down.
AGTTTGGGTCG
>CAZGUM010000279.1:0-4382 GCA_964529085.1 uncultured Methylomonas sp. | reverse complement strand
ATCGACCATGTCTTCCTTGTCTTCGGCGGAGACGGTTTCGAATAAGGATTCGGCCTTCTTGATCGCGTTACGCGCAGCGGCGAGAGCCGGGCTTTCCGGTACCGAACCGGCCTCGCCGCCGGCCGTATCGCCGAACAAGCCGTCGATACGCTGTTTGGCGCTACTGAGTTCTCCGCTATCGAAGCGGGAAATGGCATTGTTAATGGTGATAGCTTTTTCCTTGCCGGAGGCTTTCTCCCGTGCCGAAACGTGCAAGATGCCGTTCAAATCCAGATCCAACGTCAAGGTGATGACATTGCCGGCCGGCACATCCAACAAACCCTCGACCAAAAATTCGCCGATTTCGACGTTGTTCAGCGCATCCGGGTCCTCGCCTTGAAAAATGCGCACGTTCACCTCGCGTTGATTGTCGTGAAAGGTCTCAAAGGCCTCCGATTTGCGCACCGGCAACACGCTGTTTTTATGAATGATGGGCACGTATTGGTACGGATACGACATGCCGTCCAAATAACCGACCGCGCTGGTGCCGAAGGTATACGGCGTCACATCAACCAACACCGTGCCGATGTCCTCGCCGTTGATCATCGCCGCCTGCATGGCCGCGCCCATCGCCACGCACAGATCGGGATCGACTTCGCCGTGCGGTTCGAAACCGAATTCCTCGAACAAGCGCTCGCGGATGCACGGCGTGCGCGTCGAGCCGCCGACCAGAATGATTTCGTCGATGTCGGAAGCCGTCAATTTGGCGCCCTTCAGCGCGATATGGGTCGCGTCCAGCGTGGCGTTGATGTGGTCGGCGATCAGATCTTCGTAGTCCGAACGCGCCAACTCCATCGTCAAATGCAGCGGCGTGCCCTGATGCTCCAGCAAATATTCTTCCTCAATCGTCGCATAGGGTTCGTCGGACAAACGCAATTTCGCCTGTTCCGCCGCCCGGCCGATACGCGCCATCGCCTTGCCGTGCGGTTCGACTTCGATGCCGTGTTGCTCGCGGATATGCGCCAGAATGCGATCGACGATCAACTGATCGAAATCGTCGCCGCCCAGATGGTTATCGCCATGGCTGGCCAGTACTTCGACGACGCCGCTCTGCACGTTCACCACCGACACGTCGAAGGTGCCGCCACCCAAATCGTAGACCAGCATGCGCTTGGCATCGTGTTGGCCGGCGCCATACACCAGGGCGGCGGCGGTCGGCTCGTTGATCATCCGCAACACCTGCAGCCCGGCGATTTCGCCGGCTTCGCGGGTGGCCTGGCGTTGGGCGTCGGAAAAATAGGCCGGCACGGTAATCACCGCTTTGAGGATAGGCCGGCCGACATACTGTTCGGCAATCGCCTTCAAACGTTTCAGAATAATCGCGGAAATTTCCTGCGGCGTATAAGCCTGGCCGGCCATAGTGACCCGCGCGTCCTGCCCCATCAGGCGTTTGATCGACTTGACGGTACGCTCCGGATATATCAGGTATTGATTACGTGCGCTGGCGCCGACCAGGATTTCGCCGTTATCGTCCAGTCCGACGAAAGACGGCAAAATCTTGTTGCCGGCGTCGGCGATCACGGTAACTTTGCCGTTTTCGACAATCGCCACTTCCGAATTGGTGGTCCCCAGATCGATGCCGATGATAATGTCGTTCATATGTGTTCCCTGAATGCCTAAAGTTTATTGACCTTGACTTCCGCCAGGCGCAGCACTTGATCCTCGATTAAAAAGCCCTTGCGCAGCTCTTCCAGCACGACCACGTTTTCCAGCGCCGGCTCGTTGCCGATCGCGACTGTCGTCATCGTCCGCGCATCGAAAGGCTGGCCAACACAATCGATGGCAAACACCCGGCGGCGTTGCAGCATCTGTTCCAGGCGCTTCAAGGTAATTTCCTGGCCTTCGCCAATGCTGGCAATGAAACCCAGGTCCTGTTTTTTGGAATGACTGAACAAGCCATCGACCGGCCGATAATTTTGTAAGGCCCGATGGCCGGCATCGAGGCGGTCGTAAATATCCAGCCATTCCAGCAGTAGCGTCCGTTCGACCTCCCGGCGTTGCTGTTGCAGCCGTTCGCCGGCTTTCGCCAGTTCGTCCGCCATGGCTCGATTGTCGGCTTTCAGCGTGGCGACCGCATCGCTCAAACTATCCAGCGCGGCTTTGAATTGCCGCGCCTCGGCCTTGACTTCGGTTTTCAAGCCGGCCAGATCGGTGAACAGCGCGGTCAAATCCGGTTGCTCGAGCGAGGTGAGATGGGCGAAGTCGGTTTCCTGTAAATAGTGCTGCAAGGCCGCCAGCAATTCGTCTTGCGGAGTTTCTGTGCTCATGTGGGCGTATTAGTCAATTTGGCGAGCGATTGTTCGATGGACAGCGTGCTCAACAGGTTTAAAAAATCGTCCGCGGCCATCGGCCCGCCCGCTCCCGGTTGGCCGAAGGCTTGCGCCAGCAACGCGTCGAATTCGACACGCGGCACATGAAACAATGCGTGGCGCAAGCGGCAGTCTTCGTCCTTAATCGCTTCGAAGGCCTCCTGGATTTCGCGAAAGCGCGCGGGATCGCGGTCGGGCGGACAGTCCTTGACCCGCTGCAGATAGGCTTGTTTGATGGCGGCGTCGGTAGCCTGTTCGGACACGCCGAGAATGTTATACGGTGAAATCATCGGTACTCAATTGAAAGGCAGCGAATATTGCGGGGAATCCTGGTCGAAGCGATTCACGATGTCGTCGAAACTGACGCCGATTTCGATCTTCAGTTCCTCGGCGCCGGCGAATATCGCCACAGACCACAGGAAGTCCTGGTTCATAAACAAGATCGTCAGGCGTTGCTGCCCAAGCCGATTGCCATGTTGACGGATGAATTGGGCCATTAAACTGTCGGGATCGCGCTTACGCATGATCTCCTCGATTTTCTTAGTAATACGCTTGAACACGGCATCCGGAACGTGGCCGAACAAGTCTTCAATCGGATCGTCGCCGATGGGCGACAGGGCTAAGTCCTCGGTTTCATCCTCCACCGGCAAATGCTCGAACGCGCCGCTGGCCCGCTCAAGTAGACGCGCGATAGCCGCGGCGGTCTTATGGTCGTTTTCCACCCGCGCCTCTTCCAGCGCGCTTTTCAAGCGGTATAAGCTCATGAAGTCCAAGTGGCTGGTATCGCCTTGGCATTCGGCCAGTGTACGATAATACAGCCAGGCTGGCGTGTGCCGGCGGGCCTGAGCCGCTTTGGCGCAGTGCTTCAATAACTCGTAATGCCCGATGGCTTCCAAAATTTGGCACCAAGCCAGCAACAGTGTGTCGTGGTCCAGCAGCCATTCCACCGACTTTTTCAGCGGCGCTTTGAGCTTATCCAAGGCTTTGAACAACAAGCTACTATCGTCCAATTGCTCGTCGTAATAGCCTAGCGACCCGATCAGGCGTTGCAGTTGCGAGGCGGACAACAAATAGTCCTTAAACGCCGGCAGCGCGCGGCTAAGCCCCTGAGTCGGCAGCTCCAGCAGACCGGCTTCGATCTGCGCCTGAAAATGCATGTTGACCGGATCGTCGTGCAGCTTGGCCAGAGTATCGACGATGCGTTGCAAGCCCTGGGACTTATCTTCGGCCTGCCATAGATAAAAACCGCGCAACAGATTGGCCTGGTGGCGCAGATGTTTGTCGATGGTCAATTGTTCGGCCGCTTGAATTTCCTTTTCCACCAAATGAAATTTTCCGGTTTTCACCAAGCGGCGGGCATGGGCCATGTGATTGGCGAACAGCAAGTGTTTGGCCAGGGTATTGACGGGATCGATCTGCAACAAGGCTTGGGCATAGGCCGCGGCCTTTTTGAAGGCTTTTCTGGCGGCGGCCGCTTTGGCCGCCCGCACCAATAAGTCGGTATCGGCGGGGAAACGTTGCAGGCCGCATTCCAGCCAGTGTGCATACTGAACCGGGTCCGGCCGCTGTTCCTGATAAATCGTCAGAAGGTTCAGATAGCTTTGCCGGTGGCCCGGATCGTATTCCAGGCTGTCGGCCAGCAGCGCCGCCGCTTCTGCGGGATAAGCCTTGCCGGCCATGTGTCTGAGGATCAAGGCGATTTTGCGGTCGTTGGCCGGCCGGTCTTTTTTCAGAATGTCGATGCAACGATCCCAGAAAAAACCGGCGTCGTAGTCGTTTTCGGCTTGCTCGTGCGACAAGGCCTGCACGCGGTTTGCTTCGAACGGGTCCTGGCCGACGAAGTGTTTGAAGTAATCTTTCTCGCCGCCCGGATACTCGACCAGCGCCCCCAGGCAATAGGCTTGCGCCGCATCGTTGCCGAACACGTCGCGATATTGCAGGACCAGATTGAAGCGAGTCTTGGCGTCCGGCTCGCCGCCGTGCTTGATCAGCGCTTCCAGCAACTGAGTTTGGCGAGCGGTGAGACCTTTGGCT
>CAZGUM010000278.1:0-4396 GCA_964529085.1 uncultured Methylomonas sp. | reverse complement strand
GCCAATCCTTAAATTTAACCAGCGCATGATCGCGGATGTTGCCGTCATAGACATGCCGCCACAGCACGACCGGCAAATTATCGGCATCGATTTCGACTCCCAAGCGGCAGCATTCGCAGCTATGCGGCGCCGCGGCTTTATTGGGATAGAAACTTTTACCGCCATTATCCGACCAAGCGTAATACACGGCGGTACCGGTGTACTCTTGCCTGCCTGCCTTGGCCGCCTCTTTGTCTCGCGCATCCAGCCAGGCGACGAAAATCTCGCCATTTTTCCCTACTGCTAATGCGTCGAAGCGGTGGCCAATTACATCCAGGTTATCGTTAACCGTAACCGGTTTGGAAAAGCTGTTACCGCCGTCCACCGAACGGCTAAAACGGATATGACCGGTATGGCGTTTTTCCAGATTTTGGGTCCAGGTCAGGTAAATATTACCCTGCTCATCCAGCTTGATTTTCGGCCGGTATTCGCCGCGCGCGGCAATCGACTCGGGCTCGGCATTTACCGCAACCGGCACGGAAAAACTCGCACCTTTATCGGTCGACGACTGCAGATAAATACGATCGCGAACCACCCAGGCTAACCATAGAGTCCCTTTATTGTCGAAAGTCGCCGTTACAGTCTCGGAACACTCAATTACCGGACTTGCTTGTCCATCGGCACAATGCGCTTTTTTGTCGGCATACTGTTGATGACCGCTTGATTGCTCATCCGGTTTGAGTGCCGTCGATTCAGTGGCGCAACCGCCGGACGTCAACAAAATAATAATCGCCAACGGAATATGAAATTTCATCATCATTTATTGATAAAGTTACGAATGTTAGGCATACGCCACAGTCAATTGAGAACGCTTTACGGCATCAAAACCGGACTGGGCACTCTTGATTCATCCAATCAATCCGAGCAAACCATTATTAGTTAAATCTCAACGCCATAAAAGGGCTAACGAAATAATCTTACTCGAATTGGCTAGCTCCCATCAAAAAACCCCTGCCAGCTTTTCAGCCGACAAGGGTTTGCAAATATAAACCGAGGAACGCTAATTATTCCGCGTCTAACTCATCCGCCGAGAGTTTTTTACCCGGAAAATAATTGGGTGCAACACTGATCAGAATCGTCAGCAGGGTAGCCACGTAAGGCACGGACTGCACCGCCAATACCGCCATCCACAGCCTGCCGCTCAGGTTATCGAAATGATCGATGGAACTCATTGCCAAGATACCTGCAATCAGTAAACTCAATAGCAATAACTCTTGCCAAATGATCAGCAAACCGGCCACCAAAGGCCCTTGTTGCTCGTACTTTGGCGTACGCATGAATGGTTTGCCGGAAGTGAACAAACCCTGCAAGGTACCGCGCGCCACGGTATGCGTTAGCGATAAACCCGCCAACGCAGCACCCAGCGCATGGATCATTGAGCAGGCCACCCGCGCCTTGTACAACCACAAGCCACGCAAGATCTTAAAGGCAAATAGCCCTATGGTCGGTAACAGGAAGGCATTTACCGGCAGTTCGCTGTGGATAGGATCCGACACGATCAGCGCGGTCAATACCAAACTGGTTCCGGTAAACAGCAGCGCCAACGCATCGGAAAACCAAGGTAGCCAACCGGCCACAAAGTAATAACGCTGCGCGGATGTAAGCGAGGATTTTTTGTTGGGTAAAAAATGCCGCCAATGCTTTTTGATGATCTGCATCGCGCCATACACCCACCGAAAACGCTGCGTCATATAACCAGAGAAAGTATCCGGCATCAGACCGCGACCGAAAGACTCCTTGCAGTACACCGAGTCGTAACCGGCTTCGTACAAACGCAAGCCCAACTCGCTATCCTCGCAAATACACCACTCACCCCAGGGGCCGACTTTGTCGAAGGCCGACTTGCGGACCATGGTCATCGTACCGTGCTGAATAATGGCGTTGAATTCGTTACGCTGCACCATGCCGATATTGAAGAAACCGGCATATTCCCAGTAACAAATATCCTTGAAGGCACCTTGGTTGGCGTCGCGATAATCCTGCGGCGACTGCACAAAGCCGACATTTTCCTGATCGAAATACGGCACCATCGCTTTCAACCAATCCGGGTTCAAGATGTAATCGCTATCGATTACCGCGATGATCTCCGCATCTTCGGCGGTGTTGGTCAAGGCGTAATTGATCGCACCAGCCTTATATCCGGGCCAGTTATCCAAATGGAAGAAACGGAATCTAGCTCCTAAGCGATCGCAGTCGTCACGCACCGGTTGCCATACCGTAGGGTCCTTGGTGTTGTTATCCATCACCAACACTTCGAAATTCGGGTAATCGACCTTGGCCAACGCATTCAAGGTCTTACGCACCATTTCCGGTGGCTCGTTATGAATCGGCAAATGGATGGACACTTTCGGATAACGAAAATCCGCCGAGGGTGTTAACGGCGTAAACGTCCGCCTGCCTTTTCTATGCCAAATGACTTCGGAAATTTCCAGGCTCTCTGTCAACAACACCAGAATAGCCATGGCCTGCATCATGAGCAAAATCGCCCAGAACACCACCGAAAAACTGGTCTGATATTGCGCAGCGGCAATCGAAGCCGACCAAAACAAGACCGAGGCCGCTAAGTTGGCGACAATACCGAAGAAAAATTTACCCGGCAGTTTCAAGCTCTTGCGTGTGAACAAGAACGCCGCCATCAAGATAATACTGAGTACCGCCGCCCCACTGGCCCAGTTACGCCATGTCGGGTTTGCCAATACATCGCCTTCCATCGGGAATTTCGGTTGCCGGTCGGCATTGAATAAGCCCCAGTAGGCACCGGCGGTACCTTCCAGCTTGATTTTCCAAGGCTGGTCGAACGCTTCCACCACGTAATAAATTACGTTTTCCGCCGTCGCCCGGTTCAGGAATTCGCGCAAAAACTTAGCTTGATTCGCCAACGAGGCTGTTGCCGCTTTTTGCGGCGGACCGTCGGAAGGCCAACCCACCTCGGTTATGACTATGGTTTTGTTGGGATACAACTGTTGTAATTCGTAATAACGCTTGAATACATATTCGACCGCATTATCGCCCTCCGCGCCTTGCGGCAAATCAACCGGCACGCCTTCCCAGTAAGGCAGAATGTGTACGGCAATGTAATCGACTTCAGCTGCCAATCCCGGGTTCGCTACCCATATATCCCAAGTCTCGGCAGTACTGACCGGCTTCCAGGTACGTTTTTTCACTTCACGAATATACTCGATCAGTTCGTTGGCCTTAGCTGCAACCTCGGCTTTAACGTCCGCCTCTATCTTTAGTTGCAGATCTTGTTCGCTCATCGAACCGGCGAACTCCTGACGATCCTTCTGGGCGACGGTGCCGCTAATTTTATTTCTGAACCGCAGCAAGGATTCGTTACCGACCAAAGTACGGACTATGGTTTTGGGATATTGATTGGTTAGATTGATCAGACTTTCGACTTCGCGATGGTTTTTATCCAATCTTTTCTGGGTGTTCTCCAATCTTTTTTGCGCATCCTCTTCCGCGCTATCGTCATCGACGAGATCAACCCAGCAGCCCATCGCCAAATTAATGGCATTCTTGGCAGTCAGCTCGGGCACAACTTCCATGCCTTCCAACGCTGTGTAGGTTCTTATGGAATGCGCTTTACCGGACAGCAATTCCAGATCGGATTGAATCTGTTCCCTGGTTGGAAAAACTCCGTCGGCGGGATTGAAATCTCGACCTTTGGGGTTAAAGGTTACCCCCATCATGGTATCGCTCCATGACGGCAGTTTTAGCGGGTTATTCACGTAAGACCAGATACCCAAGTTGATGACAACCAACAGTACCAAGGTGAAAAATGTGGCAATTTTCGCTTTCATTTCGACAGAAAGACTCCGCGTTAGAGGGTTATGTGAATTGATATTTTTAGTTATTACGACATTACACAGCCAATCCCTCGGCGGACTACAATGCGTTTAATTACAGCATCTGATTTCGACAGAGCGCTTGGCGCGCGTCTAATGCGGGCCACCCATCCTGTCTGGTAACAGATTTACCAGCAAAACACAGCGGCATATTTAGAATACCCGCCCAAGGACAAACACCGGCGGCATCCTCGCCAGCCAAGAGCCGGTATTGAATGCCGCCACACTTAGCTCAACCTTAAGCAGGTATGCGGGAAACTTTTATTTCAAAGAAAGGGTTTCTACACGCCCCTTGATTTCAATATTCAGTTTGTCTTCTTTAGCCAGCCAACCGATAGCGCGCTGCACATCGTTCTTGCCTAAGCCGGTTTCGGTTGTGACTTTATTAACGCTGGCTTCGCCATGCGTGTTCAAAAATTGCCAGATTGCTCCAGCCGCTTCGCCAATTGTATCTACCATTTCAACTCCTCATCATTTAAACAACAAAAAAAATCGGGGGGTTTTAGTCG
>CAZGUM010000277.1:0-4407 GCA_964529085.1 uncultured Methylomonas sp. | reverse complement strand
ACCAGTAGCCGTTTTCCGCTTAACGCGCTGGAGCAAGGCGAGATAGACCTGATACTGGGTTTTGAAGTGATGTTGAATCCACCCAAGCATTTACACTGCGAAAGCTTATTCGACGATTACATGGTCTGCGTGGCGCGCATCGGCCATCCGCGGGTGAATGCGGCTTTGACGCTGGAAGACTATATAGACCTACCGCATATTCTGGTGTCCAGAACCGGCGCCAGTACCGGGCAAGTTGACAGCTGGTTGGCGGAACACGGCCGCGAGCGGCGCGTGGCACTGACTGTTTCGCATTTTCTGTCCGCATCGCTGATCGTGGCGCAAACGGATATGGTTATGGCCTTTCCCAAGCGTACCGCCGAGCAATTCGCTCAAACCTTACCATTGCAATTGGTGCCCTTGCCTCTGGATTTACCGCATTACGACACGGTCATGGTCTGGCATCCGCTACAAGACCAGGATCCCGCCAACTGCTGGCTACGTGCTGAAATCCGCGCCGCCTGCGCTGCTCTGGACCATTAAGCGCCAAACGTCGGTTCACCCAGTTCGGGAAAGTAGCGCAGTTGGATGCGTCGGCAGTATTCGACCAGCTCGGATTGGGTTAACGCATAATCCTTGACCGGCGAGCTAACCGGACAGGCCAATAAATTGATCAAGACACCGTAGGCCGACGCATCGACGCTGCTGGGCCGCTCGCCCAAGAAAAAAGCCTGACCGCGAAGCGCGGCGGACAGCGCCGCCACATCGCGCCGGCCCAATTCGAAAACATCTGCGGCAGGTAGCCTGCCAATGCCGTGACCGCGCATTTGCCCGCGAATCCGCAGCCGATAGATGCCGGCCACCATATCCGCCAAGGGTTGCGGCAGACCTTGAAAAATCGCCTGCTTATTGATTCGCCAATTCTCCGCTCCGTATTGCCAGCGGCTATACATGCACACCCAATACAAATGTTCTTCCAACAAACGTTGCCAAGCCAGAGCCTGGGCGTTTTGCTCGGCCGACAAATACCCATCCAGGCTATCGCCGTAATGCTGTTGCAGATAGCGAATAATTACCCGGCTATCGGCAAGCTTTTGACCATTGTGTTCTATGAAAGGCAACTTGCCGAAGGGCGCGGAAATCGGCAAGGTTTCAACAATCCGATATTCGATGCCGGCCATGCGCAGATAGGTTTCCAGCTTGGCGCAAAACTGGCTGGGGTTGGGAATATTCCAGGCTCGGGGAAACTGGTGCAAGGTGATCATCTGCTCTCTCGTCATATTCGGCAGCATTTGGCTGCGGATGCCGCGCGAATAATAGCCTACTGCTTCCGTTTTGAAATCTATCCACTATCCGGGTACGAAACGGTGGTGATTCCGATAAACCCGTCCACTTCCGGCGTAGCGAGTTCACATGCCAAAACTTGATGGCTTCCATCAATCGCCAGATGAAGTTTGCGCCAAGTTCGCCGGGACGGTATATGACAACGTAAGGCAACGATTGCTGTTCAGTTGTAAAAAATGCCGTTTGCAACGACCGTCAATTGCATTTAATTCCGGTTGAGAATTGCGCTGATTGCTGATTTGGGGGGTGATTGCAAGGTACGGCTAGCTTTTCCGACATTGCCCAGCCGCAACCGACAGAAATCCAAAATACGGCATCGATATGCTTCCGATTTCACGCCACCGGAAATTCCCGCATTTGTTGCATGTCGATGACAGCCGTCTTAAATAGATAGGAAAAACCTATTATTTCATAGAAAATCGATATTTTACTATCACTATAAATAGGTGTTTTATATGCACACTCCCTAATAGAAATATTTGAGAAACCTATGAAATCGGCAAAATCAATTGCACTAAATCCTAATCCGACCAATTTGGAAACTTTTGAAAAACGCCACGCCGAACCTTAAAGGCTCCCTACTCATTTTGATTTCAGCGTTGGATCGCAGAAGTTATAGATAGGCTGCCTCTTTGGCCTATGCTCTTTCCGGAATCAGTAACAACGGATTTTGTTACGGTTGCCGACCTTGTTAAGACTAACATAACTCACACTCCGGTAAATCGATGAGGATGAGCCGGAGTTTTTTAGTTTTGTCGCAGACTTTGCCTACCTCCCGCGACAACACCCGGAATTTGAGCAAACCGAAAGCATGATCAGTTTCCATGAAGACCAAAGAAACGGCCAACGGCGGGATCCTGACGGCTGGATGAGACCTCTATTCCAGGGCTATATCTTTACCGTGCCATTGATAAGTTTGGCGATACGATTGATTTCATGCTGTCAGAATATCGGGATGACGAGACGGCCAGCCGGTTTTTCAAACAAGCAATCGACAACATTGGCTTGCCGAATCGTGTAGTTATCGACCGGAGCAATTCAAACGAAGTGGGTTACACCACCTAGAATTAGGATAACAATAAAATAGGAAAACAACATGCTGTATATCGAACCCAATCAAACAGGCACTCACGTTAACTTTAAAACGCGTTATGGTAATTACATCGGTGGACAATGGCTGGCGCCGGTTAAAGGTCAATATTTTGAAAATGTAAGCCCGGTCAACGGCAAGGTATTTTGTGAAATTCCCCGCTCAAGCGCCGAAGACGTAGAGTTGGCGCTGGATGCCGCTCATGCGGCCAAAGATGCCTGGGGTAAGACCTCAGTGATGACGCGTTCTAATATCTTATTAAAAATCGCCGACCGTATCGAAACCCATCTGGAAAAATTGGCTATTGCCGAAGCCTGGGACAATGGCAAAGCGGTTCGGGAGACCTTGGCGGCGGACGTACCGTTGGCTGTTGATCATTTTCGCTATTTTGCCGGCTGTATCCGCGCCCAGGAAGGGACTATAGGCGAGATTGACGAACACACGGTGGCTTATCACTTCCATGAACCGCTCGGCGTGGTTGGGCAAATTATTCCCTGGAATTTCCCGCTGTTAATGGCTTGCTGGAAATTAGCCCCGGCCTTAGCAACCGGTAACTGCGTAGTGATGAAACCCGCCGAACAAACGCCGGCATCCATTCTGGTGCTGATGGAAATTATCGGCGATTTATTGCCGGCAGGCGTGATCAACATCGTCAACGGTTATGGCAGAGAAGCCGGCGAGGCGTTAGCCACCAGCACCCGCATCGCCAAGATCGCCTTCACCGGTTCAACACCGGTGGGTTCGCATATTTTAAAATGCGCGGCGGAAAACATCATTCCTTCCACCGTGGAATTGGGCGGCAAGTCACCTAACATCTTTTTTGAGGATATTTTGGATCAAGAAGATGCGTATATCAGCAAATGTATAGAAGGGGCCATTTTGGCGTTTTTCAATCAGGGCGAAGTCTGCAGTTGCCCCTCGCGGCTGTTGATACAGGAATCCATCTACGAAAAATTCATCGCCAAAATCATTGAGCGGACCAAACAAATCAAACGTGGCAACCCGCTCGACACGGAGACCATGGTGGGCGCGCAAGCCTCTAAACAGCAATTAGATAAAATCTTAAGCTATGTGCAAATAGGCCGGGCAGAGGGCGCGGAAATCTTGATCGGCGGTGAAATTGCTGAGGTTGGCGGCGGATACGCCGAGGGGTTTTATATTGAGCCAACCATATTGAAGGGCAATAACTCCATGCGCATTTTTCAAGAAGAAATTTTCGGTCCCGTGATTTCGGTCACCACCTTTAAAGATGAAGCCGAAGCCCTGGCGATTGCCAACGATACGGATTTTGGCTTGGGCGCAGGCGTCTGGACCCGCGATAACAACCGCGCATATCGCATGGGCCGAGGCATACAAGCCGGACGCGTCTGGGTAAATTGTTATCACCACTATCCAGCCCATGCGGCGTTCGGCGGCTATAAAAAATCCGGTGTGGGCCGTGAAAACCACAAAATGATGCTGGATCACTATCAGCAAACCAAAAACATGCTAGTGAGTTACAACATTAATCCGCTGGGATTTTTTTGATTCGCTTGGCAGGTGTGTTTGGGTATGCATACCGACAGCCGAAGTGCTAACAATGGCCTTTTGCGAACCGATTAACGGCCATGTCCAAAATCGATACGCATTCATACCGGGAGGTGTGGGTGTCTGTTGCAAATTTTCAAGCCCCCAAAAGCAGGCCTTCTGCCGGGCACAGTCATCCGGCTAACGCCATAAATTGCATGTAAGCCGGAATTCTTGCTTGTGACAGGCGTGCTTTCCGGACCATGTACACCGGTTTCGATGCCTGCCAAGGCCGCTTCATCCGTATAAAATGCTTGGAGTCAGAGCATCGGACTGGGCCAACTTCTTGATGAGCCGATGGCTCTGTTCGATCCGAGGATCAAATATTTGATCCTCGGAGTTTCGATAAGGGGCTGTTGCCGTTTTACATAGACACCCAAATAAAAGCGCAAGCCAAAGCGATGACGCTTTCAAAATTGCGTTTCAGT
>CAZGUM010000276.1:0-4452 GCA_964529085.1 uncultured Methylomonas sp. | reverse complement strand
TGGCCGATGGTGGCGACGTCGAGTTGGTGGAAGTGGTGGATAAAACCGCTTACGTGAATATGACCGGCGCTTGCAACGGTTGCCAAATGTCGGCGATGACGATTGCCGGTATCCAACAGCGTCTGATGGAAGTGATGGGCGAATTCATCAAGGTCGTACCGGCTTCGCAAATGCCGAAACTGGTGACCATAGAGGAGGCAAGTCATGCCTGATATTTATCTGGATAACAACGCGACCACGAAAGTGGATAGCGCGGTGGTCGATGTGATGATTCCGTATTTTACGGAGCAGTTCGGCAACCCATCCTCTATCCATCGTTTCGCCGACGGCGTGGCCAAGGGTATCAAGAAAGCCCGGGCCCAGGTGCAAGAGTTGATCGGCGCGGAGCACGACTCGGAAATCATTTTTACTTCCTGCGGCACCGAGTCAGATTCCACCGCGATTTTGTCGGCCATTAAGGCGCAACCCAATCGCAAGGAAATTATCACTACGGCTGTCGAGCATCCGGCGATTTTAAATTTGTGCGAAAACCTGGAGAAAGAAGGCTACACCATTCATCGGATGCCGGTGGACAAATGCGGCCGCTTGAACCTGGAAGCTTACAAAAACCTGTTATCCGATGAAGTGGCGATTGTGTCCGTGATGTGGGCAAACAATGAGACCGGGACCATCTTTCCGGTCATAGAAATGGCCGAAATGGCCAACGCCGCCGGCGTGATGTTCCATACTGATGCGGTGCAGGCCGTCGGTAAGATTCCGATGATGTTGCAAGACACCAAGATCGATATGTTGTCGATTTCCGGTCACAAATTGCATGCGCCGAAAGGCATCGGCGTATTGTATCTACGCCGTGGTACTCGCTATCGCCCTTTGTTGCGCGGTGGTCATCAGGAACGCGGTCGCCGTGCCGGCACCGAAAACACAGCATCCATCGTCGGTTTGGGTAAAGCTTGCGAATTGGCACTGGAGCACATGGAATATGAAAACGTGCAGGTTAAAGCCATGCGTGACCGTCTGGAACAAGGTATTACCGCAGCGGTTCCCCATTGCTTCATTACCGGCGATATGAACAATCGTCTGCCCAATACCACCGATATTGCGTTCGAATATATCGAGGGCGAAGCGATTTTGATGTTGCTGAACAAAGCCGGTATCGCGGCATCCAGCGGTTCGGCGTGTACTTCGGGTTCCTTGGAGCCTTCGCACGTGATGCGGGCGATGGATATTCCGTACACGGCCGCGCACGGCACTATCCGCTTCTCGTTCTCCCGCTATAACACGATGAGTGAGGTTGACGAAGTGTTGAAAGTGATGCCTGGTATCGTCGCAACTTTACGGAAACTGTCGCCTTACTGGGATAGCGTCAATAACTGCCCGGTTGCCGACCCGGAACAAGCATTTCAACCTACTTACGCTTAACAGAAGGGAAGTCGGGTTTGCGCTGTTGCGCGAGCCCGATGCGCCCGGCTTTCAAACATTGGTGTAGGCGCGGCTTAAACCAAACCTCCGAAATCACTCAATCTGATAAATCCTCGTCACCAATTGGTAAAACCACTGCGGCCTGCTGAGAATAATCCCAAGGGCAATAACCGGCGTCACCGGTACTGGTGCGATGTCGACGATGAACAATCCCAACAGGCTGAAAAAACACTTGATTCTGCTTCGCCTGCTTTGTTCGGTTGAATAGTTCGGGAATGTCAGTGCGCTCGAGTTGGCGTACATGCTATCAATCAAGGTTTTAAACCAGCGCGGCCGTGTCGCCACTATATACATGCCGATCAAGCAACCAGGCGAAACCGGGCCGAATCCAATGATGGCAAATAGGGAAAATACGGCAAGGCATTTGATTTGGGAGGCGTTCATGCGGCGGGTTAACTCTCAAATCGGCCGATTATATTTCAAGATTGACGGACACAGTGTTCAGAACAAACACACCTGCTTGTTTATTGGCTGCGGATGCCGTCATTAGCGCACGGTTATGGCGAAAGTGTGTTGGAAATCGATACAAAGAAGGGCCGGGGTCGGCAAATTGGTGTAGGTTGCAAAAGAAAGCCCCGTTAACCAGACGCATTGCCCGTGGCGGAATTCTGACTATTTACGGGGCGCAGTAGAAACTTTTTTGGTTTTGCCGCGAGTACCCAGCAGATAGTCAAACCCCGGCCAAGTGATGCACCAGTTACCGGAGTCAGGAATGGTGTGATGCTGGTAATGCCAAGGCAAATGCTGTTTTGCCCAATCCGGATCGAGATGGGCCCGGCGATGCCGAGCGTAATAAAGTAGCAGAGAGCCATACAAGCCTATGAGGAAGGCGGGCAAATGCCAAAGTAGCGGTAGATGCACTATCACAATCGCGGCCAAAACCGCCAATTCCTTGGTCTGAGCGTTCCATACAGATAAATCTACGCGGCGATAGCCGGGATCGAGCATCGCGTTCTTCGCGCATATTGCATGGTGCTCGTACCAGTGATATGCCCAGATGCTGCCGGGTTGTTTGCCGAGTCCGTGCAAAATGAATTTGTGCATCAGCCATTCGCCTAAATTGGCGTAAAGCAAGGCTAGTAAAAGTTGTAGTGTCGCGGAGAGCATGGATTGGTTTGACCGATGGATTGCAAATTGGGTTTATCTTCGCCGGTTTGCCGTATCCGGCATAGTAGTTTTAATTGCGCGGATCTGTTCCGCCTCGGCGCAAAGCAATTTTGATGCTGACTGTAAGATTAACTTCTGACGGCTTAGCGTGTTTCGCCGGTACCAGTGCGGGTGCGGCCGGCTGTATCATCCTATCGTAGCCGATGGCCGTAAACTCAGTGAGTTACCCGAGTTTCGCTGGATCAACTAGGTGCTGGGTAATGTCAAAACTCAGTTTGAGTGGCGCCTATCAGTGCTTGATTTCAGCAAATATGTGCAAGTGGTCGATGTCGAGTGGAACAAATGACCGGCAACGCGTGTCCTGTCTGAGGAGTTAGGGGCAATTACCACGTAAAGAGCGGGTACGGAAAGATTCAAATTGGTGCATAGTGGCGTCGAATCCCTCGAGCAGTCGTGGTTTCGTATTGTGTTCATGATTGGCTGAAATGATGGCAGATGTCTTGGTTAGCGTGGCCCCATGGTGAATTTCGGGATTTCTGACTGACTACAGACCTCGAGTCTGACCTCGTCAACGGCATCGGCGGTAGGCTGGCGGGCTGGAAACTACAGTTTCGGCTGTGGCATCCCGCCGGCGGGCTCATCGGTCATTGCAACCCCGGCGACTCTCTTCCTTCTGGTTTGGCGAACGGCCTATCGACCGCTTTGCGGTACCGACAACAATCCCGCTGTAACAGGGTTTTCATATCCGAATATGTGCCGCAATAACATTTAAAACTCCGTGGAATAGGCCTTAACCGGTCAGCATTGATACAATAAAGCATTATTTCTCAAAGCCACATTATCCAGGGAGTACTTCATGATTCGCTTTCCAGCAGAATGGGAAACACAATCAGCCGTTATCATCGCTTGGCCGCACCACAGCGGCGACTTTACCAATCTGTCCGCTGTCGAAGACACCTATCATTTTGTCGCCACCACTATCAGCCGGTTTCAACCCCTGGTAATTATTTGCAAGGACGGCGAGCATCAGCAGCATATTCAGACGCAACTGGGCCACAACGAAAAGATTCATATGGTGCAGGCCGATTACAACGATATCTGGCTACGGGATACGGTGTTTTTGGCGATGGAATGGCAGCATCCCAAAGCCAGCGTGCAGTTGCTCAACTTCCGTTTCAACGGCTGGGGCAAGAAATATCCGCATGTGGCCGATGATGCCTTGAATCTGGCGCTGTTTGCGCATCCGATTTTTAAAGGCCACCCCACCGCGACGCTGGATCTGGTGCTGGAAGGCGGCAGCGTGGAATCGGACGGTCAAGGTACCGTGATGACTACCAAAAATTGTCTGCTCAACCCAAACCGCAATCCGGATTTATCGGAAGCGGCGATTGCCGGCCAGTTGCAAAACTATTTGGGCGCAAAGCGCATTCTGTGGGTCGAGCAAAGCAATCTGGCCGGCGATGACACCGATGCGCACATCGACACGCTGGCGCGGTTTTGCGATGTCAACACCATTGCTTATACGGCTTGCGAAGATAGCGAAGATCCGCATTTCCAAAGTTTGAAAAACATGGAAGCGCAGTTAAAAACCTTTAAAACCGTGAGCGGCGATGCCTATCGCTTGGTAGCGCTGCCCTTGCCGAAACCGATTTTCGACGAACAAGGCCAACAGTTGCCTGCCAATTACTCGAATTTCCTGATTATCAACGGTGCGGTATTAGTGCCGGTGTATGACGATGCGATGGATTCAGTAGCGCTGGAACGGCTGAAAAGCTGCTTCCCGAACCATGAAATCATTGCCACACCTTGCCGGCCGTTAGTGCATCAATACGGTAGTTTGCATTGCGCCAGCATGCAGGTGCCGGC
>CAZGUM010000275.1:0-4463 GCA_964529085.1 uncultured Methylomonas sp. | reverse complement strand
TGAACCTAAAACCCAGCACCCTGCGTTATCGCATGCAAAAGTTGGGTATCGATAAGGCGAACCGATAGCTTTGCAGTGCATGGCGAATCTATCCTGGAAAGCGACTAACAAGTAGGATGCGGTGAGGTACGAACCGCATCAATCGAGAAAATTAACGCCATAAGCCAAAACGATGACTGAATATCGCCGATTTCAACACGCCGGAGCTACATGGTTTTTTACCGTCAATTTGGTCGAACGTCACGGCAATCGACTCTTAACGGATCAGATTGATCTATTGCGGATGGCCTTTGCCCATGTCAAAGCTAGACATCCTTATGAAATCGATGCGATTGTTATTTTGCCCGAGCATCTTCATTGCATCTTGACATTGCCAGCGGGCGATTCCGACTTTTCCGTGCGTTGGGGATTAATCAAAGCCTATTTTTCCCGCCATATTGCAAAAGGCGAAAGGATTTCCAACAGTCGTGAGAAACGGGGCGAACGTGGCCTTTGGCAGCGGCGGTTTTGGGAGCACCTGATTCGCGACGAAGCCGATTATCGGCAGCATATCGACTATATTCATTGGAATCCGGTCAAGCATGGTTGGGTGCAAGGCGTTAAGGATTGGCCGCATTCAAGTTTTCATGGATATGTGAAACGTGGTGTGTACCCTGAAAACTGGGGCGGTGACATTGATTTGTCAAAAGTATCCACAGGAGAATGACGCGATTGATGCGGTTCGTGCCTCACCGCATCCTACCGAGCTGAAATTCGAGATAACGAATTAATCAGAGGGTCCCTAGCAGATAGGCAATTATTATCTTGCAAGTGTAATACGTATATTCAGAACAAAAATGCATGGTTTTTTAAAGTATTTTTATTCATCGTTATAAATAGAAATATTCTCCGGCCTACCTAATTGTGAATAAAGCATTGTCTCCGTAAACTGAAAATTATCTTGAATAATCCTCTTGATCTTCTCTATATCCATGGAGGTTTCCTGCTCTATAGCTCTAACAAATTCAGAAGTCCAGTTAGGTTGATAAGAATTTATTATACAATTAGATTTTATATGAATATCGTTGTATTGTTTGTCTGTAATTATCTGCAAGTCATATCGCATACCTCTTAGGATGTCTGTTGAATATGACATCTTTAGAAAACCACTTACAATCTCTCTCCATGTAAAAGGTCTATCTTTAATTATTAAAGGAACAAAGTCTGATATTCTATACAATAAACGCGCAACGAATATTCCTGAATGAATAGCAGTCACAGGAGCATATGTGCCAACGACACTTAATGCTCCACATCTAAAAAAGCCATTGGCAACAGAAGCGTGTGAGCCATCTATAGGATGTGTACTGCAAGCACTTAATATAACAATTGGGGGTATTCGACATTTATTTCCTAGCTGCCAAACATCGATTTTTTCATTTCCAATATTAAGCCAACCAAATCCATTTTCACCACCGTGACTTCCGTGGCAATCAAAGATAGCAATTAGTCCAGTAAAAGAGTTTAATGTTTCAACTAATTCGTTTACAGAGTTGACATCGATAAAGTTAATATCTAGGTTTTTATAACAATCTGTTCTATCAAACTGATCTACAGAAAATTTTAAATGCTCCCTAACAGGGTCATTATCTTTGAACGATCTTAATATTAATATATTTTTAAAAGCTTTATATGGAATTAGCATTCTTTGCCCAGATAAAACCATCTGGGCAAACAAGTTGCCTGGTGTAGAGCATACTCTCGATATTTCATGCGTAAACATAAGGGGAAAACCATTCAAACTTATCCATTCAATAGGAAAGTCACATATTGCAAATAATTTGTCCTTATCTATTAGAGAAGTGTTAATAAGATCCGTACCAATATCATTTTTAAGAGCTTCGCTATATGCAGAAATTTTTTTATTAAGCACACGAATGTTTTTTTTGTTTGCATTCTTTATTAGATCTGCGATATTTTTAAGACTGTCGTGATGAAGCATCACTGAATTTGGCAGCCTTATTGCTGGGCAAAACTGATTAACAGCTACAATTGAAACAATATTTGTAAAAAGCCTTAACTCTGCTTGTCTTTCTTGGAGTAGAGGGCCGATTATTTCATCCTTGTATGGGTTAAAATTTTCTTCGGAATCAATGACTATATTCCAAGAGTTACCATACCCCTTATTCCTTATGATGATCTGTTTTAGAAAATTTCTGCTAGATTTTTTTAGTTTCCTATATAAGTCTTCCCATAATCGACTATTGGTTTTATAAAGTAGTGCGAATATTGATGGGCAGTATATTATGGCATCATTCTTGACAATAAAGGAAGGTAAGTCACACTGCTTTCTAATATCTTCAACCAACTTGGCTAGCTTTACAATTCCCTCTATATGTTGATAAATATTTAAATTTGGACGAACTTCTTCGGTTTCGTCAGAATAATAACCATAAGATTGGAGTGTTTTGCGCAGTGGATGAACACAATTATGTCTTAATGGTGGAAATGGAAATATTTTTTTCTCGATACAAGGTGATTCAATCTTAACTAATTTTTCTAAAAGTTCTTTATATTCACAATTTGGATTAAGACTGTATATTTTTTTAACCAAATCCCTGAATAGCTCTAGAAACATCGATTCCGTAAGATCTCCTATATAAATGCAGCTACTATCTTTTTCTGTGGATATATGTATTGGTTCGAAATTAAATTTATGCAATATTTTGTTAGTGGAATTTAATGTTAATCTTGTACTCCAAAGTATATTAAACTCACCATTAAAGTCTATATGCTCATCATCTATTAGATCTTCCTTAATTAAATTAATGTCCAATATTGAACCTGCCATTTTTGATGCGGCATAATCCATGTTGTTAATAAACAACTCAAACAAATCATGAGGAGCAAAAGACAATGCCGAAAAGATAGAGTTATAGTCATATAATACTTGATAAGAAAACCCCTGAAAAAAGCTACAATTTGTTTCAGATACTTCTGATGGGATAACAACAATATGTTTGATTGCTGATGTTTCCAAAAACACTCCTAGTCAAAAATAAGATGTATTTTTCATGAGGTTACGGTCAAATTCCACGCATTGATAAAAGCTGAATTATATTAATATTTAACAGCAAGGTAGATAATTTTTGACGCTTGTTTCATTGAAATTCAAATACATACTATACATTAGAAAAATTTATGACCTAAAATCTAAAGTAGTTTCAATTGCTACTATTGGCCGAAACTAACATTCAAAAGTTGGTGGTTTGCAGGTTTCGTATCGGCATACACACTTGAGCCTACTGTCCGCCTCTTCCGCTAATAACCAAAACCACCCTGTTATCGATTGGGCGTATCGACTATTCCATTTGGCGGAATAGTGTCTTCAAATTTATGCGTATTCTCTCTCCAAACGGCATGTGACAAAGTATAGCCATCCCCACAACACTGGGCGATGACGCTTTAAACCACAACCTTTTATTTGGAGCATGAACATGAATAGAATCGCAATCCCTACCACAGAACAAACGCCTGCCGCCTCTTTACCCTTGCTTGATGCCGTTAAAAAGCAACTGGGTGTCGTGCCCAATTTAATGAAGCTGGTGGGAAATAGCCCTGCTGCCTTGGAAGGCTATTTGAGTCTTAACGGAGCGTTAGGCAAAGGTGTGCTGGAAGCCAAAACCCGAGAACGCATCGCCTTGGCTATCGCCGAAATCAACGGCTGCAGCTACTGTCTGTCTGCGCATACGTATCTCGGCAAAAATGTCGCCAAGCTGGACGATGCTGAAATGGCCGCGAACCGTAACGGAGATTCGTCCGATCCCAAAGCGGCGGCTGCCGTGAAATTTGCCACCCGCGTGGCGCAACAGCGTGGACATGTTTCGGATGCCGAACTATCCGCTGTCAAAGCCGCTGGCTACAGCAATGCTGAGATTGTGGAAATCGTGCTGCATGTCGCTCTGAATACCTTAACGAACTACATCAACTCGGTGGCCCAGACTGAAATAGATTTCCCTAAAGTGGATCTGAAAGTCGCGGCATAACTTGAAGCGTTGGAACTAGTCCGGCGGCATTCCATGCTGCCGGTCCTTTCGGAGAGATATCATGGCTACTGCATTTGCGGATATCACCTTTACGCCCAGCGTCAAAGCGGCTCAGTCGCTGTATGGCAGCCGGGAAGCCAACAGCCGGTTTGAATTGGCCGACGATCCCGGTATCGGTTTGACCGAACAGGAAATTGAATTTATCGGCGAACGCGACAGTTTTTACCAAGCCACGGTATCGGAGTCCGGCTGGCCTTATGTGCAGCATCGCGGCGGCCCTCAAGGTTTTTTGAAAGTGCTGGATGAGCATACGATAGGCTTTGCCGATTTTCGCGGTAACCGGCAGTATCTGAGCGTAGGTAACCTTAACGTCAATGATCGGATATCGATGATTTTGATGGACTACCCCAACAGAAGACGCCTGAAATTATGGGGCCG
>CAZGUM010000274.1:0-4464 GCA_964529085.1 uncultured Methylomonas sp. | reverse complement strand
AATAAGAGGCATCGACCGCATAAAAAAAGCAAATATCACCCCGATTAACGCAATCAGGCCGCTAAGTTTTCCACTAACCGCTAGCAGTATCAGCACAATCGTTGCAACGATCCAAGCCATTTGCTTAAAGCGTTTGCTTCGTACGTCCGCAGACGCCTTAAAAAACCAATGCAGCGTAAAAACGCCGGACATCACTAACAGCAGTATTACTATGCGTATCACCAACTCTCCAAACGCGATAACCAATAAAAGTCATAATAACTTAGAATACCCATAGTTCGATAACAGCAGAGACATACCATGCTCAGCCCTCCGGTTCTCGGTTTTGCCGCCGCTAGCGGCACCGGCAAAACCAGCCTATTGACCAAACTAATCCCACTACTCAAAGCACAAAATTTGCGAATAGGTGTCATTAAACACAGTCACCACGATTTCGAAATAGACCAACCCGATAAAGACAGCTTTAAGTTGCGCAAGGCTGGCGCTACGCCGGTAATGCTGGTCTCGCGCTATCGGCGCGCGGTCATTAGCGAATTACCTCCCAGTATCGATATTTCGCTGTCCGAGCAACTTGCCGCATTTCCCTCATCGGGTCTGGACTTGATTTTAGTGGAAGGATTCAGGCACGAGTCTTATCCGAAAATTGAATTATGCCGGCCCAGCCTGGGTAAACCACTGCTTTATCCGAGCGATCCATCGATTATCGCGATAGCAAGCGATCAGGTTTTATCGACGCCGCCGAACTTACCGCAGCTTGATCTAAACGATCCTCAAGCCATCACCGTATTCATCATCGACACCTTTTTGAAAAACCAACGTGACTGACATTTGCTACCCGAAAAAAAACACCTTACTAAGCGTAGAACAAGCGCTATCTGAGATTCGCCACGCCATAACTGCGGTTGCCGAGAACGAGCTAATCGATTTAGCGAAAGCACAAGACAGAATCCTCAGCGAAAGCGTCATATCGCCGATCGATATTCCGCCGCAGCGTAATGCCGCGATGGATGGTTATGCTTTTGCTGCCGGGGATTTAACAGCCGGGCATTCTTCACAATTGCAAGTAATCGGCACGGCCTGGGCCGGGCGGCCCTATCTCGGGCCGAAGATTTCCGGTCAGTGTGTCAGAATATTTACCGGCGCTGTCGTGCCCGATTTTGCGGATAGCGTAATTCCCCAAGAACAGGTTGAAGTGGATGGGCTTACTGTATCACTTACTCACGACTGGCAATCGTATAAAAATATTAGAGCGGCCGGCAGTGACGTCAAACAGCATGAGGTGTTGATTACCGCGCCGAAAAAGCTCAACGCTCGCAATATCAGTCTACTGGCTGCGGCCGGCATTACTAAAATCAGCGTCAAACGACGACTGAAAATCGGTTTTTTCTCGACTGGCGATGAATTAGTTACGCTTGGAAGCCCGCTTGCTATCGGCAAAATCTATGACAGCAACCGCTATCAATTGGCCGGTTTCTTAGCCGACTCGAATCATACCGTCTGCGATCTGGGCATCGTCGGCGACGATCAGGCCCAACTGGAGCAAACCTTAACTGACGCCGCGAAACAATATGATGTCGTGATATCGACTGGTGGCGCCTCGGTGGGAGACGCCGATTTCGTCAAACAAACCTTGGAAAAGTGCGGACAGGTCAATTTTTGGAAAATAGCTCTCAAACCCGGTAAGCCTCTGGCCTTCGGTAAGATAGGCGACTGTTGGTTCTTCGGTCTGCCCGGTAACCCGGTGGCGGTATTGGTAACTTATGACAAATTCGTCAGGCCGGCACTGGAACAGCTAGCAGGCGCACCCGCGACTAGAACATTGCGACTGTGGGCTCGTTGCGAAAGCCATCTTAAAAAATCGCCGGGGCGCCAGGAATATCAACGAGGCATACTCAGGCAAACCGATACCGGCGAGTTAGTAGTCAACATCGCCGGACCGCAAGACTCCCATCAGTTGAAAATCGCCAGCATGGCCAATTGTTTTATTGTCCTGGATGTCGACAGCACAGGTGTCGAACCCGGCGAAAATGTGATTGTCGAACCGTTTGCGACCGTACTTTAGATCTCGCCGCTAACCCGACACATTGTGCTTAGTGGGAACGAAATCCGGCATTTGCCGATTCATCAAAGACTGATAAATCGGCGAAAAACCACCTAGCGGCTGAATGTCAGCGTTTTGAAAACACTCATTCCCTTCAGGCATTTGTCGCTATCGACCTCGATGAACCGTAACTTGTCGGCAAAAGAATTTCGAAACGCGTTTAGACGCTGGCTTCCGCTAAATTTCCCAAATAACCGTGCTTTCTGGCCAAATATTCATCGACGAAGGCCTGCATGGGTTCGGCCTCATATTCCCGCAACCCGCTTACCGCCAGCTTCTTAAAGCCTGAACCGACAACTTCCTCGCCGCATTTGATTTGAAAATAAAGATAAGCCGTAGCGCGTTTACCGTTCACTTCCATTTTCGGCTCCAACATTTCCAGACGCGGTTCGTGGAAATCCATCCGGCTCAGACTCAGCGTCATGCTTTCGTATATCACCAGTGGCCTGTCGATATTGAACATGACTTGTTCTTTGGCTAATAGCGGCACCAAAACGTAAGGGAAATTCTGCCCGGAAAACGCTACATAATCGCGGATCAAGGTCTCGATTAAAGCAGAATCGCGGATTACTTCGCCGGATCGTTCGATTAGCAAATAAGTTTTACCTTGATTGTCGGTAACATCGATCCGATCGGCACTACTATCGGGAAAGTTCAGCAGCACACCATGACCGACCATCCCGGAAAAAATGAAATGCATATTCCGGCTAAGGCCGTATTTATCCAACACCAAAGAAAACAATAAATCACCCGGCACGCAAAAACGTTTTGCGTCTTCGTCATGCAAGGGGTTGAAGTCGTGGGCGACTTCCTTGGCAAACATGCTAGCCTGTGCGGCGCTGATAGCGACACTGCCATCCTGGATGGCATAGTAATCTTTCAAAAACATAGCTTTAATTATTATTTAGTAACGTGGGACAGACGGATCGCAAATGACGGACCAAGCATCGATACCGCCTTTCAAATTGAACAACCTTTGAAATCCGGAATGCTGCAAAAAATTGCAGGCTTGTTGACTGCGCATGCCGTGATGACAGATCACCACCACGTCTCGATCTACAGGCACTTCGTCGAAGCGCGCGGGTATTTGCTGCAGCGGTATTAATACACTTCCCGCGATCTTGGCGTAGGCAAATTCGTGAGGCTCTCTGACGTCCAGTAAAAATACCGATGGGTCGTCCTGTAAGTGTTGTTGTAACTGTTGCGGTGTGTATTGGCTTATTGGCATATGAATCTTTCCAGTCTTTGAAGCGCGGCGGCCATTCTATCGATTGAAGCGGTATATGCAAATCGAATGTGCTGATTGGCTAGGTATTGACCAAAGTCTTTGCCGGGCGTTACCGCTACGCCTTCTTGTTCTAGCAGTTGTTTGGCGAACTCAAAACTGTCGTCAGTAAACGCACTGCAATCGGCATAAATATAAAAAGCTCCCTGCGGTTTGCAGGCTATTTTAAAGCCCAAGCGCAGCAAATTTTCGTAAAGAAAATCCCGGCGTTTTTCAAACTCGTCGCGGCGCCGATACAATTCAGCCATATTATCCGGGCTAAAGGAGGCCAAAGCTGCATACTGAGAATGAGTGGGCGTAGAGATAAATATATTTTGCGCCAGCTTTTCCACGGCATCGATAAAATCTTCCGGCACTATCAACCAACCGATGCGCCAACCGGTCATACTGAAGAACTTGGAAAAACTGTTGATGACAAACACTTCGTCGCTGAACTCCAACGCGCTGTTGACTGTTTCGCCATAAACCAGACCATGATAAATCTCGTCCGAATAAAAACAGCCACCCAAAGCATGTGTCTGCTGAATCGCATCGCGTAGCGCATCGTTGCCGATGATGGTACCGGTAGGATTAGACGGTGAAGCGATCAATACGCCTCTACTGGCCGGTTGCCAGTGCTGCCGAATTAGCTCGGCGTTGAGTTGATAAGCGGTTTCGGCGCCGACATTGACGAAGCGAGTTTTACCATCGAACAATTGCACGAAGTTGTCGTTGCAGGGATAGCACGGGTCGGCCATCAAGATTTGCTCCCCCGGATTTAAACTAATCCCAAACGCCAGCAAAAACGCGCCGGAAGCGCCCGGCGTAATAAAAACCCGTTTCGGGTCCAGCTTTACACCGTATTGCGCCTGGTAATAATCGGAAATGCTTTGGCGCAATTCCGGCAATCCGGCCGCGGCGGTATATTTAACTTCCCTACCCTGCATGAAAACGTTACCGGCATCCAAAATTGCCTTCGGCGTCTCGAAATCCGGCTCGCCGATTTCCATGTGTATGATGTCGCGACCTTGCTGTTCAAGTTGCTTGGCGCGCTGTAATAATTCCATCACATAAAATGAGCTGATGCCGCGCATTCGCT
>CAZGUM010000273.1:0-4477 GCA_964529085.1 uncultured Methylomonas sp. | reverse complement strand
CCGGCGGGCAGAAAGTCGGCTGAATTTGGCAAAGGTGCGCATCGTCCAGGTAGATAGTATTTTCGCCGCCAAACCGATCGATGCCGCCGACGAAAAGCGTGATTTCATCCCGTTGTGCTTTGGCCCGCACGCTAATGTTTTGCCATTCCTGCTCGCCGGGTGGCAGCTCGCGCCAGACAATTTGGGCTGCATTCGGATTGTTACCGCCCAAGGGGTCGATGCCGATGCTCACGCGTCCGGTTTGGCGCGGCGACACCAGGTGCCATGCCGCTGAAAACTCATATTCCCAACCCACGTTGGCACAGATTTGCTGTTGAATACCAGCTTGTATGGCGCCTTTGAACTCAAGCCCCTGTGCCCGGCGACCGTCCCTCTCCACGAAGTTTTCCGGGAAAAACAACCATTCCCGTGGTTGCCGCGCGGCGTCTTTGTCAAAGGACAAGGCTGGCTCGGCATAAGGGTGCCAGCCGTTGGCCACGCGGTCTTTGCGCCCGGACATGGGCGGATACGGGAAGCGGAAACCGTCTTCCATCATCGGATTTTTCAGCTCGATGGCATGTACGACGGTGGTGGCTACCCCTTCCCCGCCATCATCGTCTTGGACGGTAACGGTGGTTAAATAAGTGCCGCAGTGCGCCCATTCGTGACATACCTCAACCTTTCCTTTCGCTTTCGGCGGTTCGTTGGTTTCGGTGACGAAGGTGTTTTTCTGTTGGCAATCGCCAAAATCCCAATGCGCCGTATGGGTATCGCACCAGCCATTGTCCTCGAAAGTAGCCTGCATTTGCACCGGCTGGCCGACCAACACGCAGAGGGTTTTTTCTGAAGTGACTACAGGTTTTACGTTTTTGACCAGCACCGGCAGAACGGCTTCGCCAATACCGCCGTCGTCGTCGCTTACGCGCAACCGGACCTGATAATTGCCGTTGTCGCACCAGGCATGCTTGGCGACGACCGTGCCTTTTGCTTCGGGCTCCAGGTTAGTCTCGGACACCACCCCGACCGTAGGTTTGGAATCGTCGCCCCAATCGAAAATGGCGGTGTGTTTGTCCAGCCATTCCGGATCGGTGAACTTCGCAGTGATTTCCACCTCTTGGCCTTCGTCGACGCTGAGTTCCAATAAATCGAAACTGACAGCCGGTTGCACATTTTTTAAGCGGACGGGTGTGAAATTGCGGGTGGTAACCCCGCCGGTTTCGCTGACCGCAATGCGCAATTTGGCGACATACAAACCGCTGTCGGCGTAGCGATGCGTTGGGCGGCGTAGTGCGGAAGATTGACCGTCGCCAAACAGCCAGCTTGGCTGGCTGAAAACCTTATCCGGCCCCCCATTGAAAAGCAGGGCAGAGCTGGACGAGGCAGCATACGGGCCGTTTGCCGACGCACTGTCCAGGCCGGCTGTGCTGGTACTGGTGGCAGACATTTCGCCGATAAACCGAATGCCGGTGGCATAAATATCGACCGGGTTTTTGAAGCGCGCCGAGATGGTGCCGATGTGGGGCAAATTGACCGGCCAGGCGGCGATGCCCGCCAGCTTGCCGGCCGAGTCGAAAATTTTATCGGCACCAATACTTTCCGCAATTTCGATGACAATCGCCAGGATTACCGTGAATATCAGCCCGCCTATCAGCCCGCCGGTGAGGAAGCCGGCCAGAAATATCAGTAGCCAGCCAAGAAAACCTAGCTCAAAATCGACATCCAGGTTCTCGATGGGAAGCGGTGTCAATATTTGGCCCCCTGTCGGACCGTCCACCCACTGCAAGCGGATATTCGCAGTAAAACTGGCGCCGACATCAATGCTACCGAGAATTTCATCTACCAAGGTCACCGAGCCTTTGGCTTCGATGGCGCCATCGATCAGTTTCATACTGAAGGAATTGATGCGCACCTTGTGACCGTCGGTGTCGGCTTCCGGCAAAGTCACCGGGAAGCCGCCGGGGAATTTTGCCGCGATTTCGCTTCTCAGCTTTTCTTCGATAAAGTCGTCATCCAGGCCGATGGCAAAATCGCAGGGCACTGGGATGAAATTTACCAAGGCGTTGGCATCCGCGCCGGGTCCGGCATTCAGGGCAATGACCAGCGTATCGCTTAAAACTTTCGGCGTGATGTTGGTAATCACCACCCCGCCCACGGCGTCGGTCGGTGCCCAGAGCACGACATAACGGCGATTGTTCATTTCCGTGCGAATGAAGTTTTCTACCTGTGTTTCCAGGTCGGCAAGTGTCGGA
Organism: uncultured Methylomonas sp.; assembly: GCA_964529085.1. Classification (GTDB taxonomy): domain Bacteria; phylum Pseudomonadota; class Gammaproteobacteria; order Methylococcales; family Methylomonadaceae; genus Methylomonas. The sequence goes on along the minus strand of CAZGUM010000273.1, from coordinate 2,249 downwards.
ATGTCAAAATCCACCGGCGGCAGCACGGCAAAAAACACATTGGCTGCGGTGACAAATCCGGAGCGGATGGCGTTTTCAAAACTGCCTGCGCCCAGTATGGCGTCTACACTGGCCTTGTTGGCGGTGTAATTCGTCCCTTCCACCCCTGGCGCAGGCTGGATGTTTATCAAGTTGCTGGTGGCGCTATCCAAGCCGATGTGGATGTGTGCGCCAGTATTGGAGAACGGCATGGTGAGCTGCGCGGTGGCGGTCATGCCCATCGGCGAGGCTAGTCCAAGCGGGCCAATGCCGCCGGTGATGTCGTAAAAGCGCACCGCGCAAGGCAAATTGATTTGCATTTGTCCGGGCAGGAAACCGACGCTGATTTGCCGAGCCGGATTATTTTCGTCGTCGAAAAACTCGACGGAGGCTTTCATCGCAAACGGTGGGAATCCGAGCGGGATGTCCTGTACCAGATGTGGGATAGTGCCGTTCTGATAAAGTTTATGAATAAATTCCGCCGGACCGTTCGCCAACACATTGGCAAACGGGTTGCCGGAGGTAATCACCACATCCACGGCATTTGCCGGCAGATTGGCCAATAAGAGGGCTAAATTGACGGGCGCGCCGGGATCGGGCGCTTGCCCGATAGGTACGCGCAGGGTGACGTCGGCCGTGATATTGAACAGCGTCGCGCTCGGCACCGGGGGATTCTGGATTTCCAGATCCGCAATCACCCCGAGCGTCAGGTTGACACCGTTGATGCCGGGGTTAAGGTCAAGGCGGATTTGATTTTGCGGAAATTGGACGGTGCCGTCGGCCAGCGTGAACGGGCCGAGGGCCATGCCGGCCGGCAACTGAATTTCTTGCGGTAAGGTACCGTTGGGGTTAAGGCCACCGCTGCGCCAAGCTTCGCGCAGGATGTCGAGGAGTACCGATTCGGTGACTTCAGCCACCGTTTGGAAATTGTGCGTATCCATGTTTTTGCCTTTTAGTAAAAGTGTGTGGATTAATCGGTCGAATGCTTCTTAGCCGTGTCGCGGTGCCTGCTCAGACTGAATTCGACTTGATCGACCAGGGTGTTTTTTTCACCGGCAAGGATCGATTCAAACGCCGAGCGCGAGGCAAAAACCGGCCGTTGCCGATGGATTTTTCGATATTGGTACAAAAGCGGCAGGCCGGGATGTTGGGCGGAGAGCTCGCGGAGGAGTTTTTTTTCTTCGTCCTCCGCCAATACCTTCGAGGCAAAAATAGCGGCAAGCGAGGTTGTCAAACTTTGAGTTTTGGCCGGTTTGAGCGTGGTTTTGGTGTTGGCGGCGGCTTTGTCGGATGGTTCATGCCCGGATTTTTCAAACAATGCTCGCGCTTCGCTTGGATCGGCGGGCATGGTTTTAGTCGTAAGCAATTTGCCGAACTCGGTTTCCAGTTCCGCCAGGCGTTTTAGGTTATCGGGGCCGAAGCGGGCGTATCGCTCGATTTCTGCCTGTGCCGGCGAGCTGAGTTTGTAACCCAATTGTTCGAGTGCCAGCAGTGGATTGGCGGCGGCGGCCAAGGCTAAACCGGGGTTGGCGTTAACCGCCGGGACGATACGCGGCATCTGCAGTTGTAACTCGTGCAGCGAATTGATGTTGATTGATTCGGTACTGCTCATAATGAGAACTCCTCGTAGTATTGATGAAACCGCAAGATTTGCTATGACGTTTACCTGCTGAACATGAGCAGCTCTTTGCATTAGGCCGAGTGAAAATATCTAACGTAAAACATAAGTGCTGCAGCGTTGGCAAAGTGCGCTAGCGCCTAAAGCAGCCATCGCGGTGTTGCGCTTAGACGCGGTGGATTTCGCTCAGCTTCTTATTCGGTCAAGGGTATGAAGGAAGAAACTGAAGACGATTCAAGAATAGGGAGTTATAGAGGGGGTGTCTGTGGAGCAATACACTCGAAGGGTGTGCGCTTTTTGGCATTTTGCGATTGGGACGGTTTTAGCCGATACCAGGGCTTGGATGCTTGTTGCCAAACCTGACATTCGGATCGAGCGCTGTTTTAACCGGATAAGTTGCGCATCCAGAGGTTGTACCGAGCTACCGGCGAGGCGTAACGGTTGCGATCGACGCCACTAATCTGTCCGCGCAGCAGTTTTATCAAAAGCAGGGATTCAAACTATCTTCTATGATTCCAATGCGCTTGATGTTTTGAAAGTCGCTAACGCGACGGCTGATTTTTAATGTCGGGTCTCGGCCCGACAGCCGAGATACTTTCTTTTGCTTGGCCAA
>CAZGUM010000272.1:0-4495 GCA_964529085.1 uncultured Methylomonas sp. | reverse complement strand
GCTTTTCCGATGCCTTCGGTCGTAACCAGATTCCGGTGTTGATGACCGGCGGCATAGGTGCGCTGTCAGGTACCACACCGTTCCAAAGCGCCTTTTCCTCGCAGTCGATGGAAGGCGGTGCGCTTAAAGGCGCGGGCTACGCCATGGAGCGACTGTCGCACTTTTACATGGACATGGCCGAAGAGATTTACCCGGTCATCGAAGTCGATGCCACCCGCCAGGTCAACTTCATCGTGCAAAAAGGCACGGCATTGAAGTTGAAAACCCCAAGCTGATTCCTTAATCCCAACCCAAAGGTCGTTATGACATTCCGCCACATACCTTTATTACTGGCCGCGCTATTCGGCACATCGACTGTCCTAGCCGCCAATCTGCCAAAACCACCGGTGTCTGACATTGCCGCAGGTCTTTTATCAATCAAGATCGATGGCATGCAGGATTTGCCGATCTCGGGCCTCAAGATGGTCAAGTCCGGCGAGCAGACGGTGTTTATTTCCAGCAACGGCCGCTTTGCATTCTACGGCGGCAAATTGATGGACATCTGGACTCAACAGGAAATCAAGGAATTGGCCGATATCGACAATATCGCCAATCGCATCGATCTGTCCCGGATGAAACTCAAGGCCGACGACCTTGGCGCCGTGACTGTCGGCCACGGAAAAGGCCAGGTGCTGGTATTCATCGATCCGCGTTGCCCATATTGCGGCAAGGTCATGAAAGACCTGCAAGCCTTGCAAGACCAATACACCTTCAAACTGGTGATGGTCCCCATCCTCGGTCCCGAATCGCAAAACATCGTCGTGCAACTGGCGTGTCAGTTGGGATCCAGCGATACCAAGGCCAAAGACACCGTGCGCGACCGACTATTGAAACAGGATTACGCGGGCTTGCCGACCGAACCACCGGTTCAGTGCAACAAAGAGCCACTGCAAAAAGCCGTGGTCACCGCCAAGTTATTCGATTTGAAGGGTGTGCCATTTCTGATTGCTCCTGACGGCCGCACGCACAGTGGCGCACCCGAGGTGTTAGCCGATTGGTTGGCCGATAAACCGAAACCGTCGCCCAGTCTGGCAACAACGCCCGATACAAACGCACAAAACACAAACGCCACGGAGAAAAAGCCATGAAACGCTTTCATCAGTTTTGTATTTATAGACTCAGTGTACTGCTGATCGCCATCACCACCGGCTGCGCCACCGACTACGGCTGTAAAGGCATGCCGGACGAACCCAGCTGTCTGTCGACGACGCAGGCCTACCAGGTGACCAATACGGCGATAAAGGAAGCGCCTCCCGAAACCAGCCAGGAATCGGAGCCAATGTCAAAACCGGCACTCGCACCACCGTTACAACAACCCGTGCCCAAGATCGAAGATCCCACGCCGATTCGGACGCCATCCCAGGTGATGCGCATCTGGATCGCGCCTTGGGAGGATGCTGAGGGCGATTTGATGGTGTCCAACTACGTCTACACCGAACTGGAACCCCGGCGCTGGATGATCGGCAAGGCGGCACCGACAGCCAATGCGTCGTTGATTCCTTTGCAAGTCGAACAACGTCCACCGGAGAAACGCTCCAGTGTGGATACCGCTGAAGATGAGAATCCAGCGATTCGATTTGCCAAGCCATTGCCTTGATGGGTCACAACCCATTTAACCGCAGGTCCCACACCCCCTGCGAGACTGAGCGGGCAACCGCTTAAAACCTGCCGGACTAACCCTCCGAGATTCGACGGGCAACCGTCTTTTAACCTGAATGAGGATATTTTTGATGAAAACTTCGTATCGAAGCGGGGTCTTGATTGCCCTGGCATCGTTAGTTTTTATGCTGATGGCCAATGACGCCATGGCCGGTACCGGCGGTACCGAGTTCAACACCGTCTGGACCTTGCTCACTGGCTGGGTGGAGGGTTTGCTCGGCCGCATCATCGCCATCGTGTTCGTCATCGTCGGCTTGGTCGCCGGTGTCGTGCGCGGCAGCATCATGGGCTTTGTGCTGGGGATTGCCAGTGGTGTCGGCCTGTTTGCGGCACCGACCATTATCACCAACATCGTGACCGCCACGATTTAGGCCTCACCACGATGACCGGTTCAAGTATTGATACCGAGACTGCGGCGGGCAACCGCCGCCCTTGTCCGTTAGTGAAGGATAAACGCACCGTCAAAGTCCAAACCGCCAACGGCCAGCCAATCAACCCCTGCCATCCGGCCAGGGCCCGGCAATTGAAACGCCAGAAGCGTGCGGTTCGCGTTTGCCGGCATCCCTTTACGATTCGCCTGCATGCCGAGCATCAAACCGAAGCCATGCAAAACCAGTATTTCGAGGTTCAGACCCCATGACCACCGCGCAACGCCCCCGTGCCGATCAGTTATTCACGGTACTGGCTTATGAATATGACCATCACCTGTTCTTGATGGCCGATAGCAGCCTTGGCTTTGGCTTTCTGTGCCGACCGATGACCGGCGCCGATGCCAGCGTTTCTGCGCGGGTCAACGTATTACTGAATCAGGACTGGCCGCCCGAAACGTTATTACAAGTGTCACTATGGACTTCGCCGGACATCGAAGAGTCGCTGGCCATCATGCAAACCCGGCGCTTGAAACAGCAAAAACCAACCTATAAAACCATGACCCAGGCCAGTATCGATTTCTTGCGGCGTGGCACAACCAAGGCCCCGGAAGCGATTTCGGGAGCACGCCTGCGGCGCAGCCACATTCTGGTCACGGTCAAATTGCCGATGGCGTATCCCAGACCCAGTGAGCAAGACATCCACCGAGCCAGCGAATTGCAAATGGCCACCCAGCAGTCACTGTCAACCATCGGCTTGTATCCGGAACTATTGGGTGCCGATCAGTATGTGCGTATTCTGAACACGATTCTCAACTGGCAGCCCGATGCCGGCTGGAAAGACCGGGTGGTACCCGAGTGCGATCCGACCCAACTGATCCGCGACCAATTGCTGGATTACGACAACGCCTTACAGACCGACGAAAAAGGGATTTGGCTTGGCTCAAAACGCGTCAAGACGCTGTCCGCAAAACGCACACCCGATCATTTTTACTTTGGCAGCGCCAAAAGTTATCTGGGCGACATTCTGTCCGGTACTCGCGGGATTCGGCAGAATGCTTTGCTCAGTCTGACCCTGCATTATCCGGATGCCGAATCAACCCGCACCCGTCAGGAAGGCGTGCGGCAATTCATCACCAACCAGGTTAATACGCCAATTGCCCGGTTTTTGCCGGTGTTGGTGAAGCGTAAACACCATTTCGACGTGTTGTTCGATGCTTACCGCGACGGTGACCGGCCGATTAGAGCGTATTTCGGCGTGCTGCTGTTTTGCGACGAACAAGAAGAAGCGGCTGCGGTGTCCAATGCGCGGGTGTATTTCCGGGAGTTGGGATTTCAGCTACTGGAAGACAAGTACTTCTGCCTGCCGTTTTTCCTGAACTGTTTGCCGTTTGGCCCCGAGCGTTCGGCGATTGCCGATTTGAAACGCTATCGCACCTTGGCCACCCGGCATGCGATTCCGTTGTTACCGCTATTCGGTGACTGGGCTGGCACCGGCACGCCGACTTTGAATTTCGTCTCACGCAACGGTGAACACATGGCCGTGTCGCTGTTCGATACCACCGGCAATTACAATCTGTGTATAGCCGCCGAATCCGGTAAAGGTAAATCCTTTCTGACCAACGAAATCATCGTCAGCTACCTGACCGAAGGCGCGCAAATCTGGGCCATTGATGTCGGCCGCTCCTATGAAAACCTTTGCGAGGTGCTGGAAGGCGATTTCGTGAAATTCACCCACGGTTCCAACATCTGCATGAACCCGTTCGAGATCGTGCAAAACTTCGAAGAAGAAGCCGATATGTTAGCCGGATTGGTCAGCCAAATGGCAGCGCCGACCGAGAAACTGACCGATTTCCAAACTGCGGGTCTCAAACGGATATTGAAACAATTGTGGACAGAAAAAGTCCAGGCCATGTCCGTCGACGACATTGCCCGGCAGCTCTGCTCTGAAATCGATCAACGCTTGAAGGATGTCGGCGAACAGTTGTTTCCGTTTACCACCCGAGGCGAATATGGCCGTTACTTCAATGGTCGCAATAACGCCAAATTCACCAATGACTTTACCGTCCTGGAACTAGAGGAGCTTAAGGGCCGCAAGCATCTGCAACAGGTGGTCTTGCTGCAGCTGATTTACCAAATCCAGCAGGAAATGTATCTCGGCGAACGTAACCGGCCCAAGATCGTCATCATCGACGAAGCCTGGGATTTGCTCACTGAAGGCGATGTCGCTAAGTTCATGGAACACGGCTATCGGCGATTTCGAAAATACGGCGGTGCAGCCGTCACCATCACCCAGTCGGTGAACGATTTATACCGCAATGCCGCAGGCCGCGCCATTGTCGAGAACTCGGCAAATATGTATTTGCTCGGTCAAAAAGCCGAAGTCATCGAAGGTATGAAGCAGGATCGGCGCTTGCCACTATCGGATG
>CAZGUM010000271.1:0-4513 GCA_964529085.1 uncultured Methylomonas sp. | reverse complement strand
GCTTCCAATTTGGGCATGTAGCGATAGAGAAATCGCCGATCCTGACAAATGCTGTTGCCGCATATCGGCGACGTTCTGGCTGGCACCCAGTTCTGCAAAAACTCAAGCGTAAGCGCTTCTGCTTCGGCTGCATCGATTTTTGAATCCTTGACCCGCTGAATCAAACCGGACTGCCCATGATGTTTCTGATTCCAGTCGTCCATAGCCGCCAACGCAGCATCGGCTTGATGCACCGCCATCACCGGACCTTCGGCAAGAATATTCAAATGTTTATCGGTGACTACCGTGGCGATTTCGATGATCAGATCGTTATCAGGATCCAAGCCTGTCATTTCCAGATCGATCCAGATAAGATTATCGGCATCTTGAGCCATTTTCATTCCATGGTATTAATAATGTTGCGGCAAATTGTAGCATTAGCTAATCTGTACCGCTAATTGTTAACCCCAACTACATAGGCTTGATGAACACGTTTACTGGCATTTTTTTAGCGGCTTTAGTTCTTTCCTACGGCATCCAATTCTGGCTGGCGATACGCCAGAAATCCTACGTTCTACAGCACCGCGAGCAGGTGCCTACCGCTTTCCAAGACCGGGTATCGCTCAGCGCGCATCAAAAGGCAGCGGATTACACCATAGAGAAAAGCAAACTGGGCGACATCGACAGCGTGGTGGGCATGGTATTTCTGCTGGCGCTAACCCTGGGAGGCGGGATCAGCCTGGTATTCGATTTCTGGTCGACCTTCGAGTTGTCACCGCTGATAGCCAGTTTGCTATCCATGGCCAGCATTTTTCTGTTGATGACAGTCGTCGAAATCCCCTTCAGCTTGTACCAAACCTTTGTCATCGAAGAAAAATACGGCTTCAATAAAAGCAAACTACCGCAGTTCGTGAAAGACCAACTAATGTCCATGGGCCTGACGCTGGCTATCGGCCTGCCGATTCTGGCGTTGATTCTATGGGTCATGGACAGCATTGGCGGGCTATGGTGGCTTTACGCCTGGGCCATCATCATGAGTTTCTCGCTATTGATGAGCTGGCTGTTTCCGACCGTAATCGCGCCGCTGTTCAACAAATTTGAGCCTATGCAGGAAGGCTCTTTGAAACAACGCATTCAGGGATTATTGGAACGTTGCGGCTTTAACAGCCAAGGCATTTTCATCATGGACGGCTCGCGCCGCTCCGGCCACGGCAACGCTTATTTCACCGGCTTGGGCAATAACAAGCGCATCGTGTTCTTCGACACCCTGGTCAATTCGCTGGACGAGGAAGAACTGGAAGCGGTTCTGGCTCACGAGTTAGGCCACTTCAAATGCAAACACACCATCAAAATGCTGGTGGCGTCGTCGGTAATGACCTTGATCAGCTTCGCTGTTTTAGGCTGGTTGATCACTCAGGACTGGTTTTTCGACGGTTTGGGCGTCAGCACCCATTCCAACGCCGCCGCGTTGTTGCTGTTTATGCTGGTGTCGCCGGTGTTTACTACCTTCATGCAACCCATCAGCGCCTACTTTCAGCGTAAATTCGAGTTTGAAGCCGACGACTTTGCTACCCGTAACGCCCAAGGCAGCAAAATGATCAGCGGCTTGGTGAAACTTTACGAAGAAAACGCCAGCACACTGACGCCGGACCCGTTGTACTCTGCATTCCATTACAGCCATCCGCCCGCCGCGATCCGCATAGCGCATATCGAAGAAAAAATGCAGTCCGCCTGATGGCAGACCTACACCAAGGTTTGGTCGTCGCACATCTCGGCAAAGGTATCGCCGTCGAGGTGAGCGACGATGCAGGCAAAGTAGCCGAGCAACCCGTGCTCTGCCAGACATTACGCAAACTGGACACCGTGGTCGTCGGCGACCGGGTGATGCTTTCCATGTCCTCGCCCGAGCAAGGCCGCATCGAGCAAATACTGCCCAGACGCTCCGTGTTGCAGCGTCCCAGCCGCGGCAACGACACGCGGCCGGTTGCCGCTAATCTGGATACTATTTTCATCGTCTTCGCCGCCGAACCCGAATGCGATTTTTTGCTGCTGGATCAATATCTGGCGATCTGCGAAAACTGCAATATAGACGCAGCACTGGTGCTGAACAAAGTGGATCTGCCGCTGTCACCTGCGGTTGAAGAAGGGCTGGCGTATTACCAAAACTTGGGCTACAGCCTGCATAGAGTCAGCGCCAATCAAAAAATCGGCATCGGCGACTTGCAACAGGCTTTGTCGCAACGAACCAGCATGTTCGCCGGCCAATCCGGGGTCGGCAAATCGTCCTTGACCAACGCGCTATTGCCGGAGCGCAATTTAAAAATCAACAGCGTCTCGGAAATCACCCGCCACGGCCGCCACACCACCACGGCCGCGACACTTTACCATTTACCGGGCGGCGGCAATCTAATCGACAGCCCCGGCGTCGCGATATTCGGCTTGGCGGGTTTGTCGGAAGGGCAACTGGCTTGGGGTTATAGAGAATTCCAGCCGCACATTTCCAAATGCCGCTTCAACGACTGCCGGCATGTCAACGATAAGGATTGTGCGGTGCGACTGGCGGTAGAAGCAGGCCAAATCGCTACCGAGCGTTATCAGCGCTTCTTAAAACTCAGAGAAAAGATGCCGCCGGGCAATCGCAATTAAGGTCCGCCTTGCAGATGATTTCGCATCCCGGATCGGCTCAATCGGTTCTTGCGCGGCACTGCCGGTTCGCGTAAATTATATTCTTATGACTAAAGCACTATCCAAGACCGCCGGAATCAATACATGGACACATACAAAGTAGCGCGCTTTCCGGAGGATAAAACTTGGGAAGTACCCGGTTTCACGCGCGACGAACATGGCAAACCGCAAATTGGGCTTGAGCCGGAAAGTCTTTATGCTTACGGTCACCTGATTCGTCTTACCGAAGAACTGGTGCTCGATCAATTTTCCCGAGGTCTGGTGTCGGGCACCACCCACACCTGCATCGGCCAAGAACTCACCGCATTATCGGTAGTGCGCGCCTTGGATCATCCGGATGACGCAGTACTTTCCAATCATCGCAATCACGGTCATTTCCTGTCGTACTCGGGTGATTTTGTCGGGCTGGTTGGCGAAATTATGGGCCGCGAAGCTGGCGCGTGCGGCGGCTGGGGCGGTAGCCAACATTTGGTCCACCGAAATTTTCACAGCAACGGCGTTCAGGGCGGCATGTTGGGCATTGGCGCCGGCTTGGCCTTGGCGCGCAAACTGCACGGCAGAGCCGGAATTGTGGCTGCCATCATCGGCGACGGCACGCTCGGTCAGGGCTTGGTCTACGAAGCGATGAATTTGGCGTCTGTCTGGAAAGCGCCGCTACTGGTCGTGGTCGAGAACAACGGTATTTCTCAGACCACCGTCAGCCGCGATAACCTGGGCGGCGACATCGAAGCTCGCGGCGCGGCATTCGGGCTACCCACTTGGCGCCTTGCAGATAATGATCCCGAATTTTGCCGTAAAGTAGCGGAAGCCGTCAGCGCAGTACGCGCGAGTCGCGGCCCCGGTTTCCTGGTGATCGACACCCGGAGGATGGGTCCTCACAGCAAAGGCGACGATCTGCGCGATCCAAACGAACTTGACGAAATTCGCGCCCGTGATCCGTTGGCGGCATTAGCCAGGCAGTTGCCAGCCGATACGCTGGCAACTATCGAGGCCCGAAATCGCGAGTTTGTGGAAACGGTACGCCAGGCCGCCAACGCCTCGCCGGAAGCCACACTCGCCGAACCCCCAACACACATCTTCACTGCCCAACTTGAACACCCTTTGCCGGATTATCCGCCTGTCGCGGCCGGCAGTAATGTGCGGCAAGCGCTTAACACCGCCTTGCAGTTCCTGCTCAAGTCCGATCGACGCACCCTGTTAATCGGCGAAGACTTGCACGACCCTTACGGTGGCGCCTTCAAAGTGACGCAAGGTCTGTCCAGCGAATTTCCCGGCCGAGTCATCTCCACGCCGATCAGCGAGGCCGGCATCACCGGCTCGGCTATAGGCTTGTCACTTGACGGCTACCTGCCTATTGTGGAAATCATGTTTGCCGATTTCCTGTCGCTATGCCTGGATCAACTACTCAACCACGCAGTGAAGTTTCCCGGCATGTTCGCGGATACCTCGGTACCTATCGTCATCCGCACGCCTTGCGGCGGCAGGCGCGGCTACGGCCCCACGCACAGCCAAAGCCCGGAACACCTGTTTACCTCGGTACCGGGCCTGACCGTGGTTTACGGCAGCCACAGACACAATGTTGCCGAACTCCTGATCGACGCCGTACTGCGCTGGCATTACCCGGTGCTGTTTCTTGAACACAAACTGCTTTACGGCGAAAAAATGGATCCTGCCGATTATGTCGCGCTACCAGCAACGGATGATGTCGCTACCCACCTGTTCCCCACATTACGTCGCGGTGGGCATGAACCTGATGTAACCTTAGTAAGCTACGGCGGCATGCTGACGATGACGGAAGCCGTGGCGAACAGACTGGAAAGCGAAGAAGAGCTGGAAGTTGAAATCGTCT
>CAZGUM010000270.1:0-4535 GCA_964529085.1 uncultured Methylomonas sp. | reverse complement strand
CGCAACTAAGCGCCATATTTTGGATTTAACATGCCTCAAGCCATCCCCGTCATTCTCATTACCGGCTTCCTCGGCAGCGGCAAGACCACGTTGCTGAACCGGCTGCTGGCGGATGGGGTGAAGACCGCCGTGGTGATTAACGAATTCGGCGAAATGCCTATCGATCAGGATTTGCTGGCAAACCAAAATCTACCGCTGACGGTACTGTCCGGCGGTTGCCTGTGCTGCAAAGTAAAAGGCACGCTGGCGCCGACCTTAAAAAACCTGCGGATGGCTTGGGAGCAAGCTGCAAGCAAGCCTTTCGAACGGCTGATTATCGAGGCTAGCGGCGTCGCCAGCCCGGAGCCGATTTTGGACACACTGTTGCGCGAACGCTGGCTGTCCGGCCGTTATCGTTTGCAAAGCGTTGTCACCACGCTGGCGATACCGTCGGCTATCGAGCAACTGGATCGTTTCGCGGAGGCTCGCGCCCAGGTTGCTTGGGCGGATAGTTTGCTTTTGACGCACGCCGATCTGGTTACCGACCAACAACAAATTGCGCTGGATCGGCGCCTGCCGCTCATTGCGCCGGCCACACCCAGGCACCGGACAGGCCTTGACACATACGCCGATAGCTTGTCGGCGATAACAAGCCCGACGATACGCCGCCTACCCGCCGATAACCCAGTGCCGGCTCATGGTTTCCGCAGCATCTCGCTGCATCTGGATCGGCCGCTGCCTTGGCCGCAACTGGAAGCGATCCTGCAAGCCTTGTTAGCGCGTCATCCGGTCGATTTGCTGCGCGTCAAAGGCGTGGTATATACGCCGGACACCGCCGAGCCGATCTCGATCCAGGCCGCCGCCAATCGCCTTTATCCCCCATACGCGCTGCCGTCCCGCGCCGCTGAAGACAAGCGCGGGCGGCTGGTTTTCATCGCCAACGGCGACATCGAACGGCTAGCCGACGATATAAAGCAAGTGTTTGGCTTCGGTATCGTAAGCAATGCACTCAGATTACACCGCTAACTCAACTAATTTGACCGGAACAAAAACCGATGCGCTAGGCTAGCGGCCGCATCAAGCCTTTAAAACCCAGGAAGCGTGGGCTTGTTTGTATTACCATAGCCAGCAGCGTATCTATAAACTTTATTGGGGGACCGCAGATGCAAGGCGATAAACAAGTCATAGCGCATTTAAACGAATTACTGGCCGGCGAGTTGACGGCTATCGATCAATATTTCATTCATTCCCGGATGTATGAAAACTGGGGCTTCAGCAAACTTTACGAACGCATCAATCACGAGGTGCAAGACGAAACCGGCCACGCCGACGCATTGATCAAGCGGATTTTGTTTCTGGAAGGCATACCGGATTTATCCAAGCGCGAACCCTTGGCGGTAGGCGCCAACGTACCGGAAATGCTGAAAAACGATTTGGCGGTGGAATATAAGGTAGTGGCGGACTTGCGCAAAGTCATCGCCTATTGCGAAAGCGTTCGCGATTACCAGACCCGGGAAATTCTGGAAGTGATGCTGGACGATACCGAGGAAGACCACGCCCACTGGCTGGAACAACAGTTGGGTTTGATAGACATCATCGGTTTGCAAAATTATCTGCAATCGCAACTGTAATCGCGGCGGCTCAGTCTCATCGACACTAAAATGCCGCAGTCCGTACTGCGGCTTTACACGGGGCAAACCTGTTTAATTTTCCGCATTCCGCAAGGTCAGCAACGCGGCTTGGTAGTTGAAAGCGTCCATTTGCCGGGTAAAAACCGTATAAGAATTACCCAGTTTCACGCTTAATAGTGCCGCGGATTCTCGAGCCAAACGACTTGCCCGAGCATCCCCGGTATTGAGCAGGCTTTCCAGTTCGGCAAGCAACAGGGCATAGTTTTCCTGATCAATGTCCACTGCGTGCTGTTCGACCGGCGAGGATGGATCGAACAGCGCCAAAATGTCTTGCGTCAATGTATTCAACTCGATATCGCATAGCCCGGCCAACTCAATACATTCGGCTATATCGACATGCTCGCCGATCGCTTGAACCAACTTCCCCGCCAGTTCCGCAACCCGTCGCGCGCCCAGGGTGCCGGCAACGCCCTTCAAGCTGTGGCTCAGGCGCTTTGGCTCCTCGAAATCGCCGTTGGCCAGGCAGGCCTGAATTCGCCGCATATCTTCGCCGTGCGAATCAGCAAACATTCTTAACAAGCGTGCATACTTAGTAGCATCGCCCTTTGCCACCGCCAAGCCTTGCGTAATATCCAATCCGCCAATGGCCCGCAGCGCCGCGAATTCCGGCGTTGGATTGCTACTATTTTGCCGGTACTGAATAGCTTGCCTGGTTTTATCGGTCCGACGCCGCCGCGATCCGGAGCGCTCCAACCAACCCAGCAAAGCCGCATATAAGTCTTCCGGTATGACTGGTTTGGCGACAAAGTCGTTCATACCGGCCGCCAGGCAAATATGCCTATCCTCCTCGAACGCGGCTGCCGTCATCGCCAAAATCGGTAACGGCGCATAACTCGGCTGCTCGCGGATGGCTTTAGTGGCGTCCAGGCCATCCATCTCAGGCATCTGTACATCCATCAACACCAAGTCGTAGTCGTTTTTGCGGACTTTTTCCAGCGCAATCAAGCCGTTTTCAGCGGTGTCTACCGCCAGTCCGACGCCGTGCAATAACTCCAAAGCCACTTCGCGATTAATCGGGTTGTCTTCGGCCAACAGTATGCGGGCGCCGGCATAATTTCGCCGCAACAACATCTCGGCATCCGATGTTTTTTCCCTGTCAATCGCCGGAACCACCCCATGGCCGCGCTGCACACGTACGGTAAACCAAAAGGTGCTGCCCTGACCGAGCGTACTGTCCACGCCGGCGTTGCCGCCCATTATTTCGGCCAAACGCCGGGTGATCGCCAACCCCAGACCTGTACCGCCGTACTTGCGGGTGGTGGATACGTCGGCCTGGGCAAAGGCTTGAAATAACGCGACTTGCTTTTCCTGTTCGATACCGATGCCGGAATCGCTGACCTCAAACCGCAATAGCAATCCGGCCGAACTTTCTTCCAACACCCTCGCCGTCATACGAATCGAACCATGCTCGGTAAATTTTACCGCGTTGGTCGCATAGTTGAGCATGGCCTGCCGCAAACGCGTGGGATCGCCGCGCAACCAAAGCGGCACGTCGCCGCCGTCGACTTCAACTGTCAGGCCCTTGGTTTTAGCCTGATCGGCAATGATGGAACGAATATGATCCAATACCGCCGCCAGAGCAAAATCGGTTTGTTCCAGCTCCAGTCGGCCGGAATCGATCTTGGACAAATCCAGCACATCGTTGATGATGGACAATAAGTGCTGAGCGGCGGTGTCGATTTTGTCCAAGCGTTCGATTTGTTCGGCAGTGGGGCTATTTTGCCGCAACAAATAATTGAGACCGATGATGGCATTCATCGGCGTACGAATTTCGTGACTCATATTGGCTAGGAAGGCGCTTTTGGCCTGATTGGCGGAATCGGCCAATGCTTTGGCCGATTCCAGTTCGGCAGTACGGCTGGCGACCAAATCCTCCAAATGATGCCGGTACTGCTCCAACTCTACCGCGACCCGCTTTTTCTCGGTGATGTCTTCCTGCACCGCAACAAAGTGGGTAATGGTGCTGTCCGCCTGCCGAATCGGAATGATGATGGCAAATTCCACATATTCGGTGCCGTCCTTGCGCTTATTAAAAAACTCGCCTTTCCAGGTCTGACCGAGGCGGATGGTTTGCCAAACCGAGGCAATGGTATCCGGCGGCGTTTTACCGGATTTAAGCAATCGAGGATTTTTGCCGATAACTTCCTCGCGGCTATACCCGCTAATCCGCGTAAACGCCTCGTTGACGTACTCTATGTCGCCCTTCAAATCGGTAATAATGATGCTGGTGGGGCTTTGCTCCACGGCTTGTGCTAACTTGCGCAACTCCTGTTCGGCCTGTTTGCGTTGCGTGATATCCAGGTTAATACCAAACAGCTTTATCGGCTTGCGCTCGGCGTCGTACTCAGCGCGCCCCATACTGACCAGCCAGCGGGTTTCGCCGGAATCCAACAGGTAACGAAACTCGACCTGAAACGGTTCTCCCCGCAGGATATGTTCTCGCCACTGAGCATCGATCAAGGGTTTGTCTTCCGGATGCACATGCACCAGCCATTCCTGATTGCTGTGCAAGCTGCCACTGACCGGTACGCCGAAAAGCCGTTCGCATTCCGGTGACCAATAGCCTCTATCGCTCTGGATGTCCCAATCCCATATACCAATGTGGGCACCTTCCTGCGCCATCAACAGTCGCCGCTCACTCTCGCGCAGGGCTTCTACCGCGGCCTCGGCGCTAACCCTGGCAGCGATCGCGTCCTCCATCAAATTCAATGCGGCCAGTTGCGCCTGATGCTGCTCCAACAACGCTCGCTCTTGATTTTCGCGCAAGGCTTGTTCGGCGGCCCTTCGGTTACGGCGTTCATCGCATTCTTGAATCGCGCGGCGGATGGACGGCTGCAAGCGAATCAGATTGTCCTTGAATACAAA
>CAZGUM010000269.1:0-4571 GCA_964529085.1 uncultured Methylomonas sp. | reverse complement strand
CTCACCATGAAAACCATGCAAATTCTGTTTATCGCTTTTTTGATCGTGCCGTTTGTGGAAATTTACGTGTTATTGCAAGTCGGCGGCGTGATCGGCGCCTTCCCGACTATTTTATTGGTGGTCTTTACCGCTGTATTGGGAGCGTGGTTGCTACGGCGCCAAGGCTTCGCCACCTGGCAGCGCTTCCAATCGGCATTGGCGCAAGGCGAAATTCCGGCGTATGAAATGATCGAAGGACCAATATTGCTGGTAGGCGGCGCGCTGTTGTTGACACCGGGATTCTTCACCGACATGCTCGGCTTCGCTTGCCTAATCCCAACCTTACGCAGAAAGATTGCTCAGTACATTATCGAGCACCATTTACTGCAAACCCAGGTGGGTTCGGTATTTCAACAGGCGCGCAATTCGCAGACTATTATCGAAGGCGAATACAACAAACAAGATTAACAAAGTCTCTTGAATCCGAATCCGCGCCGGAATCGCGGATTCGGGGCCAGCAACTAAGGCTGATTAGCCCTCGGAAGCCGCATTGCTACCCAGGGTGTTTTTATCCATGCTGGAATATGCGGGGCACCAACCGGAATAACTGGTCGCAACCAAGGCCAAGCTAACCAACAACATCAATATGCTGGCGGTAAATAGCGAAACGCTCAGCAACACCACACCTGAAACCATCCGGACTTTCTTATCTTTCTCGCCGATGTTGTGCTCAAATTTGATCAAACGTTTATAATCGAAGCTCATTTCCAATCCTCTCTGTGTTGTAGTTATTAGTCCCGACGCAAGGCTTTCCCTTAAAAGGCAAGCAAATATACACAGCTCTTCAAAATCTGCAAGTTATAAAAAATGGACGTCTCTTCTATCATCACCGCTTTAAACGACGACCAACGCCTGGCGGTTTCCGCGCCGATGCAAGCCATGCTGGTGCTGGCCGGCGCCGGCAGCGGCAAAACACGGGTGCTGGTTCACCGCATCGCCTGGCATATCCAGGTGAATCACATTTCGCCTTACAATATTCTGGCCGTTACATTTACCAATAAAGCCGCCAGCGAAATGCGCAGCCGAATCGAGGACTTACTCGAGACGCCGGCCCGCGCCATGTGGATAGGCACCTTCCACGGTCTGGCCCACCGTTTGTTGCGGCAACACGCCAAGCAAGCCAATCTGCCGGAAACCTTTCAAGTGATGGATAGCGACGACCAATTGCGCATCATCAAACGGCTGATGAAAAACCTGAATCTGGACGACAGTAAATGGCCGCCGAAGCAGGCGCAATGGTTTATCAATGCGCAAAAAGACGAAGGCATCCGCGCGAAACACATGCAGGACAACGGCGACTTTTATAACCGGCAGATGAAACAGGTTTATCTGGCTTACGAAGAAGTGTGCCAACGCTCCGGCCTGGTGGATTTTGCCGAGTTGCTGCTCAGAGCCCATGAATTGCTGCGCGATAACGAAGATTTGCTGGCGTTTTACAAGCAACGCTTTCAACAAGTCCATGTCGACGAATTCCAGGACACCAACACCATTCAATACGCCTGGCTACGCCTGCTTACCGAAGGCAACAACAATCTGTTCGTGGTCGGCGACGACGACCAATCGATTTACGGCTGGCGCGGAGCCAAAATCGAAAACATCTTCAATTTCCAAAAGCACTATCCGGAGCATGGCATCGTCCGCCTGGAGCAAAACTACCGATCCAGCGGCCATATCCTGAAAGCGGCCAACACCCTGATCGCCAATAACGACAACCGGATGGGCAAGGAATTATGGACCGACGCCGGCGAAGGCCAGGCCATTTCCCTGTACTCGGCATTCAACGAGCAAGACGAAGCGTATTTCGTGGTCGAGAAAATTCGGCAATGGGTGAAAGACGGCGGTTTGCGTAGCGACACTGCGATTCTGTATCGCTCAAATGCCCAATCGCGGCAATTCGAAGAACGCTTGATGACCACCGCCACGCCGTATCGGGTTTACGGCGGCCTGCGCTTTTTCGAGCGTATGGAAATCAAGAACGCCCTCGCCTATCTACGCCTATCCACCAATCCGCACGACGACCCGTCGTTCGAACGGGTCGTCAACACGCCAACTCGCGGCATCGGCGCGAAGACCTTGGACGACATGCGCATTCTGGCCCGTGAACAGCAGTTGTCACTCTGGCAAGCCGCCTTGGCGATGCTGGAACAAAATCAGTTATCGGCGCGCGCCGCCAACGCCCTGTGTGGCTTTTTAAACCTAGTCATTGCGCTCGGCGAAACCACCAAGGATTTGAGTCTGCACGAAACGGTCAAACAAGTCGTCGAAACCAGCGGCCTGATCGAACTTTATAAGAAAGAAAAACAAGATAAGGGGGAGGCGCGGGTAGAGAATCTGGAGGAGCTGGTCAACGCCGCGCGCTTGTTCGATTACGATAGCGAAAACGCCGAGAACATGGGCGAACTGGACATGTTTTTAGCGCATGCGGCATTGGAAGCCGGCGAAATGCAAGGCGAGGTAGATGAAGATTGCGTGCAATTAATGACTTTACATTCAGCCAAAGGTTTGGAATTCAAGCTGGTATTTCTGGTGGGCCTGGAAGAAGGCCTGTTCCCTTCGCAGCAAGCGTTGGACGATGTGGGCCGCTTACAGGAAGAACGCCGGCTGTGCTACGTGGGCATTACCCGGGCGATGCAACAACTGTATCTAACCCATGCCGAATCCAGGCGCCTGTACGGCAAGGACAGTTATCCGCGCGCCTCGCGGTTTTTGCGCGAACTGCCGCAGGAGTCGATTCAGGAAATCAGATTACGCGCCAATGTCAGCAGACCGGCTACCAATAGCGCACCGCAAGCTAAAAGCCTGGGCAGCAAAGGTACTTACAAACTAGGCCAACCGGTTAGACACGAAAAATTTGGCGAAGGCGTGGTACTGCAAATGGAAGGCGAAGGCGAGCAAGAAAGGGTGCAGATCAATTTCCGCAACGCCGGCATCAAATGGCTGATGCTGGCTTACGCCAAGCTGGATGCCGCATAACTTAGATCATTTGGATAGGTAACGCGGCGTTCGGATAAACCGAACGCCGCGAAACAAAGCAAGCCGACTAGAAAAATTAGTCGGTGACGGTGATGACTTTCAACGAATTGGTACCGCCGCTGGCCCCGGTCAAGTCGCCTTTGGTACGAATCAGCGCATCGCCCGGTTTAACCACTCCGCGCGCTTTCAAGGCCTTAATCAGGCTTTGAGTCACGCTGGATGATTCCATCTTTTCCTTGGCAAACGGAATTGGGAACACACCTTTGTACAGAGTCACCCGGCCCAACGTACGTTCGCAACTGCTGAACGCGAAGATAGGGATATTGGAGCTGATTCTGGACATCCACAGCGGTGTAGAACCCGACTCGGTCAGCGATGCAATACCGGCAATTTCGGTATGATTGGCCATGTACATCGCGGACATCGCGATAGCCTCATCAATACGCGAGAACTTATCGGTCATCCGGTGCATGGATTTGGTCACACTCGGTTGCTTTTCGGTCTCCAGGCAAATACGCACCATGGCTTGTACGGTTTTCACCGGATGCTTGCCGGATGCGGTTTCCGCAGACAACATGATCGCATCGGTACCGTCGACAATCGCATTAGCCACGTCAAACACTTCCGCACGGGTCGGGATCGGATTTTCGATCATCGATTCCATCATCTGTGTCGCGGTGATCACGGCCCGATTCAGTTCGCGCGAACGCTGGATCAGCAGTTTTTGCGCCGCCGGCAAATTGGCGTCGCCGATTTCCACACCCAAGTCGCCACGGGCCACCATGATCGCATCGGACGCCAGGATGATTTCGTCGATGACGTCCATCGCTTCCGCGCGTTCTACCTTGGCGACCAAACCCGCGTAAGAACCCGCTGCTTGCAACAGCTCACGGGCCTCATGCATATCGCCGGCGGTACGCGGAAAGGAAATCGCCACGTAATCCGCTTGAATCACCGCGATGGTTTTGATGTCTTCCTTGTCTTTGTCAGTCAAAGCCGCCGCAGACAAACCGCCGCCCAACAGGTTGATACCTTTGTTGTTCGACAAATCGCCACCCACCACGACTTTGGTATTGACGCGGGTATTGTCGATCACATCGACCACATCCAACACCACCCGGCCATCGTCCAACAACAGACGGGTACCAGGTTTTACTTCGCGCGCCAAAGGCTCATAGCTAATACCGACTTGGGTATTGTCGCCATCCAATTTACCCAGATTAATATCCAGGGCAAAGTCCTGACCTTCTTCCAGCCAGACTTTATTCTCTTTGAAACGCTCGATGCGGATTTTCGGACCTTGCAAATCGGCCAGAATACCGACGCGGCGGCCGGTTTGTTTACTGATTGCTCTGACCCGGTTGGCGCGATCAATGTGATCCTGCGCCGAACCGTGCGAGAAATTCAAACGGACAACATCAATGCCCGCCTCGAACAATTCCTCGAGTACGCCGGGCTTGTCCGTGGCAGGTCCCAGCGTAGCCAGGATTTTCGTTCTACGTAACAGCATGTAAACCCTTATTTAGCGTTGAACAAAGCAACCGTGGTATCGAGCATAC
>CAZGUM010000268.1:0-4575 GCA_964529085.1 uncultured Methylomonas sp. | reverse complement strand
TCGCAAAACCATGTTGACCATTGCCGTATCCAAAGGCCGTATTTACGAAGAAGCCCTGCCGTTTCTGGAACAGGCCGGCATCACGCCAATCGACGATCCGGACAAAAGCCGGAAACTGATTCTGCAAACCACCCGCCCCGACGTACAGTTGGTGATCATCCGCGCTACCGACGTCCCCACCTTCGTCGAATACGGCGCGGCGGACTTAGGTATAGCCGGCAAGGATGTATTGATGGAACACGGCGCGGAAAGTCTTTACGAACCGCTGGATCTAGGTATCGCCGGTTGCCGTTTGATGACCGCCGGCCCGGTCAATGCGCCGGAAGTGAAAGGCCGTTTACGCGTCGCCACCAAATACGTGAAAACCGCGCAGCGCTACTACGCCGACTTAGGCATACAAGCCGAAATCATCAAGCTATATGGTTCGATGGAACTGGCGCCGCTGGTTGGCTTGGCCGATTGCATTGTCGATTTGGTCGATACCGGCAACACCTTAAAAGCCAACGGTCTGGAACCTCGGGAACTAATCGCCAACATTACTTCTCGACTGGTAGTGAATAAAGCGGCGATGAAAATGAAACATCAAGCCATTCAAGCACTCATAGATCAGTTCGAAACCACCTTAGCCCAAAGGTAAGCCCATGACTGCGATCAAGATGCTGCGCCTAGACAGTGCGGCAGTCGATTTTGACAAACAACTGCAAGCCCGCTTAGCCTGGGATGCCAGCGACGATTTGGAAATACACAAACGGGTATTGGATATCATCGCCGACGTGAAAAAGCGCGGCGACCAAGCCTTGCTGGAATACACCAACCGCTTCGACGGCACCGACTTTAAAACCGCTACAGAACTGGAACTGGACCGAACTGCGTTACAACACGCCTGGGAGACCTTGCCCAGCACTCAGGCCATCGCGCTGCAAACCGCCGCCGACCGAGTCCGTGCGTATGCCGAGCATCAGAAACTGCAATCCTGGCAATACACCGAGCTGGACGGCACCGTGTTGGGCCAAAAAGTCACCGCATTGGATAAGGCCGGCCTCTATGTGCCGGGCGGCAAAGCCGCTTACCCGTCTTCGGTCTTGATGAACGCGATTCCTGCCAAAGTCGCCGGCGTCGGCGAACTGATTATGGTGGTCCCCACCCCGCGCGGCGAAACCAACGCACTAGTATTGGCAGCGGCGCATGTCGCAGGCGTGGACCGGGTATTTACCATCGGCGGCGCACAAGCGGTCGCGGCCTTGGCTTACGGCACCGAAACTGTACCCGCCGTTGATAAAATCGTCGGTCCCGGCAATATTTATGTCGCCACCGCCAAAAAGCTGGTTTTCGGCCAAGTCGGTATCGACATGATCGCCGGTCCGTCCGAAATTTTGATTATCTGCGACGGCCAGACCAACCCGGACTGGATTGCGATGGATATGTTCTCGCAAGCCGAACACGATGAAAATGCCCAAGCCATTTTAATCAGCGACGACGCCGGTTTTCTGCAACAAGTGGAAGCCAGCATCAACAAGTTGCTGTCGGAAATGGAACGCGCCGACATTATCCGCGCCTCGCTGACAGGTCGCGGCGCATTTATCAAAGTCGCTAACTTGTCCGAAGCCGCGCAAGTCGCCAACCGTATTGCTCCGGAACATTTGGAATTGTCCGTAGCGGAACCGGAAGCCTTGTGTGAACAAATTCATAACGCCGGCGCGATCTTCATGGGCCGCTTCACCGCCGAAGCGCTGGGCGATTACTGCGCCGGCCCGAACCATGTGCTGCCCACCTCCAGCACAGCCCGCTATTCGTCGCCTTTAGGCGTTTACGATTTCCAAAAGCGCAGCAGTTTGATCAATTGTTCAGCGGTTGGCGCGCAGAATTTGGGTAAGATTGCTTCAGTGTTGGCGCGGGGCGAGAGCCTTACAGCGCATGCTCGGTCGGCG
Source organism: uncultured Methylomonas sp. (assembly GCA_964529085.1). Lineage (GTDB taxonomy): Bacteria > Pseudomonadota > Gammaproteobacteria > Methylococcales > Methylomonadaceae > Methylomonas. Next base: position 2,647 of record CAZGUM010000268.1, on the reverse strand, counting down.
GAATTTAGGATTTAATTTGTGTTCCCTCTCCGCCGGGTGGGAAAGCAGAGTGACCGCGCCAGAGGTCTATTGTGTCGCTATCGCGACGATTTTTATATGTCGGGTCTCGGCCCGACAGCCGAGTAACTTTTCTTTGCTTGGCCAAAGAAAAATCACCAAAAGAAAGGCCACCCAGAATTCCGCCTATTTCCTGCGCTTCTCGCTTTTGGCGAGGGTTTTCGGAAGGGGCTTCCTAGCCCCTCCGAAAACGAGCTGCATCCCTGCCTGCCCTCCCCTGCGGGCGATTCTCACCAAAAGCTGCGATGCTCGGGGCGAAATAACGGGAATAAAACCATCCCAGAATTCGGTAGAAAACCAATATGTAAAGGTACAGTTCCGACAGTAGGATGTGCCGATGTTAGGAGGCGCGTCAATCGCGAACGATGCGCTTCATGTTATTCAGGGCATCCTACCGAGCTAGGTCTTAGTTTTACCTGTTAAACCCTAGGTTGAAAATATTGATTCAATATATGAGATGAATTTCAAAGCACTTTTAAATATCTCGTATATTTCCTCCTGTGTTTCGTCGATATGACATATTGCAAAATTAGAGTGGACCAATACATTTCGCATTCTGCCCAATGTCATAAAGTTTTGCTCGCATTGCTTTAAACATTCATCTTCTTTTACATCAAGCTTATGTTTTTTCTTGATGTCTTCTCCGAAATGTGAGAAAAATTTGTTCGCGTTATTCTCATTCCAATCAAAAAGAGAATGGTATTGACGGTCAAAAGCCTTTGTTTTTAACAGGGATGTAATTTTTTCATCTCCGTTTAAAAGGAACTCGCTGTAGTTTAATATCGCCTTTATAACTCGCTCTTCAAAATAGCTTGCACAAGCTAGGATTAACACCTTGGCAAAGCGCCTATCTGCATCAGACTTTAATGATAACTCGTTGTGTTCTAGCAAATAATCCGAAAGCTCTTTGTGTTGATAAAAATAGCTATCAATAATGGTATTCATGCTATTTTCTCATAATACTCTTTGCCCTTTTAAGCCTCGTTGATACATTATTTGAACTGGCAGTATCTGTTTGGGATGCGTTAACAAACTCTTTGTCTTCAAATAGCTTTTTAATATCCTTTTCACTAATCGTGTCCTTCATTAACTTATCGTTATTAAATGCTGCTTCGCATGCGGCTGCAAATACCGCTTCAAAAAATAGCGTAGCGAAACGTCCTCTAGAACCAATAAATACCTTTTCAGATAAGTTTTTTGTTGAATCTAGAAAAGAACCGAATAATTTCTCTAAATAGGTTATCTTTTCTATCTCAAACCCCTTACAGTTATTTGAAAATCTATTCAAAAATTTGACCATCGAAGGCTTATACTCATTTCCATCGATTAGCATCGCAAAGCTTCTTAACAAAATCTCAACATCTCGAGTATGTAGATCAGCTTCATCTGAGTTTAAAAGTCTTCGCCACCTAAGGTCGTTATTTATTCTGAACAACATATTGTAGAAATCAGAATGGTACAAGCTAGCGCGGATTTCCTGCGGCGTAAGATTTATGCCCCCAGAATTTAATCTATTAAATATTTCAAAAACAGCAGAGTCATCATCTTCAGGCAAGTTTTGCTTAATAATGACATTTCTAACTGTACGCATGTCAAAACCTAGCTTTAAATCACCTAGCGTAGAATAATTTAGCCCATTAAATCGATTCTTTTGCCCCGGAATCGGATCTGATAGCTTGAGATTAAACTTTGTAAAGTAGGAATCATCTTCTAATACTTCCGGCGGTATTCGACCATTTTCCCCAAAGATTCGTCGCAACTCAACACGTTTTTCCTTCTTTGGGAAACGTTGACGAATAAAATAATAGATACTCATTAATCTCTGTTGTCCATCGATTACTAAAAATCGATTTCTCTTCTCTTCATAAAGAAAAATTTGCGGTATCGGCAATCCAAGCAATATTGATTCTATTAGTTTTGAAGCTCTTCCTAAGTCCCACACATAATTTCTTTGAAATCCAGGAATCACCAATGCTCCCGACTCAATGAAATCAAACAAGGTTTTTATATTGAAATCGTTTGGCGATGCTGTGATGTCATATTCCTTTATTGAAAACTCTTCATCAATTGAAGTCTCCTCATCGTACAAGTCTGCATTCATTTTATTTCCCTTTGATTGTGTTAACTTGCTTTTAAATTAAGAATTAATAATTAATTTTCTTCACGAATACCTACGTAAATCGTAAAAGACATAAGGTCATAACGTGCAATTCGTATGGCGTCAATAGGCGTAGCCGTATTGCGCCGCATATCGACCTTTAATCATTCGGCGAATTACGCTACCACCAATGTATAAGAGTTACAGGCGTTGCAAATATTAGACGATTTCGAATTTCGCGGCGGGGTTTTCTCCCATATGCCGCGCCGAGCACCGGAGCTTTTGAACGGATCAGCCCGCAGTGATGCGGCGCGTTGCCGAAGGGGCAGGAAGCCCCTTTCGGCAACCCCGTTCAAAAGCTCCGGAGCGCAGGGCATAAGCGGCATCCGGGCCGCCTTTTCTTTGGATACTTTCTTTTGGCGGAGCAAAAGAAAGTGTCTCGGCTGTCGGGCCGAGACCCGACACCAAAACAACCCGTCGCGCCAGCGACAC
>CAZGUM010000267.1:0-4608 GCA_964529085.1 uncultured Methylomonas sp. | reverse complement strand
ATCGTTTTGCCGTCCGTCATCTTTTAAACCGCCTGCATCACCTGCTGGACGAAAGTTTTACCGGTTGCGAACTGCTACCGCTGTTTTTGGAATTCAGTGACGAAATAAATGCCGAATTGGGGCTGAAAAAACACCAACTATTCGAAATTTTAAACCGCCGCACCGCCGGGCCGGAAAAGTTTGTGGCCATGAGCGACGTAGAATTGCTGCTATTGCCGCAGCACGTAGTTCGCCAACGTTTGCTCCACATTAGCGATGCTTCCCCGCATCGTCACACCGACACGCGTATTTGGCTAGAGCAGTACTTTCGAACCAAATACCTATTACCCGAGAGCTTCCCGGAGCAGTCGGAGAGTAATAATTTGTTGGTGTAACGCAAACATACTTCCTCGGCGGTTGCCGCAGGAGACCTATTGCCATGGGCATAACTGGTGAATAGTTGGTCGCCGCTATTGACTAAAGAGATCATGACATTCAGTTAAAGACCAAACGGAATTCACAAATATTGCAATTTATAGCGGATAGACGCCGCTAATCGCTGAAAAACCTTGTTTGATCACGGTAATTTCTTGCCAAACAGCTTAGCCTTGCTGGCATAGGGTGTGCTGTAAAAAAACGGGGCACCACTTGGCTTCAGACAGGGAAAAACTAGCGGCGGCATAGTCACGAAAATGACTGTTTTGAAACGCTATTTTAGAGTCTTTATCAAACAAAACTTTACTGAGTTGGATCGGTTGGATTGCTCAGTAATTTTAATCCAATAAGGTGGCCGAAATGAAAACGCATAATGTCGTAAACAATGCCGTATGGGCTGCGGCTATCTCCCTGGTTCTTTCCGCCGCCGCGTTCGCAGAGGTTCACGCCAAAGGCGATCTATTAAAAGTACAACCAGTAGCGGTGTATCACGCCGCCAGAGGCAGCCGACTGGCGGAAACGCTGGCACAGGTGGCGCAACGTTCCGGCATTAGCTTTAAAATCAACACCGACTTGAGCAAAGACCTTGTTCAGCAATCGCTTGCCGCCGACAACTGGAATACCGCAGTCAAGTCCTTGCTGGCGGGCTACAACTATTCAATTATCAACGTAGGCGATCAGATTAAAACCGTGATCGTCATCGGCAGGAGCAATGCGGCAGCGGGAGCGCCGGCCGCACCCCAAGCCTTGACCGCAAACACCGATGACGTGATAGTCATTAACGCAAAAACGCAGCCGCTGCCCCCCAAATATAAAGACTTCCCAGCTGGTTCGGTAACGGCGATCGACCTGCCCGTCGATAAAATGATGAAGATCGATGACGGATCGTCCGTCACCTTGGATTTACCGATGGGGCAATTCGATGTCGCGCACGACCATACGGTCGCCGAGCCAGACGGGAGCAAAACCTGGGTCGGCTATCTGCAAAACGAAGGTGAAGGTTACCGGGTGTATTTATCTCAAGGCGCGGCCGGCACCATGGGCATGATGACCACGCCTGACGGCACCTACAACATAGAATCCAGCAACAACAGCACATATCTAGTCGATACCGCGAAGCTGCAACATGCCGGTTTTGACAATGACCAAATTACGCCGCCGGATGCGATATCTAATCAGCTTGCGCTGAACGCGGAGAGCATAAATGCGACCCAAACCGAAATCGATCAACTACAGGCGGCTGTAGATGCAGCGAAAAAAGCACTGGATGCCGCTAACGCTGAAGTCACGAAATATACCGACTTGCTTGCCCAATACACGACGCAATTGAATGCCGCCGCGAATTCGGCATCGACACTGGCTGCGGCAACGGCGGCAAAAAATACTGCCGCCAAAGCCCTGGCAGAAGCCACCACCGCTAAAAATAGCGCAGCGGTGGCACTAACTGCTGCTACTGCCGCCAGAAACAAGGCAGCAGCATCTTTAACAACTACGACGAACGCTAAAAATAGCGCTCAGCTGGCCTATGACACCAAAAATAACGCCCTAACGAATCTGAAAACCGCGCTGGATAAAGCAATCGCCGAAAAGGCTGCCGCGCAATCCCTGATGAACGACGCCTTAGCCGCGAAAACTGCCGCCAACGCAAAAATGCAAGCGGATCAAAGTGCCAAGACAGAGGCAGCCAACGCATTAAAGGCTGCCACTAGCGCGAAAACAAAGGCCCAGTCGGCAGTAACGACGGCCAACGCAGCAGTGAGCAAAGCGCAGAATGCGTTAAATGTGGCGCACACGGCACAAGCCACTGCCAACTCCCAGTACTCTAACGCCAAAACAGCGAATGCGAAAACGACTGCCAGCGCAGCTGTCGCTAAAGCCAATACGGCGGCAAGCGACGCCGAAGCCAAATACGACGCCGCGGTCGCGACGCTGAATAACGCCAATGCCGCCCTGGCGGCAGCGACCAACAACTACAACGCGGCGGCGGCAAATGCGCAAACGGCTAATGCCAATTATCAAGCGTCATCGACTGCCTATAAAACTGCAAGCAGTGCTTATACGGCCGCAAGCAGTGCGTACAATAAATCGGCATCGACCGCAAACAGCGCCAACACAGCTTACACTGCGGCGGTCAATGTGGCCGTAGCCTTGCAAACCGCGTTAAATAAAGCGATCGCCAACTACAATTCCGCGGCGGTTGCAAATAGCACCGCCATTGCCGGTTTCGATGCGGCCTCCGCCGCGTTGGCTTCGGCGACAACTCGCTTCAACAACGCTGTCACCAATTTAGCCGCTGCTACCGCCAGTTACAACGCTGCGCTTGCCAGTTCCAAGACCAACACCGGCGCGTTACAAGCCACTATCAATGCCACCAAAGCTACTTTGGATCAGAAAACGGCGGCGGCGCAAACCGCGAAGACCAACTACGATCAAGCCCTAGCCGCTTTGAACACGGCAAAAGCGGGCGGCATCGACTCCGGCAACAATGCCGGGGGCGGTGGTACATCGACTGGCCCGGTAGTGGATGTGATGATGCTGTATACCACGGTCGGTCAATCGGCGGATTATGCGAAGCAACGCATCGCATTGTTGACCACTGCCAGCAATCAAGCTTACAAGGATTCCGGCATCAATATGACCTTACGCGTGGTGTACACCGAGCCCACCAACTACAGTGAAAGCGTCAGTAACTCCCAAGCGTTGGATGACTTGGCCAACGATAGAACCGTATTTGCCGGGGTAGCTGCAAAACGGGTTCAGTACGGGGCGGATCTGGTGTTTTTGTTCAGGCCATTGTATGCGCAAACCCATGGCTCTTGCGGTACGACCTACCTTGAGTTTGCGAACGGTTCAGCTGCTAATAAATGGCTGGGCTACGGCACCATCGGCGACGGCAGCTCGAAGGATGCACAAAAAGGCTATTACTGCGCCATTAATACCTATACCCATGAGATCGGGCATAGCTTAGGCTTGGTACATGACCGGGAATATTCCAATGCCTCGGGCGTGTTTTACTATTCCTATGCCTGGGGTAATCAAGGCTCCTTCGGTACTATCATGAGCTATAAATCGCCCGTGATCATGTACTTCAGTGCGCCCGCGTTGACCACGCAATGCAAGGGCGATCCCTGCGGCTACCCGGAGAGCGACTCAGCGCGTAGCTCGGATCAGGCCAAATCGGTGAATTACACCGCGCCCATAGTGGCTAACTTTATGCCAGCCACGGTTGCTACTCCGATCCTGAAATAAGCCGAGCTTACAGCCGCTTTCTTTAAACAGCTTTACAAATTTAAGCCGTCGATTCGTCAAGCGTCGACGGCTTTTTTGTAGCTCGCACTTTTGTAACAAAAGGACAATCGCCAAGCTGCTGAACCGCGCCGATTTTCTCGACGGTGCCAAGCTTTAATAAACTTGATGGTTGGGATAATTAAAAAATTAGGGCAGACTGTGCAAAACTCACGAACCCTGCCGACCACCATGCCTATCTTCATCGTTTGCTGTTTAGTGTTAACCACGCTGATTGAAACCCAAAACGCTTACTTGCCCCTGCTCAATATCGAGGTGGTTTGGGTTGCCGGCGCTTGCGTGGCCGTGCTGTTTCTGGGTGCAGGTGTTTTGAAATTAGCGCCCGGCAGCGTCTGGCACGACGGCTTCGCCTGTTCCTGTTTATGGACTTGGTATGGCTACTGGAAACCGATGTTCAGCGAAGGCTCGCCGCAGTTCAGCGTGTTTCCGGTTTATTTCGCCTTGCTCAGCAGCTGGATGCTGTTCGGCTTTATCAATAGAAGCCCAAGATTCGATTGGGAGTCGCAAGAGGCATTACGCTATTTTCAAACATATCTGTCCCGCTTCGACACCCGCTTAATCGCCGGGCTACTGCTAGTCTGTCTGGCCTTGCCCGAACATTATTTGTCATTTCCGCTGGTCATGACCTTCTTCATTGTCCGCAGTGCGTTTCAACGCTGCCTGGAAATTATCGAGCGCTTGTGAGACTTTTGGCATACATACCGCTGGTGAGATAGCCGCCGGTTAACCCTCCAATTGCTTGCCGATTACCGCCGGCAATTGTTTGGGAGCCTTAATCCGTAATTGTTTGTTGACATTGTACCGGCCAAATACCACTTCAATATCGGCGGTCGTCACCGCAAATTCTTTTGCCAGAAAGCGCACCATATGATCGGTGGCCTTCCCGCC
>CAZGUM010000266.1:0-4608 GCA_964529085.1 uncultured Methylomonas sp. | reverse complement strand
ACTATTTCAACCAAAGGAGAACTTATGTCTATCAAACGAATGGTCGATCTGGATTTGGCGGGCAAGCGCGTATTAATCCGCCAAGATTTGAATGTGCCGGTCAAAGACGGCAAAGTCACCAGCGACTTGCGCATCCAGGCCAGCGTCCCTACCGTGGAAGCAGCGTTGGCCGGCGGCGCGGCGGTGATTTTGATGTCCCACCTGGGTCGCCCTACCGAGGGCGAATACGACGAAGCCTCCAGTCTGAAACCGGTTGCAGAGCGCTTCTCACAATTGCTGGGCCAACCGGTGCGTTTGGTTAAAGACTGGCTGGACGGCGTGGACGTAAAACGCGGCGAAGTAGTGCTGTGCGAAAACGTGCGTTTCAACAAAGGCGAGAAGAAAAATAATGCCGAACTAGGCCAAAAAATGGCTGCACTATGCGACATTTTCGTGATGGACGCTTTTGGTACCGCGCACCGCGCTGAAGCCTCGACCCATGCCGTAGCCGAACACGCCGCCATCGCGTGCGCCGGTCCGTTGTTGGCTGCCGAACTGGACGCACTGGGCAAAGCCCTGGAAACCCCTGCCCGCCCCTTGGTTGCCATCGTCGGCGGCTCAAAAGTCTCCACCAAACTAACCGTATTGGAATCCTTGTCGTCTAAAGTCGATCAATTGATCGTCGGCGGCGGCATTGCCAACACCTTTATCGCAGCCGCCGGTTACCCAGTCGGTAAATCCTTGTATGAAGCGGATTTAATCCCGGAAGCCAAACGTTTGATCGCTTCGGCAAAAGAACGCGGCGCGGATATTCCGGTACCGGTTGACGTGGTCTGCGCGAAAGAGTTTTCCGAAAGCGCTACGGCCACCGTGAAAAACGTGGCCGACGTGGAAGCTGACGACTTGATCCTGGATATTGGACCGGAAACCTCTAAACAATACGCGGAGATTCTGAAAACCGCCGGCACCATCGTCTGGAACGGCCCAGTCGGCGTATTCGAAATCGATCAGTTTGGCGAAGGCACCAAATCGCTATCCTTGGCAATTGCCGAAAGTCCGGCCTTTTCCATTGCCGGCGGCGGCGACACGCTGGCGGCCATCGACAAATACGGCATCGCCGATCAAGTGTCTTACACTTCGACCGGCGGCGGTGCATTTTTAGAGTTCCTGGAAGGTAAGGAATTACCGGCCGTAGCCGTATTGCAAGCTCGGGCTTAAGCATTGATCCAAGGCGGCTCGCCCGAGCCGCCTTATTTTAGAGTCTTACAAGCCGGCTACTTTTTTTTGCTCTTCGTCTTGATAATCGCGGTAATTGATGGAAATTTTCAAGCCGGCAAAACGGCCGGACATTTTCACCATTTCCGAGGTTTCCTTATCGAACATCAGCCTGACTTCACTTAAGGCTCTGTCTTCGTAACCCTCTTCGATCTCTTTGGCGTCCAGCCGGAAGTGATATAGATAGACTTCTTGCTTCTCCTCTTGCGTAATTTCCAACGGATCACCCAACTGTTTGATCACCGTGGCTTTTTTCGGCAATATCGCGGCGATTTTTTCTAGTTGATCGGCCTTGGCTTTCAGCTGTTTCTTTTCTTCGTTAATTTCCGCACCACCCAAGGATCGGAACGAAGCCTCCAGAAACTCCGGAGGAGCGATTTGTAAAAACAGATTGGAAAAAGTCCAATCCGTGATCTTATCTTCCTTGTTGAAGGCCAAATCCAGGTAGAAACTGATCTCGGGCGCAATCAGCTTGCTATCTTTATCGATTTTCCTGAACCAATACCGCCAACGTTTGCCGTTTGCGGTGTTTTCCTCGTTGCTGGCGTGCAGTTTGGCCAGCGAAACGAAATCTTCGCTCAACAGCTTGGGCTGTTTGAAATGCACGGTGAAATCGTCTTTGGAGGTGACCGCGAAATAACGGTCGAATTCGTCCATTTGCAAATAGGTCTGGTAGGCGTGCAACCAGTATAAACAACCGGTCATGGTACTGAGCAATGCGAACGCCAGAAATAAGCGAATATAGCGATTAAGTTTATGCATAGCGCCCTCAATGCCGGGTAGGCGAGTTAGTATCATTTTCGGCTGCCGGATTAGTCAGCAGGTTTTCCACATCGATCTTGTCGAAACGGTATTGGGCTCCGCAAAATTGACAATCAACCTCAATGTCGTCGCGTTCCCGCAAAATGGCTTGCAGTTCCGACCGTCCCAAGGCGGCTAAAGTGCCGCCGATTTTTTGCCGAGAGCAATTGCATTTGAATTCGACAGCTTCCGGCTCGTAAATCCTGACTTTCTCTTCATGAAACAAGCGATGCAGCAAATCTTCGCAATCCAGGTTCAACAACTCGTCGGAGGTGACCGTGTCGGCCAGGATTTCCAGATGCTCCCAGTCGGCTCTATCCTTATCTTCGCTAGGCAGTTCCTGGATAAACAGACCCGCCGCATGAGTTTTGTTCGCAAACAACCATAAGCGGGTATCGAGTTGCTCGGACTGATTGAAGTAGGTTCTCAACACATCCGCCAGCGATTCCGCTTCGACGCCGACGATGCCTTGGTAGGGATCGGCATTCTCCGATTCCACCGTTAACACCAACCGACCGCCATCGCCTATCATTTCCTGCAAATTCGCACCGGCAACGCTGGCTTCGCTACGCACCAGCCCCCGAATCCGCCTGTCGTTGCTGGCTTGCGCCACCAAGGCTTTCAGATCGCCGCCGCCTTGAATCTGCATGATCATAGCGCCTTTGAATTTGATGGTGGCCGACAGCAGTACAACCGCCGCCAAGGCTTGGCCCAATTGCGCGTCCACGGCATCGTTCACTAGGTTCTGATGCTGCTTGGCCTGTTGCCAGCTATCTTGCAAGCGCACCCATTCGCCGCGGACGCCATGTTCTTCAAAAATAAAACGGCGTAAGCAATCTTGTTGTTTCATGATTATGTTGGTTCCTGTAAACAGAGCGAAGATTATAATCCCCACCAACCCATCATTCGACCTCGGGATGCACTTATGTCATTTCTATTCAAAAAAACCGCGATGCCTAACGCCGAGCAGGCCTTACCCGGACGCCAGCAAGCTATACATAGCGGGCAAACCCATGCTGTCAACGGCCATCCCATCCATCCACCGTTTCCGGAGCATTTGCAGCAGGCCGTGTTCGGCATGGGTTGCTTCTGGGGCGCCGAACGCAAATTTTGGCAGCAAGCCGGCGTATTCAGCACTGCTGTCGGCTATGCCGGCGGATTTACCCCCAATCCGACCTACCAGGAAATTTGTACGGGCATGACCGGCCATGCGGAAGTCGTATTGGTCGTATTTGACCCGTCCATGGTTTCTTATCGGGAATTGCTGGCAATATTTTGGGAATCGCACAACCCCACGCAAGGCATGCGTCAAGGTAACGATGTCGGCACGCAATACCGTTCGGTGATTTACTGCCGCGACGATGACCAATTGCAAACGGCTATAGCCAGCTTACGCCAGTATCAAACACAGCTGACAGCGGCGGATTTGGCCGAAATCACAACCGAAATTCGCGCCGCCCCGCCTTTTTATTATGCAGAGGAAGACCATCAGCAATATCTGGCTAAAAACCCATCGGGTTACTGCGGCCTGGGCGGCTTGGGGATTTGTTTTCCGCTATAGGCAAATCGGCGGAAAATGCTAAGGCATTATAAGACTTGATATTATTGTTCCGCCGTCATCCGTGCAGAGTTTTTCCGGTTGACTTTTAGGAAAAAATCCTTCAATTTACGCGTCTGGTGTGGCTCTCCAGCTGAGTTCGATAGATACTGAACAAGCCCAAAGGGCAGTCATCCAAACAGAGCTTTAAAACTAATATTAGTCTTAACAACACAAAACCGTACTCTGTCTCATCAACAGATTACCAGGAGGAAACATATGAAGAAGCCTGTAAAAAACTGGCTGCTTGCTTCGACTGTAGCTACTTTACTTGCTGCACCAACTGTCTCTACCGCTAACGACGACTTAGAAAAATTAACCCAAAACCCAGCTAACTGGGCATCTTGGGGCGGCGACTACGCCGGCACTCGTTACAGCAAACTGTCGCAAATCAACGCTCAAAACGTTAAAAACCTGCAACCAGCCTGGTCTTTCTCTACCGGCGTTTTGCGTGGTCATGAAGGCGGTCCTTTGGTTGTTAACGGCGTACTGTATATCCACACTCCGTTCCCTAACACTGTTTACGCGATCGACCAAAAAACCAAAGCGGTCATCTGGGAATTCACCCCGACCCAAGATGCTGACGTGACGATTCCAGTCATGTGCTGCGACACCGTTAACCGCGGCTTGGCTTACGGCGACGGCAAAATCTTCCTGCAACAATCGGACACCGTTCTGACTGCACTGGATGCCAAAACCGGTAAACGCGTGTGGAGTGTGCAAAACGGCGACCCAAAATTGGGTATGACCAACACCAACGCACCTATCGTTGTTAAAGACAAAGTCATTACCGGTATCTCCGGTGGCGAATTTGGTGTTCGCGGCTTTCTGGCTGCTTACAACATCAAAACCGGCCAATTGGATTGGAAAGGTTACAGCATGGGTCCTGACAAAGACACCCTGTTGAAACCCGGTAAATCCACCACCTGGCAAGATGGTAAAGTCACTCCCGTTGG
>CAZGUM010000265.1:0-4656 GCA_964529085.1 uncultured Methylomonas sp. | reverse complement strand
CCCGGTTTCCAAATGCCGTTCTAAACATGCAAAACCAGGGTTTGCTGAAAGAGTTGATTCAAAGCTTATGCTGCCTGCCGGGCGTCGGGCCGAAATCGGCGCAACGCATGGCTTTTCATCTGTTGCAGCGCAATCGCGACGGCGGCATGCAGTTAAGCAAAATGCTGGCTAGGGCCGTCAACGAAATCGGCCATTGCCGCGAATGCCGGACCTTGACCGAAGCCGAGTTATGCGAGGTCTGCGCCAACCCTCTACGAGACGCGGACACTATCTGCGTGGTCGAAAGCCCGGCCGACGTTTGGGTGATCGACCAAGCCACCACCTTTAAAGGTAAATATTTTGTGCTGCACGGCCGCTTGTCGCCGTTGGATGGTATCGGTCCCGATCAGCTTGGCTTCGAGTTACTTGAGCAGCGAATGGCTGCCGGGCAAATCAAGGAAATCATTCTGGCAACCAATTCCACCGTCGAAGGTCAGGCCACAGCCCATTTCATCGGCGAAGTCGCCAGTAAGTTCAATATCCGAGCCACGCGCATCGCGCATGGCGTACCGATGGGCGGCGAGTTGGAATTTATCGACAGCGGCACCTTGGCGCATGCCTTTAACGGTCGCCGGGAATTTTAGGAGGAAACATGACTGATTGTTTGTTTTGCAAGATGGCCAGTGGAGAAATCAAGCCGGATGTGGTTTACGAAGATGAGCAACTACTGGCGTTCAGGGATATTCATCCGCAAGCGCCTTTGCATGTGTTGATTATTCCGAAACGCCACATTGCCAATTTAAACGAGCTGGACGATGCCTTGTTGGGCGGATTGATGCTACAGACTGCCGCTAAAATTGCTGGGCAGTTTGGTTATGCGGATAGCGGCTATCGAACGGTGTTCAACTGCAACGGCGATGGTGGGCAGACTGTGCATCACTTACATCTGCACCTGCTGGCGGGTAGACAGATGCACTGGCCGCCGGGTTAACGCAAAATATAAAAACAAAAAAGCCGCGTAATTCGCGGCTTTTTTTGTCTGCTCGATTAATGCTGTTCCAGCCAGTCTTTAATCTCAAGTGGGGTCATGGTCGTGCCGCCCAACTCCCGCATAAAAAAGTCGAAATAGCGACGGCATTTTTCTAGAAACCGTTCAAGATCCGCGTCGTTTTTCACGTAAGGCGTACCGCCCGGCATCACCGACGGCGAATGAAAGCTGAACACAAAGATTCGCACGCCATCAGCCAGCAAAGATTGGGTCAGACGGCGCATTTCCGGCTCACTGTAATCCTCGGGCGAGAGTCTAATACGTTCCAACAGCCGCAGCCTGGCGACGGCGCCCGATATTTTTGCCTTGCGCAGCCAAGGATGCATCAGTTGCCGGTAAAGCGGCGTTCCACCCGCTTTCAGCTGCCCCACATAACCGCCGGAGCCTGGTAAACCGAGCAGGCGGCGCCGGCTGCCAAACCAAAATGGGGCACTGGAGTAGTCAGAGTAATCCGGGCCGCCGTCGGCACTGTAATCGATGGAAGCGGCGACACTGATATCGACCTCGTAGCCAAGCTCTTCGAGAATCTCGCCGGTATTGGGGCCAAAGCCGTAACGGCCCGCAAGATAAGTTAATGGCGGGCGGCCAAAGGAGCTTGTGATTTGCTCGGTGAGTATCCTGAGTTTTTTATGCTCCAAAGCGCGCGGCAAGTTGCCGGGGTAGGAGTTGCGCGCATTGATTTCCTCTTCGAACGGCGGCGACACCCACGGATGTAGATGCGCACCGATCAGCGCCCGGCCGGAATCGGCGAAGGCTTTAAGCGGGCCAAACGCTTCCGCTTTGCTGGCGATTGGATAGTCGATGACGTAGTTGGGAATTATGCCGAAACTATCGAAAACACCCTGCGCCCGGTCGATGTAGAGCATGTGCGTGACGCCTGTGGCGTTTCTATCATACAACTTACTCCAGTCGAATTCCTCTTCCGTGTGGATGACCACGCTCAGGATGGGGCGAGTATCAGGATCAACGTGGATTGGTTTTCGCTCGCTCACAGGTCCAGTCCTACGATCTCGGAATAAAAGTTGCTGATGTCGGATTCGGCCAGCGTGTCGCTACGAAATACTTTGTTGCGATAACCGGCCAGTTCGTGAGAAAGCTTTGGTAGTCTGGGTAGTAAGCGTGATTCGACCCGGGTGTAAAAACAGCCGTTTTGTAACAGGTGCGAGCCGAGGGTATGGCGGTGAGCCAGGAATAACTCCGGGTCGCTGAATCCAAGTATCATTGCGCCCGGTACCCCCTTTAATTTGTTCGGCTTCCAGGCTATGTGGCAATACGCGCCATGTTTTCCCACTGCAAGATGTCTAAGCCAGGGCAGATGCCGGTGATCATGAAATACCTTGGCATCTGCCTGTGCCAGCGCTTGTTCGATTGCGTCGTAATCGGTAAGCACACGAACGCCGCCGAGTCGGGCAAATGGCCAAGGAAGATTGGGCCAGAGCGCATGACGCTCGTTCATGGGCTTGAACTTCAGAAATTGTAGTGTCTTCGATACGACTTCGGTCGGTGTCAGGTCTGTGAAATGGAAACCGGGCTGCGACACGACTGCCATCGCCAGCCGCATGCTTTGTGCGCGAAAGGCTTCCAGCACACACCAACTGGTGATATTGCAGAACTGTTCCGCTTGGCCGCAGATGATGCGCTCGGCGTAGATAGCGCCGATGCCGCCGACGATTTTGCCCTCATCGCGAATCAGAAAACCGTTATTGGGTTTGGCGACTCCCCAGTTCTGCTGGAAAGCTTGCGCCCATTGTTCGGCGCTGCGCTCGGAGCTGAGGTGTTCCATGAGAAATTGGCAGAAAGCGAGCAGGTCGCCGTCTTGAATCGGTTCCAGCGTCGGCATGGCCATGATGATTCCTTCAGCGCAATGGCGTCAAATAGGCGTATGGGATGATTATTCTGGTTAAGCTTGTTTGCCGGAAAGCAGAAAGTTCGTCATCGCATTGATCGAGCCGAGGTTGTCGATATTCATGTCTTCCTGCTTGATCCGAAAGTCGTAGCTAGCCTCGAACCAGACCACCAGTTCCAATATAGCCCCGGAATCCAGCAGGCCGGTGGCGGGCAGGATGTCGTCGTCAGTGACGCCGGACGCGTCCATATCCAACGCTTTGGCAAGTTCTATTACCTTGGTGCGAATCGCGGCTTTAATCTCGTCGGGGTTTAAATTCATCTATCGGTGGCCTCTGGTTTGTGTGTATGGGTTATGCCGGGCGGGACAACGCCAGCAACACCTGTGCGACGTCAAAACCCGTGAGAACGCGATGATCGTAAGTGGCGCCCAGTACAGCCTTGTCCGAATTTTTCGGGGCGGCGTGGGCGATAATCAGCGATGTCTGCGGCGGTAAAATAGGGGTGTGGCGGCTGACATTCCAGCGAGCCATACTCGAAAACGATAAGGTGGCGCCGGAGGCTTCCTGCGGCGGCAGTTTGTGAGCCATCGCGTGGCGCTGTACCTCGCCAAGAGCGCTGATGAATTGCGCCGCGTCCATGTCTTGAGTGTCGCGGACCACGGTCAGATAAAGCATCGCGCCAGCCTGCACGGTAAAACCGATATTCACCGGCGTATATTGGAAACGCTGGCCGTTGACTATCGTGGAATTAATCAGCGGACGCTCGCGGCCCAATTCGGCCAGACGAAAGGCCATCAACGGCAGCAAGGGCGAAAGCATCAGCTTATGTTCCGCCGCATAGGCGGCGGCCCGCTCTTCCCAAGGTTTGGGGTCGTATTCGACTTCCAGATAGGCTGACGCCGCAAAATCCCGATGCCAAGCGACTGTATGCAGCATGCCGGCGGTTTCCGGCGATAGCTCCTGCAATTCGCCGGCAACGTTTGGCGCGTCTTCCCGGCGGATTGCCGCCTGGGCCGATACGGCGGCTTTGCCGGGCTTGCCGCCCTTGCTCAACCAAGCTTCGATATCGGCTACCGATAGGCGCTCGCCGCTGATGGGGACTCGGGCCGGATCAATGTCCAGCTCCTTCAACATGGCTCTGGCTTTTGCGGTGGGTTGGCGCACAGCGCTTGCTGTTGACGAAGTGTCCTTGGTTTCTTCCGGGATCGTTTCGTCGCGCGTGGCGCCCAGCCAGAACATCACGGCGCCGACGCGGATTTTTTGGCCCGGTTCGCAGTCGACCCTCAGCACGTAGCCGTCCTGTTCCGCTACCACGTCTATCATGGATTTGTCGGTTTCGACGGTGGCGACTACGTCACCGCTATTGACGAACTCGCCTTGCTTGATGTCGATGCTGACGACGTCCACGAACTCGTCGTTGATGTTCACGCAGGGGACGGTTTGGAAAGTGGGCATGGCGGTCCTTTAAAAAAGGTCGAGAATTTGCTCGATTATCGATTGTTCGTCGGGAATAATGCTGCGCTCCAGGCTGCGGGCGGAGGCGATGGGCACCGGTGGCGTACCGATGCGGAGAAACTGGCCTTTGAATCCGGATTCGAGCAAAGCGGCGGCGATTTCGGCGCTGACGCCGAAGTCGTGGTGAGATTCCTCGATCACGACTACGCACTCCCGCGTTGCCAGATGCTTGATCAACGATTCGCGAGGTAGCGGCGACAGCAGCGACGGCGAGACGATTTCAACTTCCAGCTCTTCTTCGCTTTCCAGTCTGTTCGCCACGGCTTC
>CAZGUM010000264.1:0-4742 GCA_964529085.1 uncultured Methylomonas sp. | reverse complement strand
GATCTCGGGGATGTCGCGTTCTTGAAGGAGGGTGAAGGTCATGGGGGAGGCTCCTGATGGGTTAATTGATCGGGGAAACGTACACCAGAAAGAACGAAAGGATGATCATGAATATACCTGCGCCAAACAGACCCAAGGCAAATAGCATACTTAAAAACGAAATGTCGAAATTGAGATTTGGGTTGATTTCTGGATATGGATCATGAACAAGCACCGTGATGGTTGAAATCGAAGCAAAGATTGAGCCCGCGAAACATAAAAAACCACACATCACGATAAAAAAATTGATTTTTGAAATCTGGTGCAGGTAACTTGCCAGAAATGTGGCAAGAATGACAATCAGACCAGAATTCAAGGTTGTCATGTGTTTTGCTGAATCATAAATTAGTTTTTTGGTTTCGAGGTACCTATTATAGGCGGGTATTTCTTCCTTTTTCTCTTTTTCCATCAGGCCTCTTCATTTTGCATATTATTTTAGTTTTGCCAAAATCGCGTTCCAGTCAGGCCCATTGGGCATAATAAACAGGCATTGACCGCCGCTGAGTTCGGCCCACTTGTTGCCGATCACGCGTTTTTCTTTGGAGTCGTCGTTGCTCCAGCGGTCGGCGCCTTTATATTCTACGACAAGGAATTTTCCATTGGTCAGTTCACAGACGAAATCGGGGTAGAACCTGTCGGTGGCGGTCTGCATCCAGAACGAAAACCTGGGCTGGCTGTCGAGATTGCGGACCCAGCGTTTGATTTTGGGATGCGAATCCAGCAGGCGGGCGCACTCGAACTCCTCGCCTTGCGGCTGCAAATCGCCGACCACCTGGTAATAGTGTTTTTGAAAACTGTGCTGGTATAGCGTGTTGGCGGCAGGATACGGATAATCTTCTGGGTCGAAAGTGAAACACTTTTCGGGCGTGACCACCAGCTGGTACTTCTGCGGGTCGATGAGAAAACCTTGAAAAGCCTGGTTTTCTGCTTCGTTTCGATATTGTTCGATCTTTTTACGCGCAGCCTCGCGCAGGCGGTATTTCTCGCGCCAAAGGTCATTCAATGTCCAGCGGCGATTTTCCAGCAGGCGTTCGACCATTCCAAGCAGGAACACGCAGAATTGCTCCTGGGTGATGGATTTGTGGACCATGCTCTTATCCAGCCAACCGACCAGCGCCTCCTTGCTGACCTTTTGGTCGGCGGCGATCAGGTAAGCCTGGGTCTGGGCCTCGTTGATGAAATTGGCTTTGAGCCTTCCCGCGTCGCTGATGTCTATTTTTACAGTGATGGCATCGGGGGATTCCTTCGGGAACTCCTCCTCAGACAGGTACGGGTCGCACTTTACCAATTCGATGGGACGTTCCATGAAGAAACTCTCGTCGAATTGTTCCAGTAATTTGCCTTGTTTGACGGCCAGTATGGGGATCGAGAATGGTGTATTCCTGACGACTTGGCGGCTCCCGCTCTCATCCTCCAGAGCGGGCGGGTTGAACAAGGGGGTGTCATTCCCCATCAGCCACGGCTGATTGCCCTTCGAACGAACCAGGTCCTTTACCTCCTGCCGTTCGAAGCCGTTTTGTATCAAGGCGTCCTGCAAGGCTTTGGCTGTTTCGCCGAATTTCAGCGATGACACGTAGGCATAGGCGCAATTGAGGTCGGGATCGGACTTCCTGGTCACGCTTGGCAGGCGCAGCACGCGGCCCAGGATTTGTTCCACCGCGGTCGAAGAACTCATTTCGGCCACGCTGCACAACACATAGGCAAAGGGACAGTCCCAGCCTTCGCGCAGGGCTTGTTTGGTAATGATGTAGCGTACGCCGCAATCCTCGGCCATCAGCTTCAGGCCTTCGATTTCGTATTCCTCGCCCGTGGCCTTCTTAATCTGGTCCTCGGGAATTTGATTGTCCTTGAGCAGGCACTCTTTCACCATCTCGACCGTGATGGAGGGTTTGTTCTTGAAGGTGGGTTGGGCTTGCAGCAGCAAAATCGGACGGATGTATTCGCCTGACTTGCTCCGTTCGGCCCGCGCCAGGGCCTCCAGGTCGTTGCGTTTTCCAACGGCTTTGGAAATCGCCACACGCCAATCCTGCTCGGTGTCGAGATAGATTGGCAGTTTGATCATGCCTTCGGCTTTGAGTTCCGCCGCCGAGACGGTGTGCAATACATTGCTCGGGTGCCCTTCTTTGGCGGGCGTGGCGGTGAATTCGACAATGCAGGCAGGCGAGAAGCGGGCCAGGGTGGTGAAGGACAGGTCGGTGCGGGCGTTGTGGGCCTCATCCACGATCACGATGGGGCGGCGCAGGGCCAGTACGTTGGCCAGCGAGCAGACGGGAGCGCCGTTTTCGTGCTTTTCGAGCTTTACCAGCAATTCGGGCTTGATGTTGGACGGGAAATGCCCCATGAGCGAGCCATTCTGCTCGTAAAACTTGCGGTTCGAGGTTTCCTCCACGCGCACGGCCTGCATGGTGGAGACGATGACCGTCACGCCGTTGAGCTGCGCGGGCTGAACAGATAAGGCTTCGCTCATGTCGAGCACCGTGACCTCGCTGCCGATGGCTTGCAAGGCCTGGCGATAGGGATGTTTTCTATCTTTCAAGGCAGCAATGGTCTGGTTCAAAATCGCATTGGAGGGCACCAGCCAGACCACCAGCGGCTCGTCGGTCTGCAAATATTCGCGCGCGGCGATTTCGACCGAGTGGGCCGCCACCAGGGTCTTTCCGCCGCCCGTGGGCAGGCGCAGACAGACGTAGGGCAGATCGGGCAGTTCGGGGGCGGGGATGTAGGGCACGCTCAACCCAAACTTTTCGATGGTGATCTCCGAAAAGGCGAGGTGCGGTTTTTTGTATTGCACGCAGGCGCGGAAGAAATCGCGCAAGGTGTCGAGGGTGCGAAGTTGAAAATCTTTGAGCTGCATATCAGTCCTTGTAGCAGACCTGACAGGTTTTACAGGATGCTGGTCAACCGTGAGGGTTGCGCGGAAAAGCCTGCAAGTCGGGCCATGGCGCTGATGAAACCTGTCAGGTCTTTCTAACTGACCTTGATCTCATACGGAACCTGCTTAAAGGTGATGCCCAGACCGCGCAGGGTGGATTCGCTCAATAACGTGCCATTCCCGTAAATGACCTTCGGTCCGTCGTGTTCTGGCAGTTCCGCCAGCAGGGCGCGGGTGAGGACGTTGCCGCCGTTGCGCGATTTGTCCTTCAGCACGCCGTTGTAGAGCAGATAGACCGCCAGGCCGTTGTGAACGCCGAGCAGCGGGTACTCGACCCCAGACCTCCGAGGTCTCGAAGACCTCGGAGGTCTCTCTGGCAGGGGTTGTCCTGTTTCGGTGAAATACACATGCCGCGCCAAATCATCGTAGGTGACTGCTTTTTGGATTTGGCCCTCGGCATCGAACAACGGTTCGCCCAGCGCACAGAAGCGGAAGCCGCCGCCCAGACCCGCTTCTTTCTTTAAATTACCCTTCTGGTCTTTCCACTCGTAGCCCAAACTGACGCGTTTCAACCGTTCGGCGGTGATGTTCTGGCAGATGTTCTCGTCCATCTCGACCAGGATGAAGCGGCGGTTGCCGCCGTCTTGCTGGTTCATTTGCAAAACGGCGTGACCCGTGGTGCCGCTGCCCGCAAAGGAATCAAGAATTATGTCACTTGGGTTTGTTGAGATTTGGATGATACGTTGTATTAACCTGATAGGTTTTGGCGTATCAAAGATATTTTCAGAGTTGATATTTTTTATCTCTTGTTTGGCTTCTTGATTGTCCCCAACTTCATCACGAAGCCAAAGACTTACAGGAACTACGCCTTGTTTCACTTCATCAAGAAATCTTTTTAGTGAAGGTATTGCGTCTCCTTTATTACCAAACCAGAGCCTATTGTCGGCTCGCAATCTTTCAATTTCATCTTTAGGGCGGCTCCAACTTCTACCTCTTGCAGGAAAAACCTCTTTTCCTGATGGAGTAACAATCCCATAAAAGTCTCTATCTCGGTGTTCTGCTCTCGTTAAGTCGCTAGGCTTCCATACTCCTCTTGGATCATTATCAAGATTTTTGTACGCTTTGTCTTGCTTCTCAGTTCTTGATATAAGGTTTCTGTTCCATAGAGAAATATTTCTTGAGTAAACGATAACATAGTCGTGTGTATTGGAAAAGAAAGCTGCATCATTTTGTGGCGAATACTTCTTTTGCCAAATTATTGTGCTTACAAAATTTTGCCTGCCAAAAATTTCATCCAAACAACCTCGTGCATTTTGCACCTCGTTGTCGTCGATGCTCATCCACAGGCTGCCATCTTCGCGCAGCATCTCACGCAATAAAACCAAACGCGGGTACATCATGCACAGCCATTTGTCATGGCGGCTGAGGTCTTCGGTTTCGCTCCCTACTACTTTTCCAAGCCACGTTTTCATCTCGGGGCTGTTGACGTTGTCGTTGTAAACCCAGCCTTCGTTGCCCGTGTTGTAGGGCGGGTCGATGTAAATGCATTTGACCTGGCCCGCGTAATGGGGCAGCAGGGCTTTGAGCGCCAGCAGGTTGTCGCCTTGAATCAGTAAATTATCGTTCAGGCCTTGGCCAACCGAGCGCTTCAGGTCACAGCGCAAAAGGTGAAAGGGAACTTCCTTGTGATGATTGACGACAGCGTCTTTGCCGATCCAGTGGAGAGTGGGCATCAATGATCCTAAAGTTTTATTTCTGTTTGTGATTCAGACCGACCCATGCGGTATTCGGCGGCGCAACGGTTCATGCCAATCCTGAAAAGTCCACAGCC
>CAZGUM010000263.1:0-4776 GCA_964529085.1 uncultured Methylomonas sp. | reverse complement strand
ATCCAATAGCAGATATGCTAACCAGAATTAGAAATGGTCAATCTGCTGGCAAAAAAAGTGTAAAAATCCCTTCGTCGAAATTGAAGCTAGCAATCGCTAAGGTTTTGAAGGAAGAAGGCTATATTACCGATTACAAAACTGAAGTCACTGGTTCTCACGCGGAGATGACTGTTGAGTTGAAATACTACAATGGTGTTCCGGTTATCGAAAGTGTAAAACGAATTAGTCGGCCAGGACTAAGAATTTATAAATCAAAAGACGAACTACCAAAAGTACTAGGCGGTTTGGGTATAGCTATCGTTTCAACCTCAAACGGTGTGATGACTGATCGTGCGGCTCGAGCTATCGGGCACGGTGGCGAAGTCATTTGCACTGTCTGCTAAATTTACGAGGTATATCATGTCGAGAGTCGCTAACGCGCCTATCACTTTGCCATCTGGTGTTGATGTCAAAGTAGACGGTAGAAAAATGGTAGTTAACGGTAAGCTGGGACAGCTTGCATTTGATCTTTCCGATGCGGTGGAGCTGGAAATAGAGGCTAACATAATTAGGGTTAAATGGGACGATAGTGTAAAGGGTGCTAAAGCGCACGCCGGTACTGCTAGAGCGTCAATTAACAACATGGTCAAAGGTGTTTCCGAAGGCTTTGTCAAAAAAATGCTGCTAGTTGGTGTTGGATATAGAGCTCAAGTAAAAGAGAATTTATTGACATTATCGTTGGGCTATTCAAATCCTGTTGAATACTTAATACCCGCGGGCGTCACTGTAGAAGCGCCAACTCAAACTGAGTTGCACGTAAAGAGTAATGACAAGCAGAAAGTGGGTCAGGTTGCTTCTGAAATCAGAGCCTTTCGGCCTCCTGAGCCCTATAAAGGCAAAGGAGTTAGGATCGCTGATGAATATGTGGCTAGAAAAGAAGCCAAAAAGAAATAGGTGAAGTGATGGATAAGAAGTCTTCTAGATTAAAAAGAGCATTAAGGCTGCGCTGCAAGATTAAAAAGTTAAGTGTAAATAGACTGACTATACATAGAACTTCACAGCACATTTACGCGCAAGTTTTGAGTGTCGATGGTACATCCACTCTTGCTGCTGCATCGACATTACAAGCAGACGTGAAAGCTGGGCTCAGTAACACAAGTAACATTAAGGCCGCCATAGAAGTTGGCCGAGTAGTTGCTGAAAGGGCTATTGCTGCGGGTGTAACGGAAGTAGCATTTGACCGCTCTGGTTTTAAATATCATGGACGCGTAAAAGCATTAGCAGATGCTGCGCGTGAAGCCGGCTTGAAGTTTTAGGGGAATAGAATGGCAACAGCACCATCTCAAGGTAGTACAGACGGACTGCAAGAAAAACTAGTTTCGGTCAGACGGGTAGCGAAAGTTGTGAAAGGCGGTAGAGTCTTTGGTTTTGCAGCGCTAACTGTAGTGGGTGATGGAGACGGTCGTATCGGTTATGGGGTTTCTAAGGCTCGCGAGGTTCCGGTGGCTATACAAAAGTCACTGGAGCAAGCTAGAAAAAACATGCGCAAAGTTGCTCTCAAAGAGGGGACTTTGCAGTATTCAATAATGTCAAATACTGGTGCTGCGAAAGTGTATATGCAGCCGGCTTCAGAAGGTACCGGTATCATTGCCGGCGGCGCTATGAGGGCCGTATTTGAAGTGGTTGGCGTACACAATGTATTGGCAAAATGTATTGGCACGAGCAATCCTATTAACGTGGTGCGAGCGACGATCAACGGATTAAGCGGTATGCACGATGCAAAAAAAATCGCAGCAAAACGCGGTTTGACTGTTGATCAAATAACAGGATAAAACAATATGTCCGGCAAAAAATTAAGCGTGACGATGACCAAGAGTAAAAATGGTCGCTTGAAGGCCCATCAGCAATGCTTGAAAGGGTTGGGATTAAGCAGAATCAGGCAGGTGGTTGAAGTTATTGATACTCCCGAAAATCGCGGGATGATTAATAAGATCGCATACATGCTAAGGGTTGAGGAAGTATAATGTACTTAAATACTATTCAAGCTGCGCCTGGCGCAAGAAAGAAAACAAAAAGAGTTGGTCGTGGTATTGGCTCTACGGATGGTAAAACTTGCGGTAGAGGCCATAAGGGTCAAAAGGCACGCGCGGGTGGCTTTCATAAGGTCGGTTTTGAAGGTGGTCAAATGCCTTTGCAGCGTAGATTGCCAAAAGTTGGGTTTACCTCCAGGACAAAAAAGTTTACGGCCGAGGTTAGATTGGCTGAGATAGATGCCATTCAGGCTGATGTGATAGATATACAACTGCTCATTTCTAGTAATGTAATCCCGGTTTTTTCGAAAAAAGTAAAGGTTGTTAACACCGGAAGTATTACCCGCCCTCTAACCCTAAAAGGACTGGGCGTTACTGCAGGTGCGAAAGTAACAATTGAAGCTGCTGGTGGCAAAGTCGAGGCTTAAGTGAGTACAAAAGGGCATGATGTTTCTGCGGGAACGTTTCGATTTGGTGAGCTTAAGTCCAGACTGCTTTTCGTTTTAGGCGCCTTCGTCGTCTATAGGATTGGGGCTCATATACCTGTCCCGGGTATTGATCCTAAAGCGCTATCTATTATGTTTGAGCAACAATCCGGCTCCATATTAAACATGTTTAATATGTTTTCAGGTGGAGCGTTGATGCGCTTAAGCTTATTCGCATTGGGAATAATGCCTTATATCTCTGCATCTATCATTATGCAGCTCATGACCATTGTTATACCTGCTATGGAGCAATTGAAGAAGGAAGGGGAGTCTGGTCGCAGAAAGATATCGCAGTACACTCGATACGGCACTGTTGTGCTGGCAATGTTTCAATCAATAGGTATATCGGTAGCTCTGCAAAATCAAACCGCCGGAGGCTTAGCCGTGGTGTTGCAGCCCGGTGTCAGTTTTATTGTGGTCACTACGATTACTCTGGTTACGGGCACCATATTTCTGATGTGGCTCGGCGAGCAAGTGACTGAGCGCGGTATCGGTAACGGCATTTCGCTTATAATTTTTGCAGGCATAGTTTCCGGCCTGCCTTCGGCGATTGGTGGTACTCTGGAGCTTGCTAGAACCGGAGAAATGAATGGTGCTTTTATCGTCGTATTATTCGCTCTCGCAATTGTAGTCACTGGGATTGTGGTTTTTGTCGAAAGAGGGCAAAGAAGGATAACAATAAATTATCCAAAGCGGCAGCAAGGGAACAAGGTTTACGGCGGACAAAGTTCATTTTTGCCATTGAAGTTGAACATGGCGGGCGTCATACCTCCGATATTCGCGTCCAGCATTATATTATTCCCTGCTACGATCGCGGGCTGGTTCGGAAATGTTGATGGCTTCTCTTGGTTGCAGGACGTATCTTCAGTATTGTCGCCGGGTCAGCCTGTATATGTGTTGTGCTACGCTTTGGCTATAGTGTTCTTTTGTTTCTTTTATACTGCATTGGTTTTTAATTCCAAGGAAACAGCAGAGAACTTGAAGAAATCTGGTGCCTATCTTCCTGGTATCAGGCCTGGTGCTCATACTACTAGTTATATTGATAAGGTCATGACGAGGCTTACTCTGATAGGGGCTGTCTATATAACTCTTATATGTTTGCTGCCTGAATTCTTGATCGTATATTGGAATGTGCCTTTCTCTTTCGGCGGCACTTCGCTATTAATTATTGTGGTTGTCGTTATGGACTTTATATCGCAAATGCAGACACATTTGATGTCTCAGCAGTATGAGGGTCTAATGAAAAAAGCCAATTTAAAAAAATCTTAACGTTATTTAGGAGTTTGCCGTGAAAGTACGAGCTTCAATAAAAACCATATGCAAAAGCTGTAAAGTTATTAAAAGAAACGGTGTTGTAAGAGTCATTTGTAGAGATGGCAGACATAAACAACGTCAAGGATAACTTGTTTTTGCGATTTATTTTGCGGAGTGATATAATGCTCCGTTTAACCTTATAGTACTGTTTTTGGAGTATCTGAATGGCTCGTATTGCTGGTATAAACGTGGCTGATCATAAGCATGCGGAGATAGCGTTAACAGCTATCTATGGAATAGGCAGGCAAACTGCTAAGAATATCTGCGATGAAGTTGGTGTTAAACCAACTGTTAAGATTAGAGATCTTTCGGAAGATCAAGTTGAATCGATACGTAAGGTTATTTCCGGGATGACTGTGGAAGGCGATCTTCGCAGAGAAGTCTCGATGAATATAAAAAGATTAATGGATCTCGGTTGCTATCGCGGAATTAGACATCGTCGCGGTTTGCCGTTGAGAGGCCAAAGAACCAGAACAAACGCGCGGACTCGTAAAGGGCCACGCAAATCAGTTACTAAATAAATACATCTAGAAAGGCGATTTTGATGGCAACCCAGAATAGAGTGAAAAAGCGTATTAAGAAAGAAGTGGCGGATGGCATCGTTCATGTGCATGCTTCCTTTAATAATACAATAGTTACCATTACTGATAGAAAAGGTAACGCATTATCTTGGGCAACATCGGGAGGGTCCGGTTTTCGCGGGTCACGGAAAAGCACACCGTTCGCAGCGCAGGTTGCCGCTGAGAAGGCAGGTGCCGTGGCTCAGGAGTACGGAATGAAGAATCTGGATGTAATGATCAAAGGGCCAGGGCCTGGCAGGGAATCGGCTGTTCGTTCTTTGAACAGCATGGGTTTCAAAATTTCAAATATCGTGGACGTAACCCCTATTCCCCATAATGGTTGCCGTCCACCTAAAAAACGTCGTGTTTAGGATAGTGGAGTAAATTTAATGGCAAGATATCTTGGTC
>CAZGUM010000262.1:0-4818 GCA_964529085.1 uncultured Methylomonas sp. | reverse complement strand
CCGGAATATCAGCATATTTATTCGATGGCCGCCAATTACCTGGAAATTCAACAGCGCACCGACGTCTTGTCAAAAAAGCTTGAGACCATACACGAGCTGCTGGAAATGCTGGCCGACGAACAGAAGCACCAACATTCCTCGGCACTGGAATGGATCATCATCTGGCTGATTGCGGTGGAGATTGTGATGTCGATTTTGGATAAGGTGTTTTAGCGCTTTCGCCGTGGGGCAGGCAATTGTTTAGACCGTTTAAAGCCTCGGCCAGTCTGTGCCAAGCCGGCTCTTCGCCGGGCAAACCGACTCGCAAGCTAGGCGGATGGTCGAATAATCGCGTCAAGATACCTTGCCTTGCCAAGCTTTCATGCAAAACACCGGCTGATTCAATTCTTAGCCATTGAAACAAATTGCAGCCGCCATCCGGTGGCCAGCCATGGCTGCTGAGTAGTTGTTCGAGTCTTTGGCCTTGCTGCCTTAATGATACGGCGGTCGCTTGCTGCCAATCCCGGTCCGCCAAGGCCAGCGAAGCCGCATAACGGGCGGGATGACTAATAGGCCAAGGGCCCAACAGCTCCCGCAACGGCTTCAACACTGCCGGTTCGGCAATCACAAAACCGCAACGCACCCCAGCCAAACCGAAAAACTTGCCCAGCGAACGTAACACGATAAGACCGGGCCGCACCGGCAAATTAGACAGACTGAACTGCGGCATGCCGTCGATGAAGGCTTCGTCCACCAACAACCAACCGCCACGCCGACTAAGCTTTTCATGCCAATTTAACAGCTGCCGCCTACTCCAAAGCCGGCCGGTCGGATTGTTGGGATTGATCAGAATCAGCACATCCAGCTCGTCCAGCCGGATATCGATCTGCTCGGCATCAAGGCTGACGATATGATGGCCGGCGTTTTGCCAGACGACGGCATGCTCCGCATAAGCCGGATGCAGCACACCAACGCGAGACTTCGCCCGCAGCAATGGTAGGGCTTGAATCGCGGCCTGCGAGCCCGCTACCGCGAGCAACGAGTTGTTTTGGTAGTAATCCCGTGCTGCCGGTAGAAGCTCGTCATCATCTTCCGGCAGGCGTTGCCAGCATTCGGCCGGAATGATCGGCGCCGGCCAGCCGTTGGGGTTGATGCCGGTGGACAAATCCAGCCAATCGGCCAAAGGAATGCCGTACCGGCTGGCGGCTTGCCGTAAGCGCCCGCCATGTTCAAGCAAGCGCGTCTCCCAGGCCGATAAGTATCAGCCACAACAACAGCACCCGATACATTAGCTTACAGGCTCGGGGAATATCGTAGTCTTCCGGCGCCCGCTCGCCGCCAAACCAGGGTTTTTGTTTAATTTCGCCGTGATAGCAAGCGGGACCGCCCAACTGCAACATTAGCGAACCGCCACCGGCTGTCATCACCGGCCCGGCATTGGGGCTGTCCAGCAAATGGGCGTGCCGCCTCCAGGCACTCAGGGCCTGAGCGGTATTGCCCAACACGGCATAACTTATCGCGGTCAAGCGCGCGGGCATCCAGTTCAGCACATCGTCGAAACGCGCCGCCATCCAGCCGAAATAGCGATAGCGCCGATTCTTATACCCCCACATCGCATCCAAGGTATTGCTCAGCCGATACAATAGCGCACCGAACGGCCCCAATACGACGAACCAGAACAAGGGCGCAAACACCGCATCGGCGCCGTTTTCCAGCACCGACTCGATCGCCGCTCGCCGCACATCGGCCGCTGTCATGGCGTCGGTCTGACGACTAACGATTCTGCCAACTTGTTGCCGCGCCAAAGGTAAGTCATTCACCGTCAACGCCGCGTAAACGGCTTGAGCATGCTGTTGCAGACTGCGAGCGGCGATGCAGAAATACAAAATCAACACGTCAATGACAAGCCGCAACACCGGCCAATCGGGCAGAGCCAGCAACCATGCGACGCAAGGCGTCAAGGCTATCCCCACCGCCAGGCAACCGCTGATTTGCTGACGAATCGGCGATTGCCCGGCGTTTAACAACCGCTTTTCGATAACGCCTGCCCATTTGCCGAACAGCACCAAGGGGTGATACGTGTTACTCGGCTCACCCAAGCCAAAGTCTATGGCGACAGCCAGCAGGATGACGGCGGTGAGAGTCATGCTTTGTGGCTCGGAAAGAATAATTTCAAAATCCGTAAGAACCTAAAGCCGGATCAACTGACGCATCTTGCCTGAGCAACCGGGAACGATTGGAATCTCCCCGCCGGTTTTATACGGCTTCGTGAGCGGTTTTTGCTGGCAGCAAGGCTTTTACCGCACGGACCAAGCCGAAAATAACCACGCCATAAATCAAGGTCGAAGTCAGGTAAGGCGGATAATACTCGGCAAAACCCGCCAGATATTGCCCAGGGACGCTGTCGGAAAAGCGCCCGGACAGCAAATAAAAGCTACCGTTGGAAAGCACAAAGGCGACGGAAACGGCCGCAACCAGCGCAGCAAACTGTTGGGCAGCGCCGGCCAACGTCAATAAGGTAAATTTGCGGCACCATTTACCGCCCAGCCACATTGCGCCGTAAGAGCCAATCAGAAACACATAGGCCTTGGACACGCAAAAATCGCTAACGCCGAGCTTGGTAATCGCCAGATAATCGATCAAGCCCGCCTCAAGCAACAGCAACCCAAACAAATAGCGGCCGCCCAGCCACAGACCGGCGAAAAAAAACACCGCCAGCGAAGCGTCCGGTAACGCAAACGGTGTGCCGAAATGGTGAAAACGGGTGGCGGCCATCAATGCCATCAGCGCCACGGCGCCGGGTTTGACGGAAAAAGAAGGTGTTGCTGACATTGTTTAATACTCCAAGAGAATCAGTTATTGAAATGAACCGAAAAAAAGAAATTTCGACCGGGGCTATTATAAGTATCGACGGTTTGATAATCCTTATCCAGCAGATTATTTAGCTTCGCGCTCAGTGTCCAGTTTTTTGTCAGGCGATAGGCGGCGCGAAGATCAACGGTGACAAAACCGGCGACCCGCGTACGCTCACCCAGCCAATCTTCTTCAAAACTATTGCCGCGCGCCAAGATATTGGCCCCAACATCGACGGTATCGAACGAATGGGATAAATCGTAGGTAACAATGGTGTCCGCGCGCCGCACCAGTCGCAAATTGCTCGTACGATCCCTGGGGCTTAAGTACTGCACGGCGATCTTGTTTCGCCAACCGAATATCTCCTTGTTGACATCGAATTCGAGACCATCAATTTGAGCTTTTTGAGTTTGCCGCGTTGTGGATATAAATGTATCCCGATCGGTCACCCAAGTAATCAAATTATCGATATTGGTATGGTAGGCGCGCGCTTCCCAGTTAGCCCAAGCTTGCCGGCCGCTCAGACCCACTTCGAAGGAGGTTGATTCCTCGGGCTTCAAACCAGGGTCGCCGTGACTTCCGAAACTATCGACATAATAAAGATCGTTTAATGTGGGTGCCTTGAAGGCGTTGCCAAAGCTGGCAAAGGCGCTGATCCCGCTGTCCCAGTTATAACGCCAACCGAAATTTCCGGTCACATAGTCACCAAAGGCCTGATTTTCGTCCCAACGCAGCGAAGCGTTGAGATGATGCCTATCAAATACTCGGCTGTGCAATTCGCCGAAAATGCCGAAATCGTATCGCTCGGTCCGCAGATATTGGGTGGTGCTTTCCACTTCGTCGAAGCGATAATCCGCGCCGAACACCCCTTTATGAGCATCGTTAAATTTTACGTCGTTTTGCCAGGTCACATTCCAACGGGTAGTGTCGAAGCGACTGTTATAAGTCGGATTACTGGCAAAGTTGTAACTATCGTCGCGACTTTGGCCCAGTCGCAAGAGCGAACGCCAACCGTCGGCAAGCTGCGCACTGCCGCTTACACCCACCACCTGATTATTGAATGCCGTTTTATTAAAAAGGCCATCGATTTCGGTCTGTCCTTCACTGCGTAGATAAAAGGCTTCCAATTCGGCAGCATTCGCGAAACGGTGGCCGGCTCGGGCATTCAGGCCGGTGTTGTAATATCCGTCTCTGTCCGGGTCACTATCTTGCTTGGCGTTGATACCCTGAGTATCGAGATGCGAAGCCGACAGGCTATACCAAGAATCGCCCCACTTGCCGCTGACCGCCCCGCTGGCTTGCGAGGTATCGTAAGAACCGGCACCAGCATCGAGCGAAAGGGAGGGCGTATCTTGCTGTTTGCCTTTGCGCGTGAAAATTTGAATGACACCACCCACGGCTTCCGAACCGTAAAGACTCGAATTGGGCCCGCGACTAATTTCTACTCGTTCGATTTGCTCAACCGGCATAATCTCAAACGGCGCAGTGCCCAAGGTCACCGAGCCGGCTTTAATGCCATCAATCAGCACCAGCACATGATCGGAATTGGTACCGCGCATGAACACACTGGAAGTTTTTCCGAAACCGCCGTTTTGAGTCATGTCGATGCCGGTCGTTCGATTCAACAATTCCGGTAGCGTTCTGACTTGTAGTTGCTCAATGTCGGCTCGAGTATAAACCGTCGTGGCTGTTGCAAGCTCATTGCTCGGCGTATCGTCGCGCGTCGCAGTAACCGTCATTTCCGGCAAGCTAAAGGCTTGCTGATCTGATTGTGCCGCACTTGCCAAAGGCACGCCGGCGCCTGCTAAAATAAAGGGTGTAACCAAAAGCTTTTGCATGTTTTCCTCTGCGCCCGCCGCGCATCCGGGTGAAAAAGCACAGAGGAAAAAGCGGTAAACGAAAAAGGCGGAGGCAGGCTGGGCAAGGACTCTGACCATTCCGTCAACAGCCCTCCGCTGTCTCGAATGATCTTCCGGGCCAGTCTCC
>CAZGUM010000261.1:0-4871 GCA_964529085.1 uncultured Methylomonas sp. | reverse complement strand
AATAAATGATTTCTTAGAAAAACGCGAAAATTACTTGCACTGAACTCATAATATATAGCGGGGTATTTCCCTTTGGCGTCGCATTCATTGAAAAAAGCGGTTACTTTTTCGTATTGCCTTATTTCATCAACAGTTTTTATTTCTGGATTATCTGTTTTTCTATACAGCATAATAAACGGTTTGTCGCTTTTGCGCGCCGTTTCAAATGCCCTTTCTATTTCTTCCTCTGTGCCAGATGAATATTCGGTTCCATCGAGACGCATTGTTCCAGGTGGGTTTCCAAATTTCTTCCAGAAAATACCTAGAACCACATCGCACTCTTCAACAGGAATTCTCTTCGAAATGCTTTTGTTGGGGATTCCATGAATCGGGGCAAGTTTTTCCCAACCAACAGCCTCAATAGTTACATTGAAAGTGCTTCGGAGGTTCGAAAAAATTTCATTTACTTCATCCATAACTGAATATGCAATATCTCTCTCTGGCTTCACATCACCAGGGGAAGCAATGAAAACTCGAATTATCCTAATATTTTCACTCATGATGATCAATCGCCTCTCGACGGAAATTCTATAATGCTAATTGAAATTATAGCAGTGTCCGATTATTTTTTAACTGGGATTATCCTTTATGCTGCTACAACATATAACTGGACTCCTAATAATATTCCTTGACATACCCATACGCCTTCTCGAACAACTCGGTATCGGTGTGGAGTTTGTATTTCGCGAGCGTGCGGCGTAGGGCTTTCCTTACTTCCCTCTTCCCGCCCTCCGTGGACTGCCAATCGGGGAAGCGGATTTGGCGGACGATGTCGTTCATCTTAATATTCACCGACAAACTTCTCATGTACCCACAAAAACTCCTGGCGTTTGTTCATCACGCGGATGAGACCGCCGAAGCCGGGGTCTTTGGCTTTGAGCAGGGCGTGGAGTTCGCGCAGGGTCGAGCCATCGGCGCGTGCCGCAACGCCGTGTTCGAGATTGGTTGAGTCTGCGGCACCGAGGAAGTCTCCGATTTTGGAGGATTCGCCGATGGCGGCGTCAATGATGCTAGTGCCGAAGTCGAGTTGTTCTTCGATAAGTTTGTAGGCGGTTTCATCGAGCGCGAGTTTGACGGCGGAGGATGCGACGGGCAGCACCATGCCGAGCGTGCCTGTCAGGAATTTCAAATAGGGTGCGGACTTCTTGAACCATTCGCGGTCGAGTTCGAGGTCGTAGACGCCTTTCTTCATGTCGCCGTTGTTGAGGACGGGGAGCGGCAGGCGCGAATGTTCGCACCACAGGACGAGGCGGAAAGACTCGCGCACCCAGGTTTTGGGATTGAAGGCACTGCGGTCAACGGGGAAGAAACTGAACAGGCGCGGACCTTCCTTCGCTTCGTCGGTGAGGACTTGCAGGAGGTCGGTGTAGGTTTTATCCACTTGGGAGAGAATGCGGCGGGTGTTGATATTCATGTCATCGCGCAAGTCACTTTTGAGGGAAGCAAATTCTGATTGCAAATCAGCAAGCGAAATTGATTGAGTAGCAGCGGGTGCATTGCGAAGAAGCGCGTCAATATCTTGTGCTTGATTACAGCCAGATACCATGCAAGGAAACTTTGACATTCCTTGCCTTTTGAATGTCATCAATTTTTCTACTTCAAATAATCCTGTGCCAGCGTTATTCTTTCCGCAAGGGTTGATACACGGAACCATCACGTCACAGCGCAAGCCTTCCCAAAAACTTTCGACGAGGAATTTCACTTCGCGGGTTAACATGCCGAGCAGTCCTTCGGGATAGGGTGAGCGGACGGTAATGCGGACGTCGTTGCCCACGTGTTCGAGAAAGGCGCGGCTCTTGTATTCATCTTCCAGCACCAGCCCGCGCTGCCAGTGGACGCTGTCTTTGTAATCCACACGTCCGAGCGAATATTTATGCAGGCGGACAATCAACTGGTAAAACAAACCTTCCGCGCTGGCAGATTGACCGTTGCTTGCGTCCACGATGTGACAGATTTGAGTCTGTTGGATATCGCCCGACGCGGGAGAGGATTCCCACGCTTCTGAAAGATTCTGCGGGCGGATATCGGGGACGAGTTGACCGATGAGGGATAGGGTATTTTCGTAGGGGCGACCTGCTGGGTCGCCCCTACCACGGGATGTTGGATCAGCCACACGGTAGGAAAGATCGAAGCGCTCCATCAGGCGGAGAAAGATCGGGTGCAGATTCTTTTCATAGCGTGAATCCGCTGCTCGGGTTGAGTCATCCCACAAATGACTGAGGCGCGAGAAGTTGACTAAGCCATGTTTGGCGCGCGTCTCTTCATCATCGAGGACGTAACTCATGGCGGTGGCAAGCCAATCGGGACGGAGGATGACGATGTCGCGCAGGGTCGGGTCGTTTTCGTAATGGGTGAGATGTCCGAGGCGGTGCGAGATGGTGATGAAGAGGCGTGCGATTTCATCATCCATGTGGTGGGCGCGGCAGATGTCGAGGACTTCGCGCAGGGGCAGATACGGCGCGCCCTTGTCCTGCAAGGCTTGACGGACATCGGCAAAACTTTTTGGCACGGAGCGACCGACTTCGGGCAGGCTCGCGGCGACCTGGGCAATGGCGTGTTTGAGTTCGTCAATGCCTTTGCGGTTGCCATGCGCGTCGGGTTTGCTGTCCACGAAGAAGAAGTCCACGACGGTTTCTTTGCCGAACAAATCCCACAGTTCCTGACGGTCAATATCGGGCTGACGCTGCTGCGGTCCGCCGTGCGTGGCGACGACGAGAATCTTCGCGCTCGGCTCGCGGCGCTTGACGAGTTGTATCCATTCCTTGACCTGCCCTGCCTGCGAACCTTCGCGCGGTTTCCACACGACGAGATAAACGGCAGGCGCGCTGAAGAATAATTGGTGCGTGGGGCGGTACACGCGCTGTCCGCCAAAGTCCCAGGCGTTGAGGGTGATGGTAGTTTGGGAGTCGGGGGCGGCAACTTTGATAGGTTTTATTTGGATACCATGTGTAGTTGGAAGGCCTTCCATGAATGGCTCATCACGTAATGCGGTGAGCAAACAAGTTTTCCCTACTTCTCCTTCACCAATAAGAATAAGTTTGGCTTCGTGTAGAGTAATTTGTCCAATAGCTTTAGCACGTAGATATATTTTGACAGCTTCGATACCATTCTGGTAGGCTGTTTCGAGTTCGGGGTTGAGAGGATTACCTGAAAGATCAATTTTTTCCAGGTGTTCAAGTTGGGCTAGAGAAGGAGGAATATCTTCGAGGTTATTAGCTACTAAACTTAATTCTTTTAGCTCCCTAAATTCATTTATCCAGGCAGGAAGTTCTTTAAGGTTTGAAATGTCAACCCATAGACACTTCAGTTTGGGTAGCGCGAGTAACCACTTCGGAATAGTATAAAAATCGTCTAAGGCAAATCCACCCGGGCCATAACGCAGTTCTTCTAAATTCCTTAGATTTGAAATTAATTCTGGTATTCCGCCATAAAAATGGTTATTGTTAATTATTAGTACCCGCAAATTAGAAAGCCTTGTAATAGACTCTGGTAATACACTAATATTATTGTTTACAAGATTTAGGACTTGCAATTGTGTAAGATGTCCGAGCGAATCTGGTAGTTCCCAAAGAAGATTGTTGGAGAGATCTAAAGATTGCAACTGCGTGAGGTTGCCAATTTCCTCGGGAATACGATGTAAACGATTTTCTTTGCCTTCTTCTAAATGCGAGAAATCAACACCTAGATGAAGAACTTTTAAATTCTTGAGATTCCAAAGTTCGGGCGGCAATTCGGTAAGACCCATACTATGCAGATCAAGTTCTGTTGCCTGTGAAACCCGCGCTTCTTCGACTTTCTTTTCTGCCTTTTGATATGCAGGGTTACGATATTTCTCATCAAATACTTTTCGCAAAAAGTCCATATTAGCAGCTCTGTATAATTTCAGTATGATAGTTATTACTTAGGTTTTGATTTTCTTCTCTGTTTGGCAATTCATTTATAGATTCCCTTTGAGGTTGGGGATTCCATGTACATTTGTCTTAACCATGATTGACTCGATTGAAGGATTACCATGATGGATTTGCCCTGATTAGCAAGACTCCCAATCAAGGTCATCCTGTAATCCTTGAAATCAAGGTTAAGACGTTTTTTCAAGGTAATCCTCTAATCCTTCGAATCATGGTCAAGTTTGTTGTTATGGACGCGCTTGAATTGTAAACTCTTTGCGCCGAAATTAATGAGCAGTCCGATCTCCATTTTATAGGCTTCGAGGTAATTTATGGCTTGGGCGAGATGGGCGTCTTCCAATTGGATGACAGCTTTGAGTTCCACCATAATCAGGTTTTCGACGAAGAAGTCCACTCTGCGAGCGCCAATTTCCTGTCTGCGATAGAAGATGGACATTTCCTTCTCGCGCTCAAAGGCGAGATTGTGATAGGGGAATTCAATCTCCAGTGCGCGCTGGTATATGACTTCCTGAAAGCCGTTGCCAAGGGTGGAGTGGACTTTCATGGCAGCGGCGATAATGCGGCGGGTTAGGTCTTCATGTTTCATCTTGTTTTTCTGTTCCCAATCATGGTAATCCCGTAATCCTTCCAATCATGGTTAAGACAAAAAAACGGCGGTTGTTCGGTTCAAGCGTCTCCGCGTCACTTTTGAAGATATTGAAGATTTTTTGAAGGCTAGTCGGCTTGTTGACTACAATGTTGTCCCCAACGATGACATCACCGTTTACATCTCCGCTAATGGAGATGTTGGTACCAGAATGAGAGGGGGCAGGCTTGTCGGGAGGCATGAGGATTCGTAGCGGCAATCCAGGCGAAAATCCAATATGGCTTTTCAGCGGCAGTCATCCCGCCTTGGGGTAATTATACGCCAGCCTGTTGAAAAGC
>CAZGUM010000260.1:0-4872 GCA_964529085.1 uncultured Methylomonas sp. | reverse complement strand
TGTCGGTGACGGTAATGATCGAAGCCCATAGCCGCGAGCAACTGGACGCGATCTACATGGGCTTGACGGCCTGCCCCGATGTGCTGATGGCGCTGTAAACCGGACTGATGCCAAGTAAGGCAGCGACCGTCCTAAGTAATTTGGGGCGACAAGACTATCTCGGCGTCTGGCAAGCCATGCAGCAATTCACCGCCGAACGCGATGGCGACACCGCCGACCAAATCTGGATCGTCGAGCATCCGCCGGTTTACACCCTGGGTTTAAACGGCAAGCGCGAACATCTGCTAAAAGCCAACGCTATCGAAATCGTCGAAAGCGATCGCGGCGGGCAAGTAACCTATCACGGCCCCGGCCAGTTAGTGATTTACCTGCTGGCCGACCTGCGCCGACTCGGCAAAGGGCCACGGCAGATGGTGACTATCCTGGAAGACGCGGTGATAAGCACCTTGCGGCAATACGGCATCGCCGCCCAGGCGCAACCCAAGGCACCCGGCGTTTACGTCAACGCGCGCAAAATAGCTTCGCTGGGGCTGCGTATCAAGCACGGTTGCTGTTACCATGGCCTGAGCATCAACAACGATATGGATTTGGCGCCGTTTGCAGACATCAATCCCTGCGGCTATGCCGGTTTACAAGTAACCCAACTGGCCGATTTGGGCGTTAAAATTAGCACCCAGGAACTTGCTGTGCCCGTTGTACATCAGCTATTGCAAGCGATAGAAATGCAAGACAAGCAAACTCAACAAGCATCGCTGGAAAATGCCAGGCTTGCGGAGATTCAAAAACGAACTTAAGTGCCCGGTGGCAATATGACACTCAACGCCCCATCTCGCTCCACACCAGAAACTCACCAACGCAATGCGGACAAACTATCGCGGATTCCGGTGAAGGTGGAAAAGCCCGAGCAAATTTTGCGCAAGCCGGACTGGATCCGCATCAAATTGCCGACCGGCGATCAAGTCAACCGCATCAAACAATCGCTACGGGAAAATCGCCTGCACACCGTCTGCGAAGAAGCCGCCTGCCCCAACTTGAGCGAATGTTTCAGCCACGGCACCGCCACTTTCATGATCATGGGCGATTTATGCACGCGCCGCTGCCCATTCTGCGATGTCGCCCACGGCAAACCGCAGCCTTTGGACGCGGAAGAGCCAGCCAATCTGGCCGCAACCATCGCTGCGATGACCTTAAAATACGTAGTCATCACCTCGGTAAACCGCGACGATTTGCGCGACGGCGGCGCCAGCCATTTCGCCGCCTGCATCGCGGCAGTTCGGAGCGAGTCGCCCAACACCACCATCGAAGTATTGGTGCCGGATTTTCGCGGCCGAATGGACACAGCGCTGGACATTCTGCAACAACAGCCTTGCGATGTGTTCAATCACAATCTGGAAACTGTGCCGCGTCTATATCTACAAGCCCGCCCCGGCGCCGATTATCAAATCTCGCTAAATCTGCTGCAACAACACGGCCAGCGCCTGCCCGAGGTGCCAACCAAATCCGGCTTGATGCTGGGTATAGGCGAAACCGAAGCGGAAGTGGTAGAGGTGATGAGAGATTTGCTGGCTCACGGCGTGAGCATGCTGACCTTGGGTCAGTATTTACAACCCAGCAAGGAGCATTTGGCGGTGCAGGAATACATCCATCCCGACCAATTTCAACTCTACGCGGAAATCGCCCGCGAATTAGGCTTTAAACAGGTTGCCAGTGCCCCGTTGGTGAGATCTTCTTATCATGCGGATTTGCAGGCAGCGGGCGTGGGTAAATAAAAACCACTACTTTCAAACACACCTAAAGCATATGAACCGATTCAGAACCTTTACTTTAGTAACTACCATCGCTCTGGGAACTGCGCTAAGCAGCGGCTGTTCGTTTTCCACCAGTGCCGAAAGTTCGTCAGACAGCTCCAAAGGCCTATTCAACAGTGCCTCCAGCCCGTTCACCTCAAGTTCGTCCGATTCCTCGCGCAACAGCCACGAAAAATACGAAGGCGATGTGGCCGACTATACTGCGGAATTCGTGGTAGCGAGTAGCGGGACATTAGACAGCTTTCGCGGACATATCAGCGAAATTGCAGAGCAATATGAAATCACCAATTGGGAAAGCGACCGTATTACTTACGTGGGCATCGGTCGCGGATTGGCCAAAGCCAAACTCGGTAAACCGCAAATTTCCGCATTTACCGAGAGCCTGAGCGAAAAAGATCCCGTGAAAAAACAGGCCATCGAAGAAGGCTTGAAAAAATAATCCCGGCGGCAGCCGCCCTTCGCCATGCCGGCAACTGGCTTGAAATATGTAAAACAGGCTCTGGTGCTGAGTTTGGCGATTTGGGCATCCATTGCGGAAGCCGATACCGGTCGCCGCTTGGAATTTCTGTACATCAACGCCAACGAGGGCAGCGCCAGCGGCGGTCATGCCGCGCTTAAACTCGACCAGCAGGTCTTTCATTTTCAGCACGTCGAGCCCGGCTTGCTGCGCCTGTTTCGCGACGATTTCGCGGCGTTTGAGTTTGCCTACGGCTTTCAGGAAAACCGTACTATTCGCGGCCACAGTATCGAGGTTGCCGAAGACTTTTTCATCGCTTTACGTGGAGCCTTTACCCGCCGGCTCTTGATTCAAAACCAGCAGTTTGCCGCGCTGCAAGCCCTGTACGATGACCAAGCGCTAATATCCGGACTGCAAAACCCAGGTACGGCCCGGCATTTGCCGCTCAAGGCCCTGGGCTATTTTTTAAGCGAGTATCGGGCCGGCGAATCGCCGGCTTCGGTTGCCGATGCCTATAGCACGAGTAGCGCGAGCCCGCAATTGATGCAATTGCGGCAGGCTATCGGCAATGAATTCGGCGCGGATTTCCTGGCCGGCAAACGCCTACAGACTTGGCAAATCTTGCGATCGATCAAGCCTGACCTATCGGTTACCATCACAGACCTCAGCGACGACAATTTCAAAGTCGCGGACGCATCTTTTGCCCGGCGTTACCGCGACCAAATACTCAATCTCGCCGCGCTGGATGTATTACATGCCGCAATGCCGCCAAGCGGCGAAAGCTTAATCCGAGCCGCACTCCCTGAGTTTCAACTCAAGCCCGTGCAACTCGGCAAGCTGGCAAAGTTTCGGCAACGCCTGTTCAACGATCTGATCAAGCTGATCCGCAGCCGGCGCACCGACTGGGGCTTTCCGTTGCTGGTGGGAATGGCCCGGCTCCACGCACTTGACAACTCTATCGCCTCGGGATACTTAACGGTACTGGATCGTAGCCGACAGATACCCGATCAACCGCAAAATGCTAGTGTTGACGCCGACACCCTGCCCAGCGCTTTGCAATACACTCAGCAAGTATTTAACGCCGCCGCCAGCCAACTGAACAATGCGGAGGAACTTGACGAGCGCGGCTACGCCGAGTTGGAATTGAGCGCCACGGCCCTAAAACAACTGCATCGCCCGACAGACGGCAAACAACAGCCGCTCAAACTACCGCCGTTGACCACGACTCCCACTCGCGCCGCAACCGCCGAACTCGTCAATTTGCCCTTAAGCACCGCGGAACTTGCGCGATATGAAAGAAAAATCGCCGAACAGATTGATACTTACCAGGACCGGTTATTGGATTTGTACGACTATCAATTGCTAAGCCGCAATTGCGTCACCGAGATTTTTCGAGTCATCAACCAAACCCTGGCATCGGTTGCCGGTCGGGAAGCACTCGAAACTCCATCGCAGGCGTCGCGGCGCTTGCTGGGCGGTTATATCGACGAACAGGGCCTAAACATCATCCCATTTTTGGCCTATGCGCGCGTGGCTGACGAATATCGGGTCGGCACCAGCTTCGAACACTTACCTTACCGCGAACAGCAACGCCGCGAACTTTACCGGCATGCACCGGAATGGCAGATCGATTTACAGGAATCCAATCCGCTTAGTTCCAGTATTTACCATTGGAACGATACGGACGCCGCGTTTTTATTTTTCACCCAAGACCAGATCTGGCCCAGACCGCTAATGGGTAGCCTCAATTTGGCGGTCGCCGGCGGGCAAGCCCTATACGGCTTATTCAGTTGGCCCTGGGATGAGGGGGAGAATCTGCACAAAAGCCTGAAAGGCATTTTCGTCAGCTTGCCGGAACTGCTGTTCTGCAATATCCGCAAAGGCTCGTTTCCGGGATTATTACCGGGCGTGACGAAACCTTGAACGACGCTCTCCCCTGCCGTTTCCCATCGCTCAAGTTTTAGGCATCGACATTTTTTAAAAACCACATGGCAGCGATCTGTCCGTGTAAACCATCGAATTTCGCTTGTAAACCATCCAGTACCCGGTGCAATTGCTCCGGCGTGGTTTGTTGAATATCTATTGCCAACACCTGTTGCTCAAGTTGTTCCAGGAACGGGTATAGCTCGACGGCATTCGGCAAACGCTTGATGCAGTGCGTGATCTCTTCCAGGCAATACAGCACCGCCCTGGGGAAGTCCGGGTTTTTTAACAAATAATTCAATACATCTTCGCCCTTGATGCGATTGCGGACATGCTTACGGTACATCAATACCGCGCTCAGCGACTTTAAGACGTTGATCCACAGAATGGTTTCGTACTCGCGCATTTTGGTGCTGCGATTTTCCGCCAACAGCACGGTACCGAAGTCCATGATCCGGCTGGTCATGTCGGCGCGTTCCAGATTGCGGCCGATACAGATAAAGCGGGCGCTGTCGCTGCGGCTCATCGCCCCGGACATGAAGCCGGTAAAGCGTTGGCAACCGGCCATGATTTCCTGTAAAAACAGCGCTCTACCCCGGCGATTGGACAGGCTGTCCAGATTATTGTTGGCATACAGATACATTTCGTTGACTTGCTGCCAGGCTTCGTCGGGCATCAGCTCGC
>CAZGUM010000259.1:0-4877 GCA_964529085.1 uncultured Methylomonas sp. | reverse complement strand
CCTGTTTGAATTACCGCATACATCAGCGTAAGCTCCATCAAGCATAATCTGTTAAAAGTGAACAGAGGATTATATTTTTAAAATTGAATGTAGTCAATCTTAAATTCGGATTGGAAACAATCGACCAATAAGCGATTGCAGGAAGTACTCTTGACACTATCCGGTATTATTCATAGCATGATCGGTTATTCACGTTATACGCTACCGGGCGACAAGTTCACAACATTCATGATAGCTAAAGTTTTAACGCCAGCTTCAGTCACTATAGACTTTGATTCGATCAAAAATTTAACCAGCGCGGAAACTCAAGCTGTTGACCGGTTAATTCTTGACGAACTCAGTTCCGATGTTGTGCTGATTAACCAAATTGGTCATTACATTATTGGCAATGGCGGTAAAAGGCTGCGGCCGATGTTGCTGTTGTTGGCTGCAAAAGCCCTTGGCAAAGTTGATGATCATCATCTTATTTTGGCTGCTGTGATTGAATTTATTCATACAGCAACATTGCTGCACGACGATGTGGTAGACGAATCCGCTTTACGGCGCGGTAAGGAATCCGCGAATGCGGTCTGGGGCAATGCCGCCAGTGTGTTGGTCGGTGATTACCTGTATTCCAGTGCTTTTGAAATGATGGTACGGACCGACAATATGCGGGTAATGGCAATTATGTCCAAAACCACGACGGCAATCGCCGAAGGCGAGGTACTGCAGTTATTGAATTGCAATAATCCGGAAACCAGCGAGGATAAGTATTTGGAGGTGATTGCCCGTAAAACCGCAATACTATTCAGTACGGCTACCCGCTTGGCGGCGGTCATTTCCGCAACCGATGCGGCGACGGAAGAGGCTTTGGCTGTTTATGGGCAGCAGCTAGGTGTGGCATTTCAATTAATCGATGATGCTCTGGATTACAAAGCCAATAGCGCAGAACTCGGTAAAAACCTTGGCGACGATTTGGCGGAAGGTAAGCCGACCCTGCCGTTGATTTACGCCATTCAGCACGGTAGCGAGCAGCAAGCCAAAATTGTCGTCGATGCGATTAGGCAGGGTTCGCGCGAGGCTTTTAACGAGGTATATGAGGTGGTAAAAGCCACCAATGCCATTGAATATACCGAACAATGCGCAGACCGTGCAGCGGCCCAGGCAATAGCCGCCTTACAGTGTCTGCCCGACTCGGAATACAAACAGGCGCTTGAAGAACTGGCGCGTTTCTCGGTGCAGCGCAGTCATTAATTATTCTTCATCCGGCAAAGCAGTCAATTGCTGTAAAGATTCCAGTAGCGGCGTGTAAAGTTTTTCGATTTTTTCCAGTATCTGCTGTAAAAAATCGCCTGTTTCGCTATTTTCCTGGTCGGGTTGGACGGCAAATAGACGTTGTTCCAGCGCGCTAATGGCGTCATTGTCGATTAATTCGTCCAAAGCGGCCAAGGCTTTCGAATCTGCCAGTCCGGCGCTATATTCCGCTTTCTTTAAATCCGTCAGTTCGTTGTTCAATGAAGCTATGTTTTCTTGTACGCTTCGAGCCAAATCGTAAATGTTTTTCAGCAAGCTCAGGTCGCTGGTCAGTATGGCCAGTTGATTTGCCGATTTTTCTATATCGGCTATTAGCTGTTTGCCGCGTTTCTTTATGGATGCCATTCTGTTATTCCTTGCTCGATGCTATCAATTTGCCGGCTAAGCCGCTGTCGCGCGATACCTTTTGATTAACGGTTGCGGTAAATACCGCTTGATTGGCAGCTATGGCGATTGTTGTTCTGGCGCGGGTGATGCCGGTGTAAATTAGTTCTTTGCTAAGTACCGGATTAACTTTATCGGGCAGCATAAGCAGCACATTTTCGAATTCCGATCCTTGGCTTTTGTGGATAGTCATTGCGAATACTGTTTCACAGGCGGGTAGCCTGCCCGGCCGCAGTTTTTTGACGCCGTCGGCGCCGCGCGAAAAAAATACCCGTAATTGGCCGTCGCTTTCCGCATCGCCCAGGCACAGGCCTATATCGCCGTTGTAGAGTTGTAGGCCGCTATGGTTGGCGCTAATCATGACGGGGCGGCCTTCGTACCAAGCGTTGCCGGATTTGATCTTGTTGCGTTTTATCAACGTTTGCTCGACGCGGTGGTTGATGTCGGCCACCGAATGCGGGCCGCGTTGATTGGCGCACAGTACTTGGAAGCGGTTAAAGGCGGTGAATATGCTCGAAAAATCGGCGCCACCGGCTACCAAGCCTAAATACGCCAAATAGTTTTCGACGATAAATTCGATCGGCTCCTCCGTAAGCAGATGAGCTGGTCGGCTGCGATCTTGTAATAATTGCCAAGCTCGTTCGGCTTGCTGCTGGTTGACGGCGTCGGCCAATGTTTTAATTTGCCCGTGAAACCGATGTGACTTTTGCAGTTCGATAGTCTGTTCCGGTAAGCCGCCGCACAAATCCGCTAATACTGACCCTGATTCGACCGATGCCAGCTGGTCTTTGTCTCC
The DNA here is from genome assembly GCA_964529085.1 of uncultured Methylomonas sp. Lineage (GTDB taxonomy): Bacteria > Pseudomonadota > Gammaproteobacteria > Methylococcales > Methylomonadaceae > Methylomonas. The sequence continues at coordinate 2,404 of CAZGUM010000259.1, read as the reverse complement.
TAGCAAAATTAGCCGCGAGCCGGGCTTTAGTGCATCTACCAGCTTGCTCATCAAGGCCAGATCGACCATTGAGGTTTCGTCGATGACCGTTACGTCATAGGGCAATGGGCTGTCGGCATTATGTTTGAAATACGGTGAAGGCGGCATGGCGCCGAGCAAGCGGTGTAGTGTGGCGGCCTTTTCCGGTATTTGGGCTTTCAACTTCGCAGAGCAGGGTAAGTGCATTTTGTTGCCGGCTATCGATTCCTGTAGACGCATTGCGGCTTTGCCGGTGGGAGCCGTCAGAGCGATGTGTAAGGGTTGCTCTGTTGTTTCCAGCAGTAAGGCAAGTATCTTCAGAACTGTAGTCGTTTTGCCCGTGCCGGGGCCGCCGCTAATAATGGTTAATGCTTGGCTGGCCGCGCATTTTGCGGCCTGTCTCTGCCAATCGATTTCGCCGTCTTCGCTTGGGAAATAGTGGTTTAGCCTGTTTTCCAAATTCGCAACGCAAAAACTTCTCCGAGACAAGGCTTTGAGTTGTTCGGACAGGCGTTGTTCGTACTGCCAATAACGGTGTAAATACAGGCGCCCGGCCTCGACGATGAGTGGCGTGACTTGATTGTGGGAAGCAAAACCCGATGCCATTAACAGGTCTTGGTCGTCGTTCGAAACCGCAATACAGCTGTGACCCGAGGCTTGCCGAGAGGATAATTGCCGCAACAATTCTTCGAAGCGGTTTTTTTGTAGGCCGCGAAGAGGGCAGCGATCGCTCAGGAAATGGGCAAATCCTAGATCCAACTGGCTGAATTGCAGTGGTTCATTCATTGGCAAGCGGTGTGTTCGAAGTGGAGATAGTTGCCTAATGATAACAATAGCCGGAGCAATAGGCGGCAAGCTTATAAAACCTATTGTTTTATAAGCTTTTTATGGGCAAAGGTCTAGGCGCCGCGCTTGCAATTGGCTCGATTATCATTTAACTTAGCAAGTCACCTGAAAGGCTAGGGGTGCTTTCCGCTGTATGCAAGCCCGGAAAGCTGAGAAAAACCCTTCGAACCTGAACCGGTTAACACCGGCGTAGGAAAGCCCTATCTTCCCTGCGCTTGCGATTTATTGAGATTTTGGAGATAAGCATGAGCGCTGTCCGCAATGAGATTACTACCGACACGGGTAGTAGCGTAAGAATCGATTCCTACCCCGCATCCGAGAAAATTTATATCCAGGGCAGTCGCGCGGATATTCAAGTACCAATGCGTAAAATCAGCATGTCGGACACGCCTGCCCACTTTGGCGCGGAAAAAAATCCACCGATTTATGTTTACGATACTTCCGGTGTGTACACCGATCCGAATGTGGATGTGAACTTGCACAAAGGACTGGGTTCGATACGTGGCAATTGGATAGCCGAGCGCGGCGATACGGAATTGCTGAATGGCCCGACGTCCAAATACGGACACGAGCGTTTGCACGATCCTAAAACCGCGCACTTGCGCTTCGAACTGACTCGAAGCCCCCGCCGCGCCAAGGCCGGTCACAATGTTTCCCAAATGCATTATGCCCGTAAAGGCATCATCACACCGGAGATGGAATACATTGCCATTCGTGAGAACCAAAACCTGGAAGCGATGCGCGATCGTTACCAAGGCCAGCACCCCGGTTTTTCCTACGGCGCCAACATTCAATCGTTTATTACGCCGGAATTTGTTCGCTCAGAAGTAGCCCGTGGCCGCGCCATTATCCCTGCCAATATTAATCATCCCGAATTGGAGCCGATGATTATCGGCCGCAACTTCCTGGTTAAGATCAACGGCAATCTGGGTAACTCGGCTGTGACGTCTTCCATCGAAGAAGAAGTCGAAAAAATGCTGTGGGGGATTCGTTGGGGCGCCGATACCATCATGGATTTGTCCACCGGTAAAAACATCCACGAAACCCGGGAATGGATTCTACGCAACTCGCCGGTGCCTATCGGTACCGTGCCGATTTACCAAGCACTGGAAAAAGTCGATGGCAAAGCCGAAGAGCTGACCTGGGAAATCTTCCGCGACACGCTGATCGAACAGGCTGAGCAGGGCGTCGATTATTTTACTATCCATGCCGGCGTGCGCTTGCATCACGTACCTTTGACTGCCAAACGCCTGACCGGCATCGTTTCGCGCGGCGGTTCCATCATGGCCAAATGGTGTCTGGCGCACCACACTGAAAGTTTCCTCTATACCAATTTCGAGGAAATTTGCGAAATCATGAAAGCCTACGACGTATCGTTCTCGCTCGGAGACGGTTTGCGTCCAGGCTCGATTTACGATGCCAATGACGCTGCGCAGTTCGGCGAGTTAGAGACCTTAGGTGAGTTGACTCAAGTCGCCTGGAAACACGACGTGCAAACCATGATCGAAGGCCCCGGCCATGTGCCGCTGCAAATGATCAA
>CAZGUM010000258.1:0-4886 GCA_964529085.1 uncultured Methylomonas sp. | reverse complement strand
CTGGACAATAAGGAATCACTATGTTTACTGAAGCCCATATAGATACCAGCAGCCACGACACAAACAACTCCAGCAACAGCAAAGCCGGCCTTGGTTTACTCAATGCAGCTATAGAACGCGCCCAAGCTAAATTATTGAGCTTGCAAAACCCCGAGGGTTACTGGGTATTTGAACTGGAAGCCGACTGCACCATTCCGTCCGAATACATCATGATGATGCATTATCTGGACGATATTAACGAAGATCTGCAAGCCAAAATTGCCGTTTACCTGCGCAGCCGTCAGGCAGAAGACGGCAGTTATCCGCTATTTACCGGCGGCCCCGGCGACATCAGCGGCAGCGTCAAAGCTTATTACGCACTAAAAATGGCCGGCGACTCCATAGACGCGCCGCACATGGTCAAACTGCGGGAATGGATACTCAGTCAAGGCGGCGCCGCACGCGCCAACGTCTTCACTCGCATTGCGCTGGCGATTTTCGAACAATTGCCATGGCGCGGCGTACCTTATATCCCGGTGGAAATCATGCTGCTGCCCAGCTGGTTTCCGTTCCACCTAGACAAAGTGTCTTATTGGTCGCGCACGGTGATGGTACCGCTGTTCATCATGTGCACTTTAAAGGCCAAAGCTAAAAACCCGCATAAAGTCAATGTATTGGAATTGTTCGTGGTTCACCCGGACGATGAAAAACATTATTTTCCAGAACGGACCCTGCTCAACAAATTTTTCCTGGGCTTGGATAAGTTTGGCCGCATCACCCAGCCATTGATTCCGCAACGCGTGCGCGAGCATGCTATCCAAAAAGCCGTCGATTGGTTTACCGAGCGTTTGAACGGCGAAGACGGCCTCGGCGGAATTTTTCCAGCCATGGTCAATGCCTACCAAGCCATGCTGCTGCTGGGCTTCCCGGCCGATCACCCTAATGTCTTGATCGCTCGCCAGTCCATCGACAAACTATTGGTGATCAAGGATGACCACGCCTATTGCCAACCCTGCCTGTCCCCGGTTTGGGATACCGCACTGGCGGCACTGGCGCTGCAAGAATCCGACAAAGCCGGTAATGCAGCCAGCTTGACTCATGCTTACGACTGGCTGAAAAGCGTACAATTGTCCGACGAACCTGGCGACTGGCGAGTACGCCGCCCCAACCTGGCCGGCGGCGGCTGGGCGTTTCAATTCGCCAATCCGCATTATCCCGATGTCGACGACACCGCGGTAGTGGGCTTTGCCATGGCCGATTCCAATCTGCCTGAACTAGACGAATCCATCCACAGAGCGACGCGCTGGATCGTCGGCATGCAATCGCAAAACGGCGGCTACGGCGCCTTCGATGTGGACAATACCTATTATTATTTGAACGAAATTCCATTCGCCGACCACGGCGCCCTGCTCGACCCTCCAACTGTAGACGTCAGCGCCCGCTGCGCGATGTTGATGGCCCGGGTTGCGAAAGATCACGACGAATATTTACCGGCGCTGCAACGCACTATCGACTACATACGGGGCGATCAGGAAGCCGACGGCTCCTGGTTCGGCCGCTGGGGCACCAATTACATTTACGGCACCTGGTCTGCCTTGCTGGGCCTGGAACAAACCAATGTGCCGAAAACAGACCCAATGTACACCAAAGCAGCGGCATGGCTGAAAAGCGTACAACGCGAAGACGGCGGCTGGGGCGAAGACAATCTGAGCTATCACGACGACAAAAAATTCCGTGGCCGCTACCATTTCAGCACCGCATTCCAAACCGCCTGGGCCGTGCTTGGTTTGATCGCCGCGGGCGAAGTTCATAGCCCCGAAGTCAAAGCCGGCATCGACTTCCTGCTGCGCAGTCAACAGGCGGATGGCGTTTGGAACGACCCCTGCTTTACTGCCCCAGGCTTTCCCAAGGTGTTTTATTTGAAATATCACGGCTATGACAAGTTCTTCCCATTGTGGGCTTTGGCCAGATACCGTAACGAATTAGCCAAGCAGTGACCATAGGAATTCTTGTTGCGCTACCGGAAGAGCTCTCCACCCTGACCAGCCGCAAACTGGCTCAGGGTGATTGTGTTAGCCTAGCCGACAATATTTTGTTGGCGTTTGCCGGAGCCGGCCCAGCCAATGCAGAACGAGCCACGCACTTATTAATTGCCAACGGCGCCAAAAAATTAATCAGCTGGGGTTGCGCGGCAGCCTTATCGCCGCAGTTAAAGCCTGGCGACCTCATGTTGGCGGAGCAACTTTTATCGGAGCAACAGCGCGTGTTCGACACCGACCCCCGCTGGCGCAAGCATTTGCATCAGTTGTTGGATAAACAGTTTCCGATTTCCAACGGAAAATTAGCGGAAAGCAGCCATATCGTCAGCAACAGTAGCGATAAACAACAAATTTACCGGCAAACCGGCGCAATTGCGTTGGACATGGAAAGCTGCGCTATGGCCAAAGTCGCCGAGCAATCGAACTTGCCTTGCCTAGCAATTCGCACGATTGCCGACCCGGTTGGCATGGATTTACCGCAAGCGGTGACGCAAGCCTTAAACAGCCAAGGCGAGGTAGAGCTCAGCAAACTATTGCGTTTTTTGCTAACCCACCCCTGGGAAGCGTCCGGTTTGATCAAACTAGGTTTGCACTTCCATGCCGCGCAAAAAACCCTGAAAACTATCGCTAAACAACTTAACGAAATCAGCGCTTTTTAGTACAGACCAGAGAATTATCGACGGGTTAGCAATCGGGATATATAGCGCAACCCGGGAATAAACCAAGCATTTACGAGGTATTACATGTCTTTTAGCATTGCCGATCTTTTTACTCAGCATTTCGACGAGAAATTCGACCTGCATGAGCATTATCTAAACAACCAGATGGTGCGAGTTTTACGCACCATCGGTTACGACAGAAATTATAAAAAAGCAATCGGCCAATATCTTTACGACGAAGACGGTAACGAATATCTCGATTTACTGAGCGGCTTTGGCGTATTTGCGATGGGCCGCAACCATCCGACCATCATTAACGCCCTGCAGGAAACCCTTACCCTGGAATTGCCCAGCCTGGTGCAGATGGATGTTTCCCTGTTGAGCGGCCTGCTGGCCAAGGAAATACTGGCCACCTGCCCGGATAATCTGGAAAAAATGTTTTTCTGCAACTCCGGCACCGAAGCCGTCGAAGCAGCGATCAAATTCGCCCGTTACACGACCAAACGCTCGCGCATCGTGCATTGTGAACACGGCTATCATGGTTTGACCATGGGCTCGCTATCACTGACCGGCGAACACATCTTCCGCGAAGGCTTCGGCCCGCTGTTGCCGGAATGCACTTCGGTGCCATTCAACGACCTGGCGGCACTGGAACAAGCCTTGAGCAGCAAAGACGTGGCGGCGTTCATTGTCGAACCCATCCAAGGCAAAGGCGTCAACATTCCAGACGATAACTACCTGCCGGAAGTGGAACGCTTGTGCAAAAAGTACGGCACCTTGTTCGTAGCCGACGAAATTCAAACCGGTATCGGTCGCACAGGAAAATTCTGGGCCATAGAGCACTGGGGCGTTAAACCGGACATGATTTTGATGGCGAAAGCCTTGTCCGGCGGTTTCATACCCGTTGGCGGCGTCGCAATGACCACTCACATCATGGACACCGTATTCAATCGGATGGACAGAGCCGTCGTGCATGGCTCGACCTTCTCGAAAAACAATATGGCGATGGCTGCGGGCCTGTCTGCCTTGCATGTGGTGCATGAAGAAAAACTGGTCGAAAACAGCGCCAAGGTTGGCGAAGACATCATCAGTACCATCAACGCCATGGCGCCGAAATACGAATTTCTGAAAGAGGCGCGCGGCAAAGGCTCTATGATTGCGATCGAATTCCAGTCGCCAAAAAGCTTAGGGTTAAAGGCTGCTTGGGCCATGCTGGAAGCGGCCAACAAAGGCCTGTTCTGCCAGATGATCCTGATCCCGCTATTCAAGGAGCACCGGGTACTGGCGCAAGTGGCCGGCCACGGCATGAACGTGGTCAAATTTTTACCGCCGCTGACGTTGACGCAAAAAGATCGCGACTGGATTGTCAATTCCGTGGAAAAAACCATCGCGGATACGCATAACGTCACCGGTTCGATCTGGACGCTGGGTAAAAACCTGGCCGGTCACGCTCTGAAAAACAAAAAATAAGGTGCCATACATGAATTTTTGCAAACCCGCTCTGCTCGCACTGGCACTGATTGTCAGTAACACCGCTTTCGGCCACGCAGTCGTCACGCATAATTCTCTAAAACTCAACCCTGTGCCGGTCAACTTGGCCAGCCAAGTGGAGCTATCGTTCAATTCCAAAGTGGAACTGGATTTATCAGAAGTATTTCTGGTTAGCGCCGGCGATAAAATGCAAACCATTACCGCCACGCCAGGCGAAAAGCCCGGGCAAGTATTGCTGCATCTGCCTGCCCTGGAGCCGGGAGAATACGCGATCAAATTAAAAATATTTGCAGCTGACGGTCATCTCAGCGAAGACCTGCTGCGTTTTTTCGTTAAACAGGCTAAGTGATCCGCATGGAAGGCATTGCAAATTATCTAGACTCATTGATAGGCGGCGTCGATCTCACCTTCTATTCCATCACCATCGGTGGCTTGCTGTGGGGCCTGTTCGTACTGCGCCCCTGGCATGAAGAGGCGCTGTATAACTCCGCCTTGTTGACCAAAACCGTCAACCTGATCCATTTCGGCAGCAAGGCCCTGGTCATTACCCAGTTATCAAAAATCGGCCTGAAAATCTGGCTGATGGCCGTGACCTTGGGTAAATCGCCATTTCCGGCGTTTTTCCAGACCGTGCAATTCCAGGCCGGTTTAGCGCGCGCCACCTGCGCATTTATTTTGGCGCTGTTCATCCGGCAAGCCTTGAAAAGCAATCCTCGCT
>CAZGUM010000257.1:0-4894 GCA_964529085.1 uncultured Methylomonas sp. | reverse complement strand
GGTGCTTTACAGCACCAAAATTCTAAAAAAGACCGGTTTGCGAATCGGAGGATAGAGTATGTTCAGACTGAGCCAATACATGCGCGAACTACTGGATCCGACTCCATTGACCGCGCCGCGCAAACCTTCCGGGCCAGTAGTGATCTGGAACCTGATCCGCCGTTGTAATTTAACCTGCAAACACTGCTACACCACGTCGGCCGACATCAATTTCCCCGGCGAATTGAGCACGCCGGAAATTTACACGGTGATGGACGACCTGAAGGCTTTCAAAGTGCCGGTGTTGATCCTGTCCGGCGGTGAGCCGCTGCTGCACCCGGATATTTTTGCCATCTCGCAGCGAGCCCGCGACATGGGCTTTTACGTGGCCTTGTCCAGCAATGGCACGCTGATTGATCACACCAACATCGAGCAAATCGCCGCCATCGACTATCAATACATTGGTGTCAGCCTGGATGGCATTGGTCAGACTCATGACTCATTCCGTCAGAAGCAAGGTTCGTTTGAGGCGTCGTTGGCCGGTATACGTCTATGCCGGGAACACAACATCAAAGCCGGCGTCAGGTTTACGCTGACCCAAGACAACGCGCACGATTTCGAAGGTCTGTTGCAATTGATGGACGACGAAGACATAGACAAGTTCTACCTATCGCATTTGAATTACGGTGGTCGTGGCAACAAGAACCGCAAGGACGACGCCGAGTTTCAATTAACCCGCAAGGTGATGGATAGCTTGTTCGAAAAATCGTTAAGCTGGGAACAACAAGGCTTGCATCGCGAGGTGGTGACCGGCAATAACGATGCTGATGCGGTGTATTTTCTGCATTGGGTTAAGCGTCACTTCCCCGAGCAAGCGGAGCATATTCAGAGCAAATTGCAGCAATGGGGCGGCAATGCCTCAGGCGTCAATGTTGCCAATATTGATAATCTGGGCAATGTCCATCCCGACACGTTCTGGTGGCATTACGGCTTGGGCAACGTCCGCAAAAGACCGTTCTCTGAAATCTGGCCGGACATTACCGATCCGCTCATGGCAGGATTGAAGGCTTCGCCCCGGCCGCTAAAAGGGCGCTGTGGCGATTGTCATTATCAAAGTATTTGCAACGGCAATACGCGCGTGCGTGCTCAGCAAATGACTGGCGATTTTTGGGTCGAGGATCCGGGCTGTTATCTGGCGGACGAAGAGATCTTTGCTTAGAGTGTTTTGCGCAGTCTGAGATGAGCAATGATTAATCCGGAAAAAATTGCTATTTACAAAAAATTTGCCGGGGACATTGATGGCTGGACCAGGATGGCTTCTGCTACGGAAAAGGCTATATTGACCGGCGACGACTGGCGGTAAATCGATAGCTTTGTTCAGGACTTTGGTTTGGTTAAGGGCGGTTTGGCATCCACGCGCTATGCGGAGAAATTTCATGCGCGAATTGCGGAGTCTGTTACCGATGCCGAAACCCTGGCAGCACTGAAGGGGCTGGTCGAACAATTGGTTTGAAATTTGGAAGGACAGGGCCTTAGCGCATCAACGAGCAGGGGATGCTCCATAGTAATTTAGCCGAAGCTCGATCCGACAAATCGACATCCAGGCGAGTTAGAGAGGCTTTTTTGATGACAATGTTGTCGGGAACGGTGCCTAACAAACGGGAAATGGTAACCGAGAAGTCCGGTTCGTGGCCCACCAGCCAAACATCGTCCAGGCCTTGCTCGGCTAGTCTGGCAAGTTCGGTAAGCAAAGTGGGGGCTGAAGTGTCGATCCCCAGCCAATCGACGGTTTGTGGGGCTGGGCTGTCCGGCAGGCGTTGGTTGAGGATTCTTGCGGTCTGTTGGGCGCGTAACAGCGGACTGCAATAAATCGATCCAGGAATCAATCCATTGGCTAAACAAAACGCTGCCAAACGTTTCACCTGTTTTTCGCCTTTGTCGATCAAGGCTCTATCCGCATCGGGAACAGATAAACTGCTATCTTCGGCGGTGGCGTGTCTGAGGAAGGTGACGAGCATGGCGAGCCTCCTTGGCGAGCGGTTTCAAGTGGGGTTTTAAGCTGTCGATTAGCTCTGATTTTAGGCGAATTGCGATAAAGTTCCAGTCGGTTAGTCGCAAATATTCGGGGAGTTGTTGCTTTGATTGGGCTTTGGCGGGAAGTCTGGGATTTATATTTGATAATTCTTGACTGAATTACTAGGTATAGTCATAATCATTCAATCTTTCAATTGCTTATAGAGTTTTATATGTCCGATCCTATTGTGTTTACCGACAGCGCCGCTCATAAAGTTGCGGGTTTAATTCAGGAAGAGGGTAACGATAATCTTAAGCTCAGAGTCTATATTAGCGGCGGCGGCTGTTCCGGCTTTCAGTACGGTTTTACCTTTGACGAAGAAGTGAACGACGACGATACGCAAATCGTCAAAGACGGGGTAACGGTGCTGATCGATTCGATGAGTATTCAGTACCTCAGCGGTGCCGAAATCGATTACAAGGAAGACTTGTCTGGTGCGCAATTCGTAATTCGCAATCCAAACGCGACGACGACCTGCGGTTGCGGCTCATCTTTCTCAGCTTAAACTGTTTTTACCCGGATAAATCCCACCTAAAACCACGGGCGTCGTTGCGCCCGTGACGCTACACATATTTCCCGGCAAATTGTTTAAGGTTTGCCTTGCCAGCCAGGCAAACGCAATTGCTTCGACATGGTCGGGATCGATTCCCAGTTCTGCTGTCGAAATTGCCGGCATATTCAGGCGTTTTCGCAAAAGAGTCATCAATTGGCCGTTATGCGCGCCACCGCCGCAGACTAATGTTTGCAGTGTGTCGGGTGCATATTGGCGAATGGCGTTGGTGATGGTGTCGGCGGTGAATTGGCAGAGTGTGGCCTGAATGTCTTCTGCCTTGAGACTGGCGAATAAACTGAGCTTTTGTTTTAACCAGATTGGCGAAAAATATTCTTTGCCGGTACTTTTCGGCGGAGCTAGTCGGAAATAGTTGTCGTCTTTTAAAGCATCGAGCAGGGCTGGATGCGGTTTGCCCTTGGCTGCCCAGTCGCCATTGCGGTCATAAGGCTGCTTGCACTGTTCTTGGCACCACCAGTCCATCAAGCCATTGCCGGGGCCGGTATCGAAGCCGATGACCGGTTTATCGTTCAATACCGTTATGTTGGCAATACCGCCAATATTGACGACTACCCTGGATTGCGTGACATCGCTAAAAACCGCTTGATGAAAGGCTGGTACCAGCGGGGCACCTTGGCCATCGGCGGCTATGTCGCGGCGGCGGAAGTCGGCGACTGTGGTGATGCCGGTTATTTCGGCGATGCGGTTCGGATCGCCGATTTGCAGCGAGAAGCCATTGGCTGTTCCCGGTGCATGATAAACGGTTTGACCATGGCTGCCGATGGCTTTGATTGCGCTCGCCGGGATGTTGGCTTTATTGAGTAAAGTTAATGCAGTTTCAGCGAACAAGTGGCCGAGTTGGCTGTCGAGCGAACCGTAATCCGTTAACAGGACGGGTTGATTCGGTTGACTTAGGTTGTGAATTTTTTGCCGGAGTTCGGCGGAAAACGGTTGGTAATGAAAGGCGACAAGTTGTACGTTGCCGTCGCTAAAATCGACGAGACCAGCATCGATACCATCAGTGCTGGTTCCCGACATTAAACCTATATAAAGTTCTGACACCGCTTTAGTTTTGAGCGACCAAGGCGTCGCCTTTGGCTTGTTTTAGTTGCGCTATGAACGGCTGGGTTTGTGCCTTGAATTTAGCCAACAGAGCGTTGTCCATCGGCATCGAGCGCGGTATTTTGGCGCTAACCGGGTTGACGTGTTCGCCGCCAATGCGGAATTCATAATGCAAATGCGGGCCCGTTGCCAAGCCGGTTTTGCCGACGTAACCAATGACATCTCCTTGCTTAATAGCGCTGCCAAGTTTTTGGCCGGATTTGAAGCCGGACAAGTGGGCGTATAGCGTCGAATATTTTTGGCCGTGTTCGATTTCTACGACATTGCCGTAACCGTTTTTCACGCCGCGGAATACGATTTTTCCGTCGCCGGTGGTTTTAACTGGTGTGCCGATGGCTGCTGAATAATCGACGCCTTTATGGGCCCGGATGGTATTTAGAATTGGATGCTTGCGGTGCAAATCAAAGTGCGAGCTGATTTTGGCGAAGTCCATCGGGGTTTGTAGGAAGGCTTTGCGTAAACCGTTGCCTTCCGGCGTGTAATAACCGGTGTTGCCTTGATTATCTTCAAAGCGTACTGCGGTATAAGTTTTGCCTTGATTGATAAATTCGACTGACAGGATTTCGCCGGTGTCGAATTCTTTGCCGTCCACAAACAATTTTTCATAGACCACCGTAAATTGATCGCCATCTCTTAAATTAAGTGCGAAATCGATGTCCCAGGCAAAAATGTCAGCCAGTTTCATGATTAGCTTTTCCGGTAGGCCTGCCTCCTTGCCGTCTTCGAATAGCGAAGAATCAATGGTGCCTTTGCTGCTGGCGACTTGGTAATCGACTTTTTTGCTTAGTAATTCAACGTCAAAATCGTCATCGTGCCGCGTGGCTATCAAAGTTTCGAATGGGTTTTTGCTGTAAGTCAGTTGTTCCAGTTCGCCTGACGCATTCAGGGTGGCGACAACGTCTTGGCCAGGTTCGACATCGGCGAACTGCTTGCCGGTGGCGTTGGCGTGGATGATTTTGTGTAAGTCTTCTCGGCTAAGATTTAAGGCTGAGAAAATGCTGGATAGGTTTTCGCCGGATTTGACGGTATGTTCCAGTTCTTCGGTAATGTCGAGATGTTGTGCTTCGGACGGTGCTACGTACTTAGTGTATTGGTTGATCTTGGATGAGATTAATCTGTCTTGCTCCAAGGTTTTTGCGTCTTCAAAACCTTTATGCGGTATCAATCCG
>CAZGUM010000256.1:0-4921 GCA_964529085.1 uncultured Methylomonas sp. | reverse complement strand
TCCTGTCTGCTTCGCGGGCCGTGCTCGACCGTCAGCGCGAACGGCTGGTCGGCGAAGATGGCTTAATTGCCTCGAAAATTGAATCTGTTGCTAATAAGGTGAATGAAATCAATGATGATATTGTCTTGCAACTGCTTATCTCACTTTCCACTGGGGTGCGCAAAATATATAATCCACGTACTCACAAACAAGAAAACTTGGCATATCAACATTTCAATTATGGTTTTATAGCAACTGATTTAATAAAAAATCATGAACTAGATTTTCTTGTTGATAAGGTTTTAAACCATTTGAAGCGCGCTGAACAATCTCAACAAAATGCTTGGGGCCAAAATGAATATAATCGTAGCCTTTCATTCGGTGCCCAACAATTAGCAGATTTTGGGTATCCTGCAAGGAATGCTTTTGGTGAGAAGAGACTGGATGAAGTAGAGAAAAATCTAAGTGAAAAAGATCGTCAGTTGTTGATTGAAAATATAGGACGTTATGCGCTAAATGAAGTTCGCCGCCAACTTATATTGAGTTCCATCACTGGACTATGGGTAGATTACTTAACACATATTGAATCGTTGCGCATTTCTATCGGTTTAGAAGCATATGCCCAACGCGACCCATTGGTGCAGTATAAGAGTAGGGCCTCAGAATTGTTTCAACAACTGTTATCTGACATCCGCAGCCAGGTGGTAAGTCGCATTTTCAATATTGCGCCATATAAATTAGATACTTTCCTGGATGAAGCAAAAAAGAAGCCTGTTGAAACAATAGAAAAAGCTGTTGAATCGGGCAATCTTGGAAAACGCAAGCGCCGCCGTAATTAAGCTTTTGTATAATTGTGCCATGTAGATGCATGTTCTTCAAAACGATCAAGCCACTAATAAATTATTTAGCTCTATTGTCTTCCAAAACTTATTGGATACCATGACCAACAAAAGGTGTTTTATAGTTGAGTTAGTCTGGTTGTTTATGTGAAATATGATTTTATTGATTGCTATCAAAAAGTTATCTTGTGCATCGAAGCAAGTACTCAAAATACGCTTTTTAAAATTGTGAACTGCGGAAATTTTTTTACTTTGTACGTTATAGAGTTTGAATATTTCGAGAAACAGAAATTCATTCGCAGGAAATTAATTATGCATATTAAGAATTGTATTTGATTTGAACTAAACACCAGATCGCATTGCTTTTTATCATTTCATGAAATTATTGAATACGAACTTGATTCGGAGAGTTTTATAGGAAGCGATGCTGCAGTTTATGAATTATTAACTAATCCAAAGCACCACTTCGGTTATGAATATAACTGGTTCGGCGCCTAGAGCCCATTATGAACTATGATTTGTGTAGATTCTTGTCGTTATGTTGGGCAAAAGACTTCGTTTGAAGTAAGTTTTGCGGGCGTACATATCCACTTTGGGCAGATTTTTGAACGAGATTCATACATTTTCCAAAGTACATAACAGGTTCTAGCGCCTTCTTTATTAACCGTAAATGGGATCGGGGACAAGGCTAACTTGAGACTGCTGGTTGAAATGGGATCATGTTGGTGGAGACTAAAAAAACAAATATTGGCTCAAAATGCCAAAAGAAGTTCTTATAACGACTATGCTTTGTTAAGACCCCTTATGAATATGACTCATCAATTTATTCCTGTCTTCTGTGTTTTGACATATGCAGAATTCGATAGTGAGCGGAACCACAAAACTCTGAGAAGTTCATTATTAAGAAGTATTATCCCTGAGATGTGTGGTAAAAACAGTTACATGAAGGGTGTCTTATTACAATTGATGAGAGATTTCCCTGCCAAGAGTTAGAGTTATCAAAATCAGACAAGGACGATCTTCTTTGCTGTAAAATGAAGTCCTCTGTACGGTTTTTTTCTACATAAGCGATGTAAACTCTCATCTTCGGGCTTGCCTAACAACTTCAATAATAATAGCTGCAATGATATATAAATCTTTATCTCACCCAGCCGTTTTTTGCAGAGGTCTAATGCTCATTAGGATAACCAACATAAAGATTTGCAAAACAGGAAATGCATCTAATGATTAAATACCTGCGCTATTTTGCTTATGCAGTTCTGGCATTTTTGTTCTGGATCTTTGTGGAGCCTGTTCTCGACGAGTTTCGTGTTCTAGTGCAATCAAATCTCCCCAAAGGTTTTTTGCCAATAATGTTTGCTGTGCTCTTATGGCTTACTTTATTTTGGATTGATCATAACGGTCCTGTACCGTTAGCGAACATTTGGTGGTCACGAATATATTTATTACAAGCGATAAGGAATACCTCGCAAAATCGGCTAGCATATATCCCAATTTCTGTTGTTATCCAATCTACTGAGAATAAATTGCATCATTCTGCGGATAGCTTAATAGTACCAGTGGCAACATTGCTACAGGAAACCAATAAGAAGATAAGCCTAACTGGAGACCCTGGCTCAGGAAAATCCTTTTCGGCAAAAGTGGTTGTGCATGAAATTGCTCAAAGATCATTAAGATCGGTTAAGTTTTCACCACTTATACCAGTCTATATTGCTAATCCATCCTTGATAGGAGACACTTGGTCTTCCACATTTGAAAAAAATGTACAGGATTTATGGAGCTTATCTGTCGCAACTTCTGGCCCCGAACTTGTCAATGTTTTAAACAAATATCTAATCAAAGGTAAGATTATCTTAATTTTTGATGGGCTAGATAATCTGAAAGAGGAGTACTACTTACGGCTATCTAAACTTTTAGATCAGCTAAAGGCAAACAAGTATAGTTCGGCTAATAGTATTCTTTTTATCCGACGATCTTACGATAATACAATTGTAAATTTCATTAGTGATATAGAAATACGGATAAATCCATTAACCGATAGCGCTGTACGTGATTTTCTAACTAAGCGGAATAAGTTGAAAATTGAAGACGTAGATCAACTAATGTCACAACTTAGGGATTCAGGGTGGCTAGAAGAATCTTCCCCGGGGCGCAATCCATTATATTTATCATTTCTAACTGATAGAGGGGTATTTAATCCTAATCGAGGGCAAACCTTACTGACCCGTATTAATGAATTGATTAATAATATTCCCCAGGATAACGGAGGGAGATATCGTTGGAGGCCTGTCCAATTTTCTGAGTATACAATAAAAGTTCTTTCTCATCTCGCACTTGTTCTTCAAGAAGCAGTTGTAAACAATAAATTGCCACACCCCTCTATGCCTTTACCTGAGGCAAGACGGATAATAATGGATTTTAAGAACAAAATGCTTGTTGAAGGCATCGAGATTTCTTCATCTCCTGACGATTTTTTAGGGACCGCATCTATCACCGGTCTATTAGGTTATCAATTAGAAAAGTTTTTTTTACACACCGGATTAAATTTTCTCCAACAAGATGAATTAATATATTTTGAATTTCGGCATCGCCTTTTACTCGACTTTTTTTCTGGTATCGAATTGGGAAGAATATGGCATAATTTACCCCACGAACAACAGTTGGAAATAATTAAAGATCATAGATGGTGGGATGCAGTTATTTATATGATTTGTGTATCAAAATCACCACTCGGTTTCTTAAGTTTAATTGAAAGGGAACACGGGCAAAAAGCTTCCGACTCCATCGCTGTTTTGGCTTTCGTATCTGTCGCCGTCGCTCTTCAAGATGAACTTGATAAAAAGAAAGAACTTATTGGTAAATATCAGAATGGCGAACTTACTATAAGCGAACAGAATGTAAATCAAGTGAATTACCGTGAAGTCTTTGGTTTAATGGCGAGGTGGGTGCCGTCCCAGTTTGTGGGATTTATGATTAGTTTGCTGAACGAAGGGGTAAATATTTCTGAGGAAGATAAGTGTAATGCCATAAAGTGGTTGGCAAATTCCCCATTTTCGATGACGCCGCGTATTTTACTGCAATCAATTAGGGGCGGAAATAGTCGTATTATAGAAATGATCCAAAAAATATTTCTTATGGATACACCACACTTCTCTATAGGTACTGTTGAGGCAAAATTAATGATTTATCTTCTAGGTGATTCAAATACATTTTCCTTTGCGTTCCCAATAGCGGTCTTTTGGATTGTGCGGAGTCGTTTTTTTAAAGATTATATTCAAAGAGACCAGCAAACGCTTGAAAGTAGGTTATTAATCAATATTTTTCATGAATTGATTTCTTTGCAACATTCATTGTTCAAGAAAGAGAAATTTAATTCTAACCCTGTGTTGGAAAATATTGTCGAACGGGGTATTCACAGTTGGATTGATCGGCTTGATGGATATCATACGATGGAATTAACCTCAAAACATACTAGGACTTATTTATACAAAAATTCCACCGAGAAACAGTTATTAGCCACCTACTTGTTTATTATAATGCTTGGGAATGGTGCGATCAACAGTATGCTTGTAGAATTAATAAATCATGATGATTTTTCTAGACTGTTATTGTTTCGGCTTATAGAAAGCGATTTCTTAGAAGACGATACTCGAAATAGTATTATTCATTTTCTAAATATTGATCGAAAAAGGGAACCCCATTCTGTAAATCCTAAGACATGGCAAGAATTTTCGCCTATCGCCTCAGAAGTCAATTCTTTCGAAAAAAAATTCCTTTCTGCTTCAGACGAAAGTTTACGATTACAACGAGCGGTTTTCTATCAATCTATTTCATCAGGGGATGCAACTATAAATGAATTATTACCGGAGGCTTTTGCTGTTGTTCGTGAAGCGGTTAGGAGAGTATATAAGTTTAGACTGGATGATGTTCATGTCATAGTAGGTATTGCTCTTCATCAAGGCGAAATCGTTAGGTGTAACTTGGGAGACACACGATTGGGACCAATCGTGCTATCCTCATATCTGAATGCCCTTATGGGGCGCGGCGTGCACTTGGTGACGGTCAACGATTACCTGGCCCGCCGCGATGCGCGCTGGATGGCG
>CAZGUM010000255.1:3769-5039 GCA_964529085.1 uncultured Methylomonas sp. | reverse complement strand
CGCATAGCCCCTTATTTTTTCCGGCAAAAACCGGGATAATAAGCAATTGATATACCAATTACCTAAGCATCATGACCACTGAAATTGCCGCAGAAGCCAATAGACGCCGAACCTTCGCGATCATCTCGCATCCCGACGCGGGAAAAACCACTATCACCGAAAAACTGTTGCTGTTCGGCGGCGCGATTCAGTTGGCCGGCTCGGTTAAAGGCCGAAAAGCCGCGCGTCATGCCACCTCCGACTGGATGGAGATGGAAAAGGAACGCGGCATTTCCGTCACCACGTCGGTGATGCAGTTCGAACACAACGATTGCATCATCAATTTGCTGGACACGCCGGGCCACGAAGACTTCTCGGAAGATACTTACCGCACTTTGACCGCGGTGGACTCGGCTTTGATGGTGATCGACGTCGCCAAGGGTGTAGAGGATAGAACCATCAAACTGATGGAAGTCTGCCGCTTGCGCGATACGCCGATTTTGACCTTTATCAACAAGCTGGACCGCGAAGGCCGCGAACCGATCGAATTGCTGGACGAAGTGGAAAGTGTATTGAAAATTCAATGCACGCCAATGACTTGGCCGATCGGCATGGGTAAACGCTTTAAAGGGGTTTATCAGCTTTATAAGGACGAGATTTTGCTGTTCAGTCCGCACCATGGCGGCCGGATTGCCAAGGCCGAAATCATCAAAGGCCTAAACAATCCCAAGCTCGACGAACTACTGGGTTATCAGGCGGAAGAATTGCGCGACGAGATCGAATTGGTCAAAGGCGCCAGCCATGAATTCGATCACGCCAAATATTTAGCCGGCGAACAAACGCCGGTATTCTTCGGTTCCGCGATCAATAACTTCGGCATTATTGAGTTACTGGACGCATTTGCCGAATATGCGCCCGGCCCCCGGTCGCGCAAGGCGGAACAACGCGAAGTTCAGCCGGACGAGGAAAAATTCACCGGTTTTGTGTTTAAAATTCAGGCCAATATGGATCCCGCCCATCGCGACCGTGTGGCATTTATGCGGATTTGCTCCGGTAAATTCGATAAGGGCATGAAAGTCAATCATGTACGGATCGGTAAAAATATTCAGGTCGCCAATGCCATTACCTTTCAGGCCGACAGCCGCAAAAACGTCGAAGAAGCTTACCCTGGCGACATCATCGGTCTGCACAACCATGGCACGATTCAGGTCGGCGACACGTTTACGCAAGGCGAAACCCTGAAGTTTGGCGGCATTCCTTATTTCGCACCGGAATTATTTCGGCGCGTGGT
>CAZGUM010000255.1:0-3669 GCA_964529085.1 uncultured Methylomonas sp. | reverse complement strand
AATTTGGCCGAAGATGGCGGCGGCTACTTAGTGTATCTGGCAAGCAGTCGCGTCAATTTGCAATTAACCGAAGAGCGTTGGCCGGACATAAGCTTTAGTCCGACTAGAGAGCTTTAAACCTTGGATAGGTTCGAGCAACCCGGAAAACTGCGCCGGGTTTGTTCGAATCGCCCGACAGAAACACTTCTCCCAACAATCGGGCCTTCCTACAGTGCCTATTCCGCCGGCCGTAGTTTCGTTTAATTCACAAAGCAAGAATTTTGCGAGATATCGGGCGCATGCTATCGGCTGCGGCTAACTTAATCGCAACCGGAAAATACCAAGCATAAAATAAAACCAGCGCTAAGCAGCTAATATCCATGGCTTTTTTTAGTCCGCTTGATATACACTGCACTTAACAAACCGCAAAGAGAATGGCTCTGAGCAAAATCCGGGGGATTAAGCTTATGCGCACACTTTATTATGGGCATCCCGATTTCTTGGGTCACGACACCGGCCGGGCGCATCCGGAAAGTGCGGACCGTTTGCAAGTGATCGAACAAGCGCTTGCCGCCGCGGAGTTTGCCGGGCTGGTTCGGCTTCTGCCGGAAATTCCAAGCGATATTCAAGACAAGATTGCGTTGATTCACAGTAAAAGTATGATTGCCAAGGTACTCGCAACGATACCCGCGCAAGGATACGCCAATTTAGACGCGGATACGGTAGTGTCGCTCGGTTCGAAGCAAGCGGCGCTGCGGGCAGTAGCGGCGGTATGCGATGCGGTGGATAGGGTCTGCGGCGGGCAAAATACTAATGCGTTTTGCGCGTTACGGCCACCGGGCCACCACGCCATGCCGGATTATGCGATGGGGTTTTGCCTGTTCAACAATATCGCGATAGCCGCGGAATATGCCCGCCACCGATATGGCTTGCAGCGCATCGCCATCGTCGATTTCGACGTTCATCACGGCAACGGCACCCAAGCGGCTTTTTACGAACAAGCGCAAGTTTTATACGCCTCCAGCCATCAATGGCCGCATTATCCGGGCAGCGGTCATCCTTCGGAAAACGGCGTGGGCAATATCATCAACGTGCCCCTGCCTTCCGGTAGCGGCGGCGAAGTCTTCCGGGAAAAGTATCGGCAGATCGTTTTGCCGGCGGTGAGAAAATTCAATCCGGAACTTATTTTGGTCTCGGCCGGTTTCGATGCCCATCGGGACGACCCCTTGGCATCCTTGGAGTTATTGGAGGACGACTATCGCTGGATTACCGAAGAATTGATCGCCATTGCCGACAGTTGCTGTCAAGGCCGGCTCATTTCCGCGTTGGAAGGCGGCTACAATTTGCAGGCATTGGCAAACAGCGTCGCGGCGCATGTCGGCAGTCTAATGTCTATCGCGACCGGAGGCGAATAAGCCAGCCTCCGGTTCAAGTTAAAGACGGTTATTGCAGATTAGGCAAAGTGTAAACGTAATCGCTGTCCTTCATCGGCAAATGGCAGGCAAAACAAGGTGCGGATTTTTCCTTATCCAGCATTTTCAAGGTTTTACCTTCCCAAATACCAAAGCCCCAGCCGCCGGTTTCCGCGTACTTTTTGCTGTCTTTTACCATCGCTTCGGCGGCCGTGAATTCGCCGGGGACCGTGGCTTGTTCCCAGTTGGGATGTTTTCTTTCGCCCCATTTGATCTTGGCAATGACAGAGCCGTCGGGCCAGGGTTTCACTTTCCCCGCCCGCGCGGCGTTGATCGCGATGTCGTTACCGACGATGGCGCGCATACTGCTTTTGTCATGACGTAGCGATACGCCCAGCACACGCCAGTCCCGGTACTCGCCATGTTCCGGTTTCGCGGCCGGCGCGGTGTCGGCGAATGCCGGCTTAGCCGTCAGAATAGCCGTAGCGGCCAACAACATCATGCTGAAAGTATTTTTATTCATCATCGTCCTCCTTAGTCAAGCATTGAAAAAAGTCTATTTATAACGCTGGGAATGTTATCGGTTAACTCGACGCGCGAGCAATATTATCCCGGACGGCGGCCCATACCCGATGCCTAAAAATGCCGAAACGCCGGAAAACCGCTATTAACCGGCTACAGCAATCGTTGCCGGCGTGCTACCATTTTGCGAACTTTATCACGCAATACCCTGAATTACTTTCGAAAGGAACAGCCATGCCCGGCCCGAACAAGCAACTATCCTCCACTTTCTTTTGGGCCTGCGTGGCCCTGACCGGCGCCTGCGCGCTCGGCGGCATCGCCTTGCAACGCGGCGAAAGCATTAACAGCATGTGGCTGATCGTCGCGGCGATTTGCATCTATGCACTGGGTTATCGCTTCTACAGCGCCTTTGTCGCCACTAAAGTTTTAATGTTAGACCCCAGCCGCGCCACACCGGCGGAACGCTTCGACGACGGCCGTGACTTCATGCCGACTCACAAATGGGTGGTGTTCGGCCATCATTTTGCCGCGATTGCAGGCCCCGGCCCGTTGATCGGCCCGACTTTGGCGGCGCAATTCGGCTACCTGCCGGGTACTTTATGGATATTGATCGGCGCGGTTTTGGGCGGTTGTGTGCAGGATTTTGTTACGCTGTTTTTCTCGATCCGCCGCGACGGCCGTTCCCTGGGACAAATGGCCAAGGACGAACTGGGCGCGATCGGCGGCACCGCCGCCATGATAGGCGTGATGATGATCATGATCATACTGATCGCGGTATTAGGCCTGGTGGTGGTCAACGCGATGAAGCATAGCCCCTGGGCCACCTCCACCGTGGCGGCGACGATCCCGATTGCGGTGCTGATGGGCTGTTACTTACATCATTTAAGGCCAGGCCGGGTATTGGAAGCCACCCTGATCGGCGTTTCCTTGCTGATATTTGCGGTCCTGGGCGGCGGCTGGATAGACGATAGCCCAACCATACGCAGCTGGTTCGATTACGACGCCCCGCAACTGGCTTTGATGGTGATTTTGTACGGCTTTGCGGCGGCGGTATTGCCGGTCTGGCTATTGTTGGCTCCGCGCGATTATTTATCCACGTTCATGAAACTGGGCACCATCACCGCGCTGGCGATTGCCATTGTGGTACTGCGCCCGGAGTTGAAAATGCCTGCCCTCACCCAGTTCATAGACGGCACCGGCCCGATATTCGGCGGCAAGTTGTTTCCATTCGTGTTCATCACCATCGCCTGCGGCGCAATTTCCGGCTTTCATGCACTGATTTCCTCCGGCACCACGCCCAAGCTGCTGGCTAACGAGCAGGACGCCCGCTTCATCGGCTATGGCGCGATGATAATGGAATCCTTCGTCGCGATCATGGCGATGATCGCCGCCTCGGTATTGGAGCCGGGCGTGTATTTTGCCATCAACAGCCCGGCCGGCATCGTCGGCAAGGAAGCGGTCGATGCTGTCGCCAAGATAAGCAGTTGGGGTTTTCCGGTGAGCGTCGAGCAAATGCAAACCCTGGCGAAAACCATGGGCGAATCGACGCTGTTCGCCCGCACCGGCGGCGCGCCGTCGCTGGCGGTGGGTATGGCCAGTTTGT
Source organism: uncultured Methylomonas sp. (assembly GCA_964529085.1). Taxonomy (GTDB): domain Bacteria; phylum Pseudomonadota; class Gammaproteobacteria; order Methylococcales; family Methylomonadaceae; genus Methylomonas. The sequence continues at coordinate 153 of CAZGUM010000255.1, read as the reverse complement.
TCGCGCAAGTGTTCGGCGAACACCTGCTGGCAGCCTGGTATCACTTTGCAATCATGTTTGAAGCTTTATTCATTTTGACCACGCTCGACGCCGGCACCCGCGTTGCCCGTTTCATGCTGCAAGATATGCTGGGCAATATTGGCCTGGCAAAAA
>CAZGUM010000254.1:0-5057 GCA_964529085.1 uncultured Methylomonas sp. | reverse complement strand
GGTGTCAGAAGTAATTCTTTAGTCCATGGATATCAATTGACATTCACATTTGCTTTCTGTGTGACTTCATAAAGTTTTCTCTTTTCTACAATTGAACAAGTTTATTTCTTTATTCTTTTGTTAGAAACTGATAGATTAAGAGATTTTAGTCGCTCACCATGGCAGAAGGCAAAAGCTTATCACTACCCAAGCTTACGAATACGCATAAATCGTTCGACGTTTGGAAACCGATTATTAGAGCATTTCTTCGATCGTACAAAGAAGGCGATGCGTTTATATACTGCACAACACATGTTGAGGATGTTTCCAAGCTTTCGAGAGAGCAAAGATCATCATATTTCCATGCGTTGTCAACGATTTTGGCCACAGTGGATCAAGATTCGCTCAATTACGTAATTCGTCCACCTCTTCAAAATTCATCTCAAGATGATGATCCTTTTCGTTTATGGGAGGCACTCGAGAAGCATTTCTACCCTTTGGCAAAGGAGTCAAGACACTCAGGGAAGTTGTTATTCTACGCGTTACGGATGAATCCCCTGGAGAAACCAGAAGCATTCATTGCAAGAGTGATGGATAGAGCACGTGCTATAAATCAACTTGTTGACAAAGAGAATCCAGACTGGAGGACGAAGTTGGAGAAGTCTCTTACAGTATCCTCAAATGCACTTGAATCTTCTTCTTCTCCTTCTTCTTCTTCTTCTTCTTCTTCATCGCAAGGAGGTCGTCTTTGGAAAGCAGATCCAATTTTTCCAATTTTTCCTCCTGGTTACATACAGCAAGATGACATGTTATCAGTAATTATATCCTCTATTCGGCATTTCTATCCAATTGAATATCCGAATATCCGTAGTTTGGATTTACCATTTGATCGATTACTGGACCATATCAGAGATGTGTGTGTAACACAAGGGACTTCGGAACCAATTTCAGAAGAAACACTACAAGCATTTTACCATAATGATCCACAGGTGAATATGGACATGGCAACAGTTCGTGCGATAAGATTGGATGAAAGACGTCAGTTTTCAAAACCCCCAAGGAAGCGGATTCGGTTATCTTCACATCAACAACAAAGTCATAGTACTCATTTACCAATGCTTAAAGCAGAGACACAACCTTCCATGTTGAATACCGCTACTTCCCAAGGAGATATGTTAGTACAATCATCACCAGTAAAGGCAGTTAATCAGAATGGATTGGAACAGTATTGTCTTATACATGGTTGGAATGCATCTCATGATTCCACTTCTTGTAGGAGGATCACTGGTCACTGCAAAACTGTTGATGATATTCACCGTGAAGCAAAGAAAGCAATGATGCGTAATCAACAACGGATTGCTGCACTCACATTCTCTGACTCAGATTCTATGTTATCTGGGGAGTCAGAAATGGAGGAGTGACTATATGGTTATAACCCAGTAGAGCAGATGAACTTGGCATACTACTCTACACAAAGGGAAGGCTCGTCCAAGCACTATCTCTCTCCTCAGGGAAGGCAACAGATGAGTTGCAACACTGAATCTGAAAGGAAATGTGGAATGGAGAGTATTATTGATCCTACAGGTCAGGGTTGTCTGGTTCTTGATGCAAACTCACAGATTGAACACATGTTATCAAATTTAATTGCTACGATGCGTGATGATTTCTCTTCTGATATGGTTATTGTATTGTTTGACTCTGGTTGTTCAGCTCATGTTATTGGATTGAATATGATTCATTTGGTCTCAAATGTGAAGGATGTACCCACTCAAAACTTTTCATTGGCAGACAACAACAAAATTGAGACTTCTAAAAGTGGGGAGTTGATTATTGAAGTTAATGGTTTTACCTTTCACTTAATAGTTTTAATTGCTTCTTCATTGGACTGCATATATATTTCTGTTGGCAAATTTTGTAAGGATAACAAGAATTATTACATGGAATTTGATCATGATTCAGTACGTATAATCAACAGATTGGACAATGCGATGGTTTTTAAAGCTGAATCAATGGGAACACTTTATGGCATTAGATTTAAGATGTTGTATGCTGGAGTTAGAGGTTCAGCACTAGAAACTAATCGTATATCATCCTTATCTGCAGATAGACTTTTACAACTTCACAACATGTATGGCCATGTGAGTTTACAGCGTCTGAAACGTATATTGATAGCTAATGGGATAGCAAATTTTCCTAAATACATTCTTAAAGGCAAGATGCCAAAGTGTGTGACTTGTATGGCTGCGAAATCTAAGAAGCAACCAGCAAACAAGATGATATCACCACATAATTTAACTGAGTCTTTACAACGTATCCATTTCGATTTGTCAGGTCCTCATTCTCGTACAAGGAATGGATTTAGATATTACTTGCTAATCATTGATGCATATAATCGATACATACATGTAGAGATATTGAAAACAAAAGATCAGGCAGCAGAACTTATTAAGAGGTTCATTCTCATGATACAACAACGTACAGGAAAGAAGGTTCAAACAGTGAGGTCAGATGGAGGAGGTGAGTTCAAAAATGCAAACTTACAGTCTTGGTTTAAACTGCAAAATTATACATTTATTGAATATTCGGCACCAGAACGTCAAGATCAAAATGGGATGGCAGAAAGAGCTATCCAGACTATCAATAACATCATCAGATGCATGTTAATTCAATCTGGTTTACCAAGATCCTTTTGGGCAGAGGCAGTATTTTATGCTTCATTTATTCACAATACCATTCCAAGAGTCACACTCAATTATATTTCACCTATGGAATCAATGCTTGGAATACGGCCTGATCACAATATGATACACACATTTGGGTGTGAGGCATGGAAACATATTTCAGATTCTAAAAGAGGGGATTATGATCCTAAAGCTGAATGTTGTATTTTCTTGGGGATTCAGCAAGATTATGCAGCATTTCGGTTACTATCCCTGAAGACTAATATAGTTGTAACTTCACGTGATGTTGATTTCATTGAAGACTCTTTTCCAAAATCATTAGTTGAAATGGTACATAAGGAGCAACAACCAATTGAGAATGGAGGGGTTAAACTCCAGGATTCTGGACAGGAAATGCATCTAGTACAAACTTTTCCTCATATTTCTGCTACTCCTTCAGTATTAGAACGTTCTCAGATAGAATCTACACAAGTGGATGATGGGAGCTCTGCTGTATCTCATAAAGAGTCTAGTTCCATTTTAACACCACCTCTACACATTCGTGAAGATCTATTTTCAAAATCATTTGAAGAAGTATTACTTCCATCATCATCATCATCTGTTAATTTGGAATCTTCTGGAAATAAGAGGAAATCAAATAGACAAAGGAGACTTTTAAGGGATAATCAAAATTTTATATATGCTATGGTTCATCAGGCATTAAACATCACAGTTAAGGAATTAGTTCCTAAATCATTTAAGGCAGCAATGAATTCTCCTAATGCTAAGAGATGGCAGGAGGCCATTATAGAACAATATTCAGCATTAGTTAAAAATATAACTTGGACATTGGTGGAGAGATCAACTGTTCCTTTGAATGTAACATTACACAAACCAGTATGGGTATTTGCCATCAAATCAGATGGACGTTTTAAAGCAAGACTTTGTTTCAATGGAAAGTATCAGATTTATGGTGTTGATTATTTGGATACCTTTTCACCAGTTGCAAGATTGGAAAACATTAGAATCATTATATCAATTGCACTCATGCATGACATGTATATTCATCAAGGGGATGTACCTGATGCATTCCTGAATTCACCCTTGGATATTGAGGTGTACATGAACATGCCAGAAGGCTTTGAGCAGGATGGTATGGTTTGTAAACTGAATAAGGGTTTATATGGTTTAAAACAAGCTTCGCGTTTGTGGTACCAACAAATTCATGAATTTATTATATCACAGGGTTTCTCACAATCTAATTTTGATAACTGTATCTATTACTCTGAAACTAAGATTATGTTTATTTGTCTTTATGTGGATGATGTTCTCATCATTGGAAAGAATTCTGATCTTATAATGGAAACATTTCAAACATTGAAAGATAGATTTAAAATTAGACATATGGGAATTATATCTGAATATCTTGGAATTCAATTTGACTATATTGGAAAGGACAAATTGTTGATGCATCAAGAGAAATACACAAAGAAAATATGTGATGCTTATCTTAAAGAAGAGGAGACACCTGTTCCTACACCTATGAATCCTCGTACACTTATTAAAGCTTTTGACCCTGAGGTTGACACTGATTGCCCTATGCCTAAATATCGTGCAGCAATTGGTGGATTGCTCTGGCTTGCCAGATGTACCCGTCCGGATATTGCCTTCTCTGTAAGCCTTTTAGCACAACATCAGTTGCGACCATCTATGGTCCACTGGGGTGCAGTACGACACCTGATCCGTTATTTACGAGGCACTCTCTATCACGGAATTGTTCTCAATCGAACACGTTCAGGGAAATGCATACTAAAGGCTGACGCATCCTTCGCGGATCCACAGAGAGGTTATTATTCGACGACTGGGATACTCCTGATGGTCTCTGGTAGCCCAATCCTTTGGATCTCACGTAAACAAGGAACAGTGGCACAGCATACCTTGGAGGCAGAGTTTTTGAGTGCTGCAGAAGGGATAAAGGTAATCTTATGGCTTACTAATATTATATCTAGTCTTCCTGCATCAATTACATATATGATTCCATTTAAACCTGTGTTGGAATCTGATTCCATCTCTACTACAAAATTAATTGAAAATGGAGATGTTGATGCCAAAGGATTGAGACATGTGAGAGTACGTGAAAGATTATTTCTTCATCACTATCAAGCTGGATTATTTGATTTGCGTTGGGTACCAGGATTATCTCACATTGTGGATTTGTTAACTAAGAATCTTAAAGAAGTTGATCGTTTTAAAACATTGAGACAGAGTATTTTAACTGATGGTAATCAACCAGACACTATTACCATTGGAGCTCTTGATTAGTTTGTTCAAGTCTACACAGATCCATCATGATGTCATGGAGGGGTGTCAGAAGTAATTCTTTAGTCCATGGATATCAATTGACATTCACATTTGCTT
>CAZGUM010000253.1:0-5111 GCA_964529085.1 uncultured Methylomonas sp. | reverse complement strand
TCGTGAGGGTGGTCGTACCGTCGGTGCGGGTGTTGTTGCTTCTATTATCGAGTAATCAGTATGGCTAATCAAACTATCAGAATCCAGTTAAAAGCGTTTGATCATAAATTAATTGATCAGTCAGCGGGTGAGATAGTAGAAACAGCAAAGAGAACGGGCGCCCAAGTAAAAGGTCCCATTCCATTGCCTACTAGAAAAGAACGTTTCACCATATTGATATCACCACATGTTAATAAAGATGCGCGTGATCAATATGAATTGAGAACTTACAAAAGGTTGCTTGATATAGTCGAGCCAACCGATAAGACTGTGGATGCCTTGATGAAGTTGGATCTGGCGGCTGGGGTCGATGTTCAAATTAAGCTGAAATAACGGCGAGTTATAATTTAGAGGGATTGGCAGATGTCAATAGGTCTTATTGGTCGTAAATGTGGTATGACCAGAATTTTTTGCGAAGACGGCTCTTCGGTACCAGTTACCGTACTTCATATTGATTCGAATAGAGTCATACAGGTGAAGAGCGTTGAAACTGATGGTTATCGCGCTATTCAAGTTGCGGCGGGTGATGTTAAGTCTTCAAAAGTCAACAAAGCAATGGCTGGGCATTACGCATCTGCCAATGTCACCGCAGGTCGTGGTTTGTGGGAGTTTAGAATTAGCGAAAGCGAAGCTGCTGAATTCTCTGCAGGTACGGAGTTGAAAGTTAACGTGTTCGAGGCCGGGCAGGTGGTTGATGTCTCTGGTACCAGTATTGGTAAAGGTTTTGCTGGTACAGTTAAACGGCATAATTTTAGAACACAAGATGCGACACATGGTAATTCACGTTCTCATCGGGTGCCTGGTTCAAGTGGTATGAACCAAACGCCGGGTCGCGTTTTTAAAGGTAAAAAAATGTGCGGGCATATGGGGGCGGTCAAAACGACAATACAGAATTTGACTATCCATGCTGTAGATGCTGAGCGGAACCTGATTTTAGTCAGAGGCGCTGTGCCTGGTGCCAAGGGTGGTGATGTAGTTATCACGCCTGCAGTAAAAATGTTAAATAAAGGTTAATTTATGACTTTGCAAATACCTGCAATCAATAATCAAGATTCTGCACAGGCACTCAGTGTTTCCGAAGCGGTTTTCGGACAGGATTTTAATGAAACGTTGGTGCATCAGCTGGTTACCAAGTACCTTTCAGCGGCAAGGGCTGGTACTAAAGGCCAAAAAAACAGAGCTGCAGTAAGTGGTGGCGGCGCTAAGCCGTTTCGCCAAAAAGGTACCGGGCGTGCGCGTGCTGGTACAACCAGAAGCCCGATATGGCGGACAGGCGGTGTTACGTTTGCAGCCCAACCGAGATCTTTTGATCAGAAGTTGAACAAAAAAATGTATAAAGTCGGAATCAGATCGATTTTTTCCGAGTTGTTGAGGCAGGGTAGATTAGCTGTTTGTAACGACATAACACCTGCTACACCAAAAACTAAAGATTTTTTGAGCAAAATACAGGGTATTGATGCGAAGAGGCTGTTGGTAGTTGCAGATGACTTAAATGAAAACTTAATTCTCGCTGCTAGAAATATTCCTTATATAGCGGTAGTTACCCCAAGCAGTGTGGATCCAGTTTCCTTGGTTTCAGCCGACAAGGTAATTGCGACAGCAACAGCGCTGAAACAGATTGAGGAGCGTTTGGCATGAGTATTGAACAAATTAAACTAGCAAGTGTTCTGTATGCGCCAATTGTGTCAGAGAAGAGTTCTAATGCTGCTGACCAAAATAATCAATTTGTATTCAAAGTAAAAAAATCTGCGACAAAGTTGCAGATCAAAAATGCAGTTGAGTTGATGTTTGGCGTTGAAGTAGCGGCCGTTCGCGTTCTGAATGTTAAAGGAAAAATTAAGAGGTTCGGACGTACATTGGGTAAGCGGTCTGACTGGAAAAAGGCATATGTAAAGCTTCAGTCTGGTCATAACATTGAACTAGCGACAGCATAATACTTTAAAGCAAATAAGGAGCGGTAGAAGAGCATGGCTATTCTAAAATCAAAACCGACATCTCCGGGTTCTCGGTTTGTAGTGCGTGTACAAAATAATGATTTGCATAAGGGTAAGCCATTTGCACAACTACTAGACAAAAAGAACAATACCGGCGGACGTAATAACCTGGGTAGAATCACAACCCGTCATATCGGTGGTGGGCACAAAAAGTTCTATCGCATTGTAGACTTTAAGAGAGACAAAACAGACATTCCCGCGGTTGTAGAGCGTATTGAATACGATCCGAACAGAACGGCGAATATAGCCCTAGTCCTTTTCAAAGACGGGGAGCGTAAATATATCATTGCTCCAAAAGGGATTGAGGTTGGTCAAGAAATACTCAGTTCAGAAGCGACTCCGGTTAAGCCGGGAAACTGCATGCCGTTACGTAATATGCCATTGGGTACCACAATTCATTGTGTTGAACTGAAGCCTGGAAAAGGTGCGCAAATAGCAAGAAGCGCAGGCACGTCCGTTCAACTAGTGGCAAAAGATGGTGCGTATGTCACCATTCGATTACGCTCCGGCGAAATGAGAAAAGTACCCTCTGATTGCAAAGGTGTCGTTGGTGAGGTATCTAACTCTGAGCATAATCTTATCTCACTAGGTAAAGCAGGCGCTAAAAGATGGCGCGGTGTTAGGCCGACTGTTAGAGGTGTGGCTATGAACCCTGTCGACCATCCTCATGGTGGTGGTGAAGGTAGGACTTCCGGTGGTAGACATCCGGTTTCGCCTTGGGGGACGCCAACGAAAGGTTATAAAACTAGAAAAAACAAACGTACTGACAATATGATTGTCAGACGCCGTAAGCAAAAATAAGAGGTATCTGACGTGCCACGTTCAATTAAAAAAGGTCCATTTATAGATCACCACTTGCTGAAGAAAGTTGAAGAAGCGGTGAGAGCTAATAATAGGAAACCGATTAAAACCTGGTCTAGAAGGTCAATGATCAGCCCTGATATGTTAGGGTTGACCATAGCTGTGCATAATGGCAAACAGCATGTGCCGGTATTGATTTCAGAAAATATGGTCGGACATAAGCTGGGCGAGTTCTCTCCTACAAGAACTTATAAAGGCCACATTGCAGATAAGAAATCTAGATAAGGAGTGAATGTGGAAGTTTCGGCAAAATTAAGTAATGCCCCGCTCTCTGCGCAAAAGGCGCGATTGGTAGGGGATCAAATACGCGGATTGCCTGTAGAAAAGGCCTTGAATTTGTTGAGTTTCAGCTCTAAGAAAGCTGCTGCAATAATCAAAAAAGTTCTTGAATCAGCGATAGCTAATGCAGAGCACAACGAAAGCGCGGATGTTGACGAGTTGCGCGTTTCGACTGTATTCGTTAATGAGGGCAGAACGTTAAAAAGAGTTAGCGCAAGAGCTAAAGGGCGTGCGAATCACATCCTGAAAAGAACTTGCCATATAACAATTAAAGTAGCAGAAAAATAGAGGTAGCAAATGGGACAAAAGGTACATCCCACGGGGATTCGTCTCGGGATCGTTAAAGACTGGACATCGAGATGGTATGCAAACAGCCAGAATTACCCTGTGTTTCTGTTACAGGATTTGAAGGTTAGAGAATACATCAAACAAAAGTTGGCGCATGCGTCAGTGAGTAGGGTGCAAATCAACCGTCCTGCAAATAATGCAAATATTACGGTTCACACTGCTCGTCCTGGTATCGTGATCGGTAAGAAAGGTGAGGATATAGATATTTTGAGACAAAGTATATCCGCTATGATGGGTGTGCCTGTCCAGTTGAATGTCGAAGAAATCAGAAAGCCGGAACTGGATGCTTACTTGGTCGCTGAAAGCATAGCTCAACAGCTTGAGAAACGTATTATGTACCGCAGGGCGATGAAAAGAGCGGTTACAAACACTATGCGTTTAGGCGCTGAAGGTATCAAAATCACGGTTGCAGGCAGATTGAACGGGGCTGAGATCGCTAGAACCGAATGGTATCGCGAAGGACGAGTTCCTCTTCATACCTTACGGGCTGATATAGATTATGGAACTGCCGAAGCAAAAACCACTTACGGAATTATCGGCATAAAAGTCTGGATATTCAAAGGCGAGGTGTTTGATATGGACGCACATACAGCGTCTCTAAACGCCGACTCAAAAAAATAGTTGAAGGGGTGCATTAGAAATGCTTCAGCCAAAAAGAACAAAGTTTCGTAAGCAGCATACCGGTAGAAATAACGGCACCGCATTGCGCGGATCGTCAGTTAGCTTCGGAGAGTATGGCTTAAAATCGGTTAGCCGTGGTAGAATGACTGCCCGCCAAATTGAGGCTGCTAGACGCGCAATAAGTCGGCATGTAAAGCGTGGTGGGAAAATTTGGATCCGGATCTTTCCCGATAAGCCAATTACCAAAAAACCATTGGAAGTGCGTATGGGTAAAGGTAAGGGTAGTGTAGAATACTGGGTTGCGCAAATAAAGCCCGGCACGATGCTGTTTGAAATCGAAGGCGTTTCTGAAGAGTTAGCAAGAGAGGCTTTTGAGCTAGCCGCTGCTAAATTGCCGGTTAAAACGACTTTCTCTGCACGGACAATAATGTAATGAAAGCTAAAGATTTAAGAAGTAAAACAAAAGAAGAGTTGAATGCCAGTCTTTTAGAGTTGTCTCGCGAACAGTTCAATCTAAGAATGCAAAAAGGCACAGGCCAGCTTAGCAAGCCAAGTCAAATTAAGCAGGTGAGGCGAGATATTGCTCGCATCAATACTATTCTAAATGAAATGGTAAGAGTATAGAGATGAGCGAAAATCTAGATAGTGTACGTAAAGTAACTGGTCGTGTCGTAAGTAATAAAATGGACAAGACTGCTTCTGTTTTGGTGGAGCGTTTGGTAAAGCATCCAGTATACGGAAAGTACATTAAGCGTTCTACGAAACTTCTTGTCCATGACGAAAACAACGTTTGTCAGGAAGGCGATGTGGTGTCGATCACATCCTGTAGGCCTATATCAAAAAATAAGGCATTTAAGTTGTTAGAAGTATTAGAAGCTTTTAACAAATAATCAATAATTTTAGTTGGGATTTATAAAATGATTCAGATGCAAACTAGCCTTGACGTCGCCGATAACAGTGGCGCAAAAA
>CAZGUM010000252.1:0-5151 GCA_964529085.1 uncultured Methylomonas sp. | reverse complement strand
CTTACGACGAAACGTTGACGGGACTCGAGGACCTGGCCTGGGCCAAGTGGGCCAAGGAGCAGGGACACGAGATCGCCTATGTGGCCGAGGCGGAGATCATCCACGTCCACAACGAGACGCCGCGCGGCGTGTACAACCGCTATCGGCGCGAGGCGATGGCACTGCGCCGCATCTACCCCGAGGCGCATTTCAACTATTACGATTTCCTGCGTCTGACCGCGACCAATATCCTGAGCGACCTGTGGCATGCCGCGCGTGAAGGGGTGTTATGGCAGAACCTGGCCTCGATCTTCTGGTTTCGCACGATGCAATTCCACGGCACGCGCATGGGACACCGCGAGACCAGCCTGGTCACACCGCAGTTGCGCGAGACGTTCTATTATGCGAGGGAAAGAAAGAGGAAAGAGGGGAAAACGCGCGGCGTGGAGCCGATCCGATATCAGGGAAGATGAAGACTTCCAAAGCGCCAAAGAACGGCGAACTTCGGAAGTCTTGAAATTCGGGGGAGATGGATTATGCTTTGGCTGTTTGTGGTTTTGTTCATGAGGTATGTTAATCTTACATCTTCTTCATCTTATGTAATAACGTATGGGATTTATAGATTGACCATTATATTTTCTGCGTTCGTGAATATAATATGTAAGTGACTAATCACCCTATGTATACAAAATCACTAAAACGAGTTTCAGCTAAATATTTACGCAAGACAATACTTGCCTACTTCAGCAGAATGGAGCAATCAAATTCAGATTCAAAAGACTATCTTCGTTCATTGCATGAACCAGCTGTGCAAGCAGAGTTGCGTAAAAGTCAGCAATGGATTCACGGGCACTATCAAAAATACTCTAAATACTTTGCTAACGGTACAGATATTAATCCAAACAAAATAAAGCCATTTCTTATCGAGGTGGACGACGAATATTGGGGTGATCTTTTTCGATTGGCTAGGCTTACTTGGTCTCTGCCTTTTACAAAGGGATATGGCAGGAGGCTTCGATTTATTTTGATGGATGAGTCGAATGAAAAAATTATAGGGATTCTCGGTTTACAGTCCCCACCTTTAGATTTTCCGTCCAGAGATCGCAACTATAAATATCCTGAGGGTCGGAAGATAGAGTTAGTGAATCAAACGATGGATATTTACACTTTGGGGGCTATTCCTCCTTATAATAATTTATTAGGAGGAAAATTAGTTGCTTTAACGGCAGCATCTGATGAGATTAGGGAGGCCTATAGTAGAAAATATAAAGGACGGTTAACCGAGTTAGAGAAAAAAATACTTCCTGCGCGTTTAGTTGCGCTAACAACTACCAGTGCATATGGACGAAGTAGCATTTATAATAGGCTAAGTTACAAAAGCCGGCAAATTGCCTATTCAATAGGTTACACCGAAGGTTATGGAAGTTTTCACTTAGCCCCTTTGTACCCATTAGTCTGCAAATATCTTGAACAGTCGGGTGAGGTTGTTAGAGGAGGCTTTGGCGTTGGCCCGCGTATTATGTGGCAAAATTATGTTCGGGTATTTCGTTTACTGAAGCTCCCAGGACATTTACTCATGCATGGCGTTAAACGTGAAGCATTTCTATTTCCGTTGATATCAAATTTGCAGAAATATATGGATGGCGAAGCTGCGCGCCCAATTTTTTATCACCAAACATTTCACGAATTATCTGATTGGTGGCTTGAAAGATGGCTATACAAGCGAGCGCAAAGAGTGGATGGATGGCACTCTTGGAGCAAAGAGGAAATCGCTAATTCTTTGATTGTGAATATGAAGGGAGAGATATTTCCGAAATGACAGACCAACCTGTTGTTCTACCTGATACATTAGTTGCTCAGCTTATTGAAAATGCCGTTACGTTAAGTAACTATCTACAAAGAGATTTTGAAGCAATTGGTGCACAACGAAATGCCCTACGAGAAAGATTGATTAATGAACGCAAAATTATCAGGGTAAACACTAGCGGTAATCCACTGACTAATACTTATGCGATTGATGGAGCCCATTTAGCAGAGATAGATAGGGCAAGTGCATACTCGGCATCTTGCACTGTTAGGGTTGGACAAGCAAACCAAATAAACGACCAGAGTTCGTGTTTGGCTATTTTGCCCCATATAGCATCGCTAAATACGATTTCATCTGGGCTTATGCTCATGCAAGAAATTATGATGGCGGTTCGCATTGTTGAAGAGATGCCAGATGCAGTCTCCATGATTGATGGCAGTAGAGTTAGTGCTATTATTGCAATAAATTCTCTGTATGCGGGTATCGCACGCGATTTACCAAACCAGTTAAATAACTGGCGCGAACAAGCACGATCTGAACCAGATCGAGAACCTGGTCGAACATTAGCCCTATTTGAAAGTAGGGATTGGATGACCCAATATCTGACACATCCTAGGATTGTTGGGAACCTTAAACTTGTTACAACTACAACAATGATTAGTCGATATATGCCTGAATGGGTTGGGCGCTTCGATGATAAAACATTTGCAGCACTTGTTTTAGAAGATGGTGAGGCATTAGATGCTATCCCACTTCAAGAACCTGAGGAACCATACCACATCGCTGAAGGCTACCCCTTCTATCTACAGTTAAATCAAAGGAATGGGGTTGGCGATATGATAACAAGAGATGGCAGCCCGACTCGCCTCTATCATATCTACTACAAACCCGATTCTGCTCATGGAGTATTTAAAATCGAGGTTAATGAGTCGTTCAGAACAGATATGAATTTGTTGAGTGGCTTATTTTCTTGGTGGTGGCGTGAGATACAAGCACCTGACTTGCAAGAGCCTTACAGCTACTTCATCGCAGACAGATTCGCAAAAGAAGCAGTCAGTGTGGCTAAAAATGCTCTAAAGGAAATTACCCGCCGCGATGCCTTAAATGCTTCGTGGGCTTGGTTTTTCACACAACCATACAGAACCGAATAGGAGATTGGAATATGATGCCTAGCGATCCCGAAAACAATGTCGCTATCACTGGTTCTCCGAATTCAGTGACGGAAATCAGTTTTGATGTGCGTTCGACTCACTTACGGACTCCTCTTTTGGGAACGCTGTTGTCAATGAATGTCCCAGTTCAAAATAATGATGGACATTCAGAGGAGTTGTTGGTTCTGGGCCAAGTTGCTACAGTTGAAATGAAAAATCGATGGCACGAGGACCCTGCTCTTAAAAACTATATCAAATTACATGGCCGTTTGCCACATCTTACTGAAATTGGTGATACTACTACGGGACATTTGCAAATTGTGGGAGCGTACAAAGCTGTTACTAATGCCGAAACAGTTCGATATGAGAAGACTAGGCTTGCCGTTCCTCCAGGGAGCGGTCTTGCGATCAACCAAGTTGACAGGGCTATTATCGAGGGAATAATGAGCCAAGACTTTGGTTATGGTTATTTAGGAAATTTCTATGGAACAAACAATGTTCCTGCCCCAGTCTACGTACGCCATTTTGGAGATTTCGATGATGATGGATCCGGTGAAGCTTATATGGGCGGAGTATTTGGGCCAAGTGGTAGCGGCAAAAGTGTAATCGCAGCAACATTAATTGCCCTCTGGGCTCACAATCCAAGTATGGGCGTATTGATTCTTGATCCTCAAAGTGAATTTAGCGAGAATGCTTTTGCACGTGGTACTAGATTTGATTTCAATTTTCACAATATTCTTCGTGAAACAAGTCAAAATCGTTTTAATCCTGAATCGGATATCATCAGATTAGATCAGCTACAACTTGAGGGAACTGATATGTTCGTTCAAGTATTGGATGAAAAAGGTTTCTTTGCAGCATTAGGCTTGTCTGCAAGAAAGAACATCAATGATGCAATGGAAAATATTTCAAGATTCTTGGAAGATTTGAGAGAAGAGCAAAGAATATGGAATGCATCTCTAGATTGGAATTCTGTGCAAGATATCATGGTAACAACTAGCCCAAGAGGACGCACAAATCAACCTCCAGTTCAAGAGACCTTTGCCGTAGCCTTTACACGTGAAACTGCAAATGCATATGCAGCAAGCAGTCGCGCTGGGAAGGCACAGGAGTTTTTGCAGTCCTGGCAAAATCAGGAACGCAATCTTCGCAGAATTTGGGATGAAACTGTGGCCTTGTTTAGTGGTCGAACTCAGCAAGGGAGATTGCGTATTAGTGTTAATCAAATTCTTGAAGATACTGTACTAAGAGGACGAATCAAAATCTTAGACCTCAACCCTCAATTGATAAATATGAGTCAAAGATTTAAACTCTATTTGATGGATTTTGTTTTTAGGCGATTGCGAAGAATATCCCACGTTCATTACAGACAGGGGACTCCTGGTAATGCTTTAATTGTACTTGACGAAGCGGGACGGTATATTCCTCAAGATGCAGGTGATGATGAAATGCTGAAGAGTTTATGCCGCCAATTAACCGACAGTGTAAAAGAAATGAGAAAAATGCGATGCGGGTTTATGTTTATTACACAAACCATCACAGAAATTCAAAAGGAAATCTTCCGTAACTTGCACTTTAGAATCTATGGAGTAGGTCTAGGAGTTGGTGCAGATGCTGATCATATTCGAGCAAGAGAAGGAGATGATGCTTTTGAACTGTACAGGTCTCTACCTGATCCAAGATTAAGTGGTACCTATGCGTTTATGATAGGGGGCGTCATATTAGCACTTGGTAGCTCTGGCAGACCTATGGTAATCGAAGGCTTCGCTAGTGGTCAAGCTATTCTAGATGCGAATCGGCATTTAATAACAAGAAGGCCACCTTTACTTGGAAATGTCGGCAATGTGGTCACCTCATAAATAATGGATAAACGAAAAAGAGCAGATTCCAATATCTACTCTTTTTTCTATTACCTCTTCGGGCGTCTAGAGCCACCTTTGCTAGTGTTGTGAGATGATCCTCATGGGTTTGGCATCCTGTTACAACAGGATTGCAAACAAGTCTTAACAAGATTCAAAACGAGTCTTAACAGGATTCCTGCCCCACCCGCCCCTGCGGGCACCCTCCCCAAATACGACGGTACTTCTGTCGTATTTGGGGAGGGTCGGGGAGGGGTCTAGGCCTTCTCGTACTCGACCGTGGTCAGCACTTTCTTGAATTCCTTGCCCGCGTTGAAGCGCGGCAGCAGGTTGGTGATCTGGCTGGCGCGCACTT
>CAZGUM010000251.1:0-5170 GCA_964529085.1 uncultured Methylomonas sp. | reverse complement strand
TGCCGGAAGGCTATTATCTGCAATGGGGCGGCCAATTTCAGAATATGGAGCGGGCCTTGGGCCATTTGCAGATGATTATCCCGGTTACGATCGCGGCGATTTTCTTCTTGCTGTTTATGCTGTTTAAATCCCTGCGCTTCGCTGCCTTGATCATTTTGGTGCTGCCGTTTGCGTCGATAGGCGGCATCATCACCTTGTTTCTCAGCGGCGAGTATCTGTCGGTGCCGGCCTCGGTGGGGTTTATCGCTTTGTGGGGCATTGCGGTGCTGAACGGCGTGGTACTGGTATCGTATATCCGTTCGCAGCGCGAAAGCGGCCTGAGTCTGGCGTATGCAATACGCCGCGGCTGCGAACAACGCTTCCGTCCGGTGATGATGACCGCGACCGTAGCCTTGCTGGGTTTGGTGCCGTTTTTGTTTGCGATCGGTCCCGGTTCCGAGGTGCAAAAACCCTTGGCTATCGTGGTAATCGGCGGTTTGATCAGTTCGACCCTGCTGACACTGGTGGTATTGCCGGTGTTATACGGCTGGTTCGACGATAGGCATGATATTCATAAACCTTTTTCGATGAAGTAAATGATCAACTTTATGCATAGATATTTTTACGCGCAAATCTTGTTCAGTCTGTTAATGCTGCCGACGGCCGGGATCCTGGCGGCGGAGATACAAGTTGCAGTCGATCGCAATCCGGTCGGCATCAACGAATCGTTTCAGATCACCTTTAGTGCCAGCGAAGAACCGGACGGCAACCCCGATTTCGCGCCGTTGCGGGAAAATTTCGAAATCGTCAATCAGCAGCGCAGCAGCAGTTCGTCGTGGGTGAACGGTAAAAGCAGCCGTAACGAGCAATGGGTAGTCAATGTGATGGCCAAGCAGGCGGGCGAATTATTGATTCCGCCTATCGCTTTCGGTGCGGACAGCAGCAAGCCGTTGACGGTGAAGGTAACCGAAAACGCCGCGACTCCGCAAAGCCAGGACGAGATATTTCTGGAGGTGGCGGCGACGCCGGACCATCCCTACGTGCAGTCGCAGGTGTTGTATACGCTAAAATTATTCCGCAAGGTGCAGATTACTCAGGCCAGTCTCAGCGAGCCGGAAATTAAGGACGCCCTGGTGGAAAAACTGGGCGAGGACAGCACTTATGCTACCCAGATCAAGGGTGTGGATTATTGGGTGACCGAACGCAAGTATGCGATTTTTCCGCAGCAAAGCGGCGTGTTTACCATTGCGCCGTTGATTCTGAACGCCGAATACATTAGTAGCCAACGCCAACCGCGCTTCAACGGCTTCTTCAACCGGCCCGACACGGAAAATCGCCGGGTCGCTTCGAAAGCGCTTACTTTAACCGTACAGGCGGTGCCGTCCAGTTTCAAGAGCCCGAATTGGCTGAGCGCGGAATCCCTGCAACTTAACGAAACGTGGTCCGGGGCCGGCCTGCAAGTCAAAGTCGGCGAGCCGTTGACGCGGACGTTGACGCTGACTGCCAAAGGTTCGACAGTCGGGCAATTACCGGAGCTATTGGCTAAAACGGCTATCGACGGCATTAAAACCTATCCCGATCAACCCTTGCTAAAAGAAGATAAGCAAAGCGACGGCCTGACGGCGGTGCGCGAGGAAAAAATCGCCTTCATCCCATCCAAGCCCGGCGAATACACGCTACCTGCATTGGAAGTTGCCTGGTTTAATACCAAAACCCAGAAAGTCGAAACTGCCCGCTTACCCAGTGTAAAGATTACTGCGTTGGCCAGCGGCGAATCGGCGCAGGCGGCGACGCCACAAGCCGCCATCGCGCCGCCGGCACCGGCAAGCGAAGTCGGCCTCGCTTCGCCAATCACGGTCACGTCCGATGACGATACCCGTTTTTGGCAGGCAGTTTCGGCAATGTTGGCGCTGGGCTGGTTGTTGACCGGTGTATTGTTGTACCGCCGTCCTTCAGTCAAGCCTAGTTCGGCCAAAAACAGCGGATTGTTGGCGGAAAACGCGGTGGAGAAGGCATTGAAACGCGCTTGCTGGGAAAATAAGCCGCAAGCGGCCAAGCAGGCTTTGTTGCAATGGGGGAAAGCCGAGTTTGCGGTGGACAGTCTGGCCGCGCTGGCGGGCCATTGCTCGCCGGCTTTGCATGCCGAAATTCTGGCATTGAACCGTCTGTTGTATTCCGGTCAGAACCAGGATTGGCAAGGTCAGAATCTATGGCAAGCGTTTACCGATAATCCGGCGGCGCTGGCGAATACCGGGGCAGCTGACGACGGTTTGGAACCTTTATATAAAATCTAACACTCAAAGCCGGTAAGTACCGACTTAGCGGCGTCGCGCTATTATAGCTAGGTACGATTATTTAAATGCTCCAAAGCCAAGTACAGCGCGGCAATCGAGCGGGCTTCGCTGCACTCGCCGCTGGCCAGCAAGGTATCGATGCGTTTCAGCGGCCAAGGTACCACTTGCAATTCTTCCGGTTCGTCGCCGACCAATTTTTCCAGATAGAGGTCTTCGGCCAGAATGATGTCTATTGTGTGTTCCAAATAAGCCGGCGCCAGCGATACCCGATGCAAATGGTGTAATTTGACCGCGCCGTAACCGATTTCCTCTTTCAATTCCCGGTTCGCGGCGTCCAGCATATTTTCGCCGGCATCGAGCTTGCCTTTCGGTAAACCCAGTTCGTAGCGATGGATGCCGGCGGCATACTCCCTAACCAGCAGCACGGTATCGGGATCCAGCATCGGTACGATCAGCACTGCGCCATTGGCCGAATTGCGAGCCAAGCGTTCATATTGACGACGCTCGCCATTGCTGAACTCCAAATCCAGCGCTTCAATACAGAACTGGCGCGTTTGGGCGAGGACGGTCTGTTTGAGGATTTTCGGTCTGTTGGGCATCGGCTGTTTTGGCAACGCGGTTTATGGAAGTTTATAGCGTCGTCTAAGATATGTCGGCAGCTAGTCTGTTGCTAGTATGCCCGACTCTTCAGCCGTCCGCCAATTTGAAAAAGCCGACTATATCTTGTAGTTGTTCGGCTTGGCCGTTTAGTTCTTCCGCCGTGGCCGCCATCTCTTCGGAAGCTGCCGCGTTTTGTTGGGTTACTTTGTCTAGCTGCCGCATCGCTTGGTTGATCTGATTGATGCCGGCGGACTGCTCGGCGGAAGCGGTATTAATCTCCTGCACTAACTCAGCGGTTTTAACGATATCGGGTAACACATTGCTGATTAGTCCTCCCGCTTTTTCGGCAATTGCCACGCTATTGGATGCCAGTGTGTTGATTTCTTCGGCCGTGGTGCGGCTGCTTTCCGCCAGTTTGCGCACTTCCGCGGCGACTACCGCGAAACCTTTGCCGTGTTCGCCGGCCGAGGCGGCTTCGATGGCGGCATTTAAGGACAATAGATTGGTTTTGTAGGCGATGTCTTCGATCAAACCGATTTTTTTGGCGATATGTTTCATGGCCTTGACGGTTTCGATCACCGCTTCGCCGCCTTGCTTGGCTTCGCTCGCTGATTTGCCTGCCATCTGTTCCGTAATATGGGCGTTTTCGGCGTTGTGCTGAACCGAAGCGCTAAGCTGTTCGATGGAGCTGGTAGTCTCGTCGACACTGGCGGCTTGCTGGGTAGTAGCTTGGCTGATCGATTGGGCAGTGGCGCTGACTTCTTTGGACGCCGAGCTCAATACATCGGCATTTCCCAACACTTGCCTGACCACGTCGCTCAGTTGATCGCGCATGGTTTTTAAATCATATAGCAAGCTGGATTGGTCGCCGTCCCGCAGTTCGATAGCGACGGCAAGATCGCCGGCCGACATGGTTTTCACCGCATCGGCGGCATATCCTGGTTCGCCGCCAAGCTGCTTCATCAAACCGCGGGTTATCAGATATCCGGCCATGCTACCGATAATGACTGATATAACCGCCAACAGGGCAATTAGGTTCACGCTTTGCTTAACGGTTTGTTTGGCCTCCACCCCGGATTTTTCCATAAGTACGGTTTGAAATGCAATCAACGCAGTTACCGAATCTAGATAAGTGGTTTGTAGTTTGCGGACTTCAGTCAGCAGAAATTCCGCGGCTTCTTGCTGCTTCCCTTCGTCGGCCAGTTTGATAAATTGGTCTTGCGCGGCAATGTAAGGCGTGCGGGCTTCCATGACTTTGCTTAGCGCGGCTTTGCCTTCGACGCTGCTGATAGTCTGGTCGAGTTTGTCCAGGTTTTCCTTGATAACCTTACGAGCATCCCGGATGCGGCCCAATTCCTTTTCTATGGTGGCTTTATCTTTTACAATCAGCGTGTTGCGCATGGATCGGGCAATGATATTAATGTTATCGATGACATTATTGGCCCAAACCGTTTTCGGAAATTTGTCGTTGACCATATTATCGATATTGGCCAAAAGATTGTTCATGCCATAGATACTTATGCCGGAGATAATTGCCAACAGCAGCAGTACTCCGCCAAACCCCAGGCCCAAACGGGTCCTAACTTTCAAGGTGCTCATTGTTAACTCCTAGCTACGGGATGTCATAACGAAAACGCGGTAAAACTTTTAAACTTTCTCCCATTAGACATTAAGCCTAGCTTAACTTCCGGGTTTTCCGGTTAGAATTAAAACGATACAGGCCTGTGTATGCCCACGCTCGATGCGATGCATATGTTTCGCGATGGTGGCCTGGTCAGTGTGGATAGTTGCGACTCGGCGATATGTCGAGCTTTTACAAGGAAAAACGGCGATGCTCGACTGGAACCAAATCGATACCGTGCTGCTGGATATGGATGGCACCTTACTGGATTTGAATTTCGATAATCATTTTTGGCAGGAGTTTGTGCCGTTGCGCTTTGCCGAGTTGCACGGCCTGTTGCTCGATGAAGCCAAACGGCAGTTGGCGCCGCGGTTTAAAGCGATGGAGGGCAAATTGGAGTGGTATTGCCTGGATTTTTGGAGTACGGAGCTAGCGTTGAATATCGCCGGATTGAAGCAGGAATTGGCCGGTTTGATTGCGGTGCATCCCCATGTCACCGAATTCTTGGATGCGGTGCGAGCCAGCGGCAAGCGCTTATTACTGGTGACGAACGCGCATCGCGACAGCTTGAATCTTAAGATGGAAAAAACCTGTCTACATCAATTTTTCGACGAAATTATTTCGTCGCACGATTTTGGTTTTGCCAAGGAGCAGCAAGGTTTTTGGCAGATCCTGC
>CAZGUM010000250.1:0-5310 GCA_964529085.1 uncultured Methylomonas sp. | reverse complement strand
GCGCCGTTCTTCGCCGGCAACGATTATCAAAAAATCGCCCGCTACGTGGAAAAAACCCTCAGCATGTTCGGCCAAACCTCCGTCATGCGCATGGGCGAACGCGAACAGCAAGTGGATACCTTCAAACAAGCTTTCGAATGGATGATGAAAGAAGTCAAAAAAGGCCAGCACATCCAGCGCTACAAAGGTTTGGGCGAAATGAACCCGGAACAACTCTGGGAAACCACCCTGGATGCCAACAGCCGCCGCATGCTGCAAGTCACCATCAACGACGTAGTCGCCGCCGACGAAATCTTCACCACCCTGATGGGCGATGTGGTCGAACCGCGTCGGGATTTTATTGTGAAGAACGCCTTGGATGTGGCGAATTTGGACGTATAGCTGTCGTGTCGGGTGACACGGGCACTGAGATCCGTGCCAGGTTAGCGAAAGGTTGTAAGGAGAAAAATAAAGGAGCTTTGTGTCCAGTCTTATCCCGACTATATCTGTAGCACAGTTCTCGACGGCATTGGCCTTGAGGCCCAATCTGGTAGCCTGGTTCCTCGGAGCTGGTGCCTCGGCGGCGTCAGGAATTCCCACTGGTTACGCGATGATTCGGGATTTCAAGGCCCACATCTTCTGCCGCGAGAACAACCTATCTAAGCGCGAAATCGATACCGGCGATCAGGTATGGATTGATCGGATCGATGCCTTTTTCAGGCATACCTCGCTCCTCCCGCCCGACGGAGACCCCACCGAGTACGCCGCGGCGTTCGAAGCGGTTTACCCCGAGCCCCGGCATCGGCGGCAGTACATCGACGACGCCATATCCAAAGGCACGCCCTGTTTTGGACACAGGGTCCTTGGAAGCCTGATTGCAGCCCGTAAGGTGGATTGCGTATTCACAACCAATTTCGACCCCCTAGTCGAGGAATCAGCAGGCAGTGCCAACGCGTTACTGCCCACAGCGAATCAAGCCCGGCCGACAGTTGCGGCCATCGACTCGGGGGAACGCGCGATGCGTTGCCTCAACGAATCGGACTGGCCCCTAGTGGCTAAGCTCCATGGCGATTACCAATCCATTGCCATCAAAAATACGGGGGCTGAGCTCGAGAGGCAAGACGAGCGCATGCGGCATGTGCTCGTCGAGGCCAGCAAACGCTTCGGAATGGTGTTCGTCGGCTACAGCGGGCGGGACGCTTCGGTCATGGAGGCGTTGACCGAAGTTTTGCGGGAACCCGCACCGTTTCCGAATGGCCTGTATTGGGTGACATCGTCTGCCTCCCGTCTCCTACCTGCGGTCACTGAGTTCCTGGAACACGCTCATCTTGCTGGCGTCGACGTTGCAGTGGTCGAGTGCAAGACGTTCGACGAACTGGCTGGGGATGTCATCAAGCAAGTCGACTTGCCGCAGGTGCTGATGGAGCATGTGATGCAAGGCAGGGCTGCTCCCCGTCTGGTGCCCATCAATCTGCCGAACAGCGAGGCCCGGAAGTTTCCGGTGCTCCGGTACTCCGCGCTCCTCATCGAATCGTTGCCGCCCGTTGCACGGCGAATGACCCTGGCGCAGGCTACTACGTCGCCCACGGTCAGAGCACTGCTGAAAGAACAGCACTGCAGGGCAGTCGTCGCTGCAAACGGCCGCGAACTGGCGGTGTTCGGGAAAGACGAGGAAGTCTTGGCAGCGCTGGCGCCCCTTGGCGCGCAGATCGCAGGGACAGTGGACCTGGATGCGGCCAGGGACAGCTGGGCGCTGGGGCTTCTGTACGACGCACTGGCCAAAGCCCTGTCACGGTATCGCCCACTCATTCCTCGGTTCAAGCGTTCTGGGCATTCACTCATCGTCGCCAGCCCGCGGGAAGGCGAGAACCAGGAATTCACTCTCAAGCGTTCACAGGACCTCGCCCCGCTACTCACGGCGTATGAGAGCGCCCTCACGGGCAACGTCCCGAAGCTCAACTTCCCGTTCAATGAAGGCGTCTTCTTGAAGCTGGAACAGATAGAGGACCGTTGGTGGTGCGGCTTCGAACCGTACACGTTCGTGGACATTCCCCGGCCGGAGCAATCTGAGCAGGCCGTTCAGCCAGAGTCAGGCAGTACCGAAAACGACGCGTTGGGCATGCCGTTCGAACGCCGCGGCGGTGATCCGGCGGGAGACTGGCGAAGAGAGCGTTGGGCTCCGAAGTACAACAAGCAGTGGGCGGCAATCATCCACGCGTGGGCAACGCTGCTCACGTCGGCCAAAGATGGCAAGGTGCGCGCTTTCGGCCTGGAGGATGGAGCAGGCGTCGACGCCGTGTTCATCGTCTCGCGGTTCACCGGCTGGAGCCGGCCAGGCCACCATCACGCCTACTTCGATAGGACCAAGTGATGACCAGCTCTTCCCAAGCATCGAAGCTGCCGCCATTTACGCTCCTGGACGAGCCGCTGCTCTCTTTCTCACCGTCGGACAATGCGCAGGTGGACGTCCATCCCCTGAGAGGACTCCTCAATTTCGGGCCGTATTCCAAGGGCTCATTTGGTGGATACACGTCGCAGATTCGAATCGCCACCGTGGGTCCCGAGAGTGCGTTCAAGCGCCGAGGCGAACTGATGGCATCCATGCGCGGCGCGTACCAGCCCAGCGACCGCTCCGAGTACGTGCCACCGTACCCAGGCTTTGATCGGCTGTTCGGTGTGCAGTTGGAAGCTGCGCGCGGCGCGCACACCAAATGGCCGGACTCCCTGGGTCAACTTCCCGGTGACGGCGATCCACAGGCTCGGCTGTTCCAGGCAATGGATGCTGCCCTTCGTCGGCTTGATACGGTACGGAACGAGTTCGATGTCGTGCTGGTGCACTTCCCAGATTCGTGGGCTCCGGCAACGCGTAGCAAGTTCTTCGATGCGCACGACGCACTCAAGGCACTGGGGGCGAAATACAACATCCCCACCCAGGTACTCAACGACCGAGTCTTCACCTTCAACTACAAGGCATCGCTGGCTTGGCGCCTTGCAACTGCGCTGTACGTGAAGGCGGCGGGTACGCCTTGGAAGCTGTCACCGCTGAAGGGTGTGCCTGATGACACCGCCTACATCGGCCTTGCCTACGCACTGCGCGGCGATCAGCGCGACGCCCACTATGTGACCTGCTGCTCGCAGGTTTTCGACATGGACGGTGGAGGCATGCAGTTCGTTGCGTTCGAGGCGCGCGATCCCGTGGCGGATGTCGCGGAGGCCCGCAGGAACCCGTTCCTGACCCGGGATGACATGCGCGCAGTGCTCGCTCGAAGCTTGGAGCTCTACCAGGGCCGCAATGGCGGCAACCTGCCCAAGCGGCTGGTCATCCACAAGACCACCGCATTTAAGCAAGAGGAAATCGAGGGTGCGTTCGACGCGTTGTCGGGTGTTCCGGAAATTGAATGCGTCGAGGTCGGCGCAGCGTCGTGCTGGAGAGGGGTCTGGCTGATTGAGTCTGGTCAGCAGAAGCCGCCGACCAAGCCGTCGGGCTATCCGGTTCCACGAGGGACGATGGTCGTTCGCTCGGGCAACTCGGCACTCGTCTGGGTGGCCGGCAACGCACCGGAGGTGTCCAACAAGGGCGACTACTACCAGGGCAAGAAGAGTATCCCCAAACCCTTGCAACTCATCCGGCACGCAGGCAGGGGCTCGCTCGAACTGATTGCCCACGAGGCGCTTGCCCTGACCAAGATGGACTGGAACAACGATGCGCTGTACGACCCGGTACCGGTGAGCATTCGGTATTCACAGCGGTTGGCACGGACCATCGCGAACGTGCCGGATTTGCCAGGCAACGTCTATCCGTACCGACTTTTCATGTAGAGAACAGACCGATGACTCGGCGACCAGACCTCGGGAGACATTAAGTGACCATCCTCAGCGAAATCCAGAAGTGGGCCGAGACGCTGCCGGTTTGGCAGCAGCATGCCGTCGCCATGCTCTATGAGTGGAAAACGGCGACTAAGTTTTATCAAATTTACAGCAAAAGAGCGTTTAAATGTTCCTGCAGTTAACGACTATGTTGTTGATATTATTGCACACGCTAATTTTCTTGCTGGAAGTCTAGGCGCTCATTAATGGCAAATATTGGAAGCCGTTTTCCACGGAACGAGCCAAATCTTCAGCCCGTTCTATTTTCCGGGTGTTCTTTCAACCATGTTTTAAGGGCGTCATTGATGCGGGTTTGCCAGCCACTCCCGGTTGCCTTGAAAGCCTCGACAATATCGGCATCCAAACGAATGGCAGTAAATACTTTGGGATTAGCCTTGCGTGGCCTGCCGCCTTTGGGTTTTAGCATTTCAGCTGCCATTTCCGCACCAAAAAGTTCCGGTAGCACCTCTGATGCCGGACGAGCGCGGCCAAAGTCTTGTTCTGTCCATTCCGGGTTATCCTCGTCGAGCGAAGCGGGGTTAATTCGATTGGTCATAGCGTTTTTCCTCTCGTTTATTCGCTTTTCTAAAACTGATGATATGTAGGGCATCGTCACGGGGTGTAAACACCACGGCAAAAAGACGGTCTTCAATCTTGCCGAATGCTCTGAAGCGCCGTTCGCCATAATCCTGGCGGGTGTCTTCCATGATCAAGGCATGTTGCCAATCGAAGTTTTCGACCATAGTGAAAGGCAAACCGCGTTCCTGGATATTTCGGGCGTTTTTGGCGGGATCAAAAGTCAATCTCATGAGGTTATTGTATAGACAAAATCATGATAAGCCCATCATGACTCACCCCACCATTATGAATTTACGATGCTAACCTTAGAAAGGCTAACAACAATGTGCCATCGATACTCTGGGCAAGTTTTTTTCTCTGGCTCGTGACAGACAAAATGCCATGGAGGTTTAGGCCGAAGCGTTGCAAGTCCAAGGTCTAGTCGCTCTGAGCGTAGTAGACGACAGGCATTATGCGTCACACATTAGAGTGGTATTTAACCCTGGGATTAGGACAGCAAGTTTTAGTTAAGACGGAATAGGATCGGTGCACTTTCCCAGCTCCGGTCATTTGGCTCAAAATTGGTTCTATCTGGCAAGCTTGAGCCAAACGGCTGCGCCAAGTGCCAAATATATAAAAATAAGCGATTGTAATAAAAGCTGTTTTCTTGTGGCTCACGATTAATTTATGAGCCAAGCTTACCAGTCAAAATCGGCGAGACCCCCAGAAATTGCGGCATAAAATCGGCTAGAACGCACTCCCTTTGGCCGCGACTGCATATAAACCCAAGCCGGCGGCGTATAAAAATCCCTCGGCGGCATCCCCAATAAGTCCGGCGATGCCTTCGCGTTTCTTGGCTGCACCTTCGAGCCTGGCGGGGGCACCTTCCAGGTCTGCGTAGGTGCG
>CAZGUM010000249.1:0-5329 GCA_964529085.1 uncultured Methylomonas sp. | reverse complement strand
GGAAATTTTCGCTAAATTGATGCAAGTCGTCCTCGAACGGATTCCGCAGCGCTTCAACTTTCATCCAGTCAACGACGTGCAAATTCTGACGCCCATGAATCGTGGTGGTCTGGGAGCGAGGTCGTTGAATATCGAATTGCAAACACGGTTAAATGGGCACAGCGAACCCAAGATTACCCGTTTCGGGAATACCTATGCGCCGGGCGATAAAGTCATTCAGCGGATCAACAACTACGACAAAGAAGTCTTCAACGGCGACATTGGCGTGATCAAAAGCATTGATCTTGAGGAAAGCCAGGTCAAGATCTTATTCGACGATCAGGAGGTCGACTACGAATTCAGCGATCTGGACGAAATTACACTGGCTTATGCAACCAGCGTGCACAAATCGCAAGGCTCTGAATATCCGGTGGTAGTGATTCCGATGGCCATGCAGCACTTTATGCTGCTGGAACGCAATCTACTGTATACCGGCGTCACTCGTGGCAAACAATTGGTCGTAGTGATTGCCCAGCCCAAAGCGCTGGCGATGGCTGTGAAGAATCAGCAATCACAGCGCAGGATCACTCATTTGTCGGCTAGGCTGAACGAAAATACGTGACTATTGTTTACGCTGTACTCGTCGAGATCGGCCAAAACCGGCCACTGATGATGCTGGCGAAATTTTCTATCCCTAGGTTCAGCGAATGGCCGCTTTTCGGCAAGCAACCTTGAGTCGTGTTTGGCTAGACCCGGCCATCTAGAGACAGTCACGACAGGCTGTTTTGGGGTATTGAAAATGTCGATAACCATCAGCTAATTAATTATTTCCTCATGGTTCAAATGTGCGGCCCCCGTTGTTTAACCAAAACATAACGTTAAAATGTGTATCCAGTTTTCAATACCCAAGGAGCTTTAAGCAACTTGCTTTAACAACACTAGACTATACTTTTTATCTATGTCCGCATATAAAAACTACGTTCAAGACTTCCCCCGTCGTTGCCAAGACATTCTCAAGATGGCCTCGAGTAAAGCTCGCTTCATGGATAGAGAAGTGACGCTCTCTCTCATGGTGGCATCTGCTGCGTTCGTAATACCATTTGAAAGACTCAATAATCACCCATTCGATGATAAAAATCGTTATCCTGAGGCAGCTGAGGAACTTAAAAAATTACTTAAAAAGCCATTTCTAGAATTCCTGAATTTATCTATTGAGAACGAGTCTAGTAACCCTTCATGGCATTATGGAAAATTACCTGATTTAAAAGGTGGCCCAGATACGTGGGGGCGTAATTGCGAAAACAGCCCTATAAAAGAATCTGAAAAGACAAATAATGTTATTAGAATAATTAGAAATGCTCTCGCTCATGGAAATATTTATACATTTCACAATCCGATAAAATCGATTATCTTCATCCAAAGGAACCCGGATGAAGATAATTATAAAAATACCAAGGATTACTCATTCGTGCTTGTAACACCTGAGAGCTTTCTTAAATTTCTAGAAAGTTGGTTTAAATTTATTAATAACCTTGATCTTGATCTTGACTATAATCAAATTTGCGAAATTCTAAACGATGCGGCCTAGAGTAGCTTTTTATCCATGTTGCAGGTATGACATTAAAGAACCATTAGAGTTACTTCATCCATACGTTGAACATGTTATTTTCTGTGATATTAACGCTAAGTTATTAACTGAATGGGAAGAAATTATAGCTGGCAATACAAATTATAGAACTAGAGCATCCTTTTTGGTTGGTGACGTAAGAAAGATTATTTCAAAGGTAGATGTGATAGACGTTTTATTTTACCGCGGTGATAGCCAATGTGAAGCTGGGGGAAGTGGTATCTTTGTTCTAGGTGATTCTTTTTTGCCATGTATACTCAAGCGATTTCCTACTGAAGGTGGATTAATTATCTCAGACGGATCAAATAGCCGTGGAGGTAACTTCAAGAAGATGATTCGGCCTAATGGCATGAAAAAACACGGATGGATTTTTAAATGTTCATCCGTTCAACCATATGTCGATGAATATCGACTACAAATTATTACTGTTAAGCCTGATTTATAGCCTTGCAAAACTATAAGAAGCCAATCACATAGAAGCGAATTCTATTTTGCCCGTCAGCTCGTTCGTAAGTATCTTGCCGGATGCTCATAGCTGCCAATAAACCTGATGTCCCCAGATCAGCATTAGCTGAATATTTGTTCAGCAAGCCTGTTCCGATTGATCAGTTTGAGGCACTCTTAAAGGAAGGCTAACTTTGATTGTCCGGTTTGGAGCAGCTAAGTTTATAAGGTTCAATGACGGCAACGGGTCGATAGCGTCGAACAGATCATTAAAAGCAATTTCACCAAACCCGCGTTATTTTTTTAGTGTTTGCCGTTTCTGAAGTAATTCGTTTCGCTGTTCTGCCCAAAAAATGCTGGCGTCATGCTCCGATATTTTTCCATCTACTACCAATTGGCAAAGCCCAATGAAATAGGCATTGAGTTTGATGATTCCTTCGTCTTTGGGGTATTGACTCAAGAGGTTTTTATGTTTTTGTCGAGCATCGTCATTGCAAAACTCATTGGGGAGTGGTGCGAAATCGATGTTGTCACCGCCCCCAATCGCTGCTGTGGCGGATTCGGTCAGGATTATTAGCAAACAGAAAATTACCCTTTTCGTCACGGACTGCTCCTCGGATTAAATTGTCATTTCATTCTGAATTGAAACGATAGCAGCATAGTCTCTGTTAGAGCAAAATCTGTCATAACTCAAAAAGCAGCTTATGATTTTCTACTTCACTGTTGGCTCAATACATCGAATATCTTCGTGTCTAGGATTATTCACCCAATCGCCGATCGGCGTTGTAACCATATTGGCGTAAGCTGAGTTTTCAAGTAAGTCATAGGCGTCATCTGTATTAGAGGTTTTGTTGAGCCAGTAGTGATAACAGCCTGCCGGCATGATCACTGGCATTCGCTCATGAATGGGCTGCATTAGCTCATTCGCTGCCGTGGTAATGATCGTGCAGGAATACAGCGTTTCGGCTTCGTGTTGCCACTGTTCCCATAAACCGGCAAAGACGAATAACTGATTGTCCTGACGATGAATATGAAAAGCCTGCTTGCCCGAATTCAATTTCTGCCATTCATAAAAACCTTGTGCGACGATCAGGCAGCGCCGTTTTTGAAATGCAGCCCGGAAGGATGGTTTTTCGCGAATCGTTTCGGCACGCGCATTGATCAGGTGATGGCTGTTTTTGCTGTCTTTAGACCAAGACGGCACCAAACCCCAGAATAAATTGACCGCTTTCAGCGATTTGTCTTCCAACTCGACAATGCAGAGAATTTTCCGCGCCGGCGTGATGTTGAAGCTGGGCTGGTATTTTGGCAGGCGCGAGAGTTGGAAATGTTCGGCAATTTCTTCAGGTGACGCAGTTAGCTGAAATCGTCCGCACATGCTTTTCTACCCGATCTGGTTTACTGCCAACCTTGTAACCATTGCCCAGTATCGGCCAAGTCTCGCCAGGGCAGGATAAAGCTGCGGTGTGAATAGATCGCTTCCAATTCAATGTGTTCGATAGGCGAATCCGGCAATTCGGGCTTGATTAGCTGGGTAACCAGAAAATGCTTTTCCTTGTTTTGGGGCTTAGCGGCAGTCCATTTGCTCAACAGCAATTTGTTCGGATTCAAGCGGCGTACAGTTGAATCAGGCATCGGAATGTCTCCTGCGGATGGATTCATGGGGTGGCTTCGAGCGTAAATGCACGACCTGAGTTTTCTTTAACGCTTTAACCAACGTCATATAAGTATCTCGGTCAAACGCTGGTCTGCCTTGCTCCAGCAGTTCGCGGATGTCTTCTTCACTGTGCGCCGTGCCGAGATAACACCAGTGATCGATCACGTGCAAATCGTCTTCCTCTCGAATACCAATGGCGCCCGGGTAAGGCCAACTGCTCAGTTTGAGTTTGCTCATGGCGGTCAGTAACCGCGCGGCATGTTCCAAGCCGGATTCCTTGCCGACACAGGCGCCCCGACAGCGTTTGAGTTGATGTGCAAAGCACGGTTTGCCATTACCGATTTTTTCAAGACCCAGCACACCCAGACAAAGCTGATGTTGCTCAGCCAAACTGCGAAGGGCTTTTTGAGCATCGCGTTGGTTGCTGTAGAGACCGTACAGATTGTCTTGCGTGCCAAAATCCAGATCGTTGGCCCAAGTCAAACGCGGCAACAATTGATCCTGTTTTTGCTCGAGTTGCCAAGCACACAACGCATTTTTACGCCGTAGCCGTTGGTTATGCACCGGCGTCATTTGTTTGATCAGCTTGGCTTCGGTCAATAACGCGCCCAGTTCACCGCCGGTTTCGATCCACTCGATACGCTTGGTTTGCTGCGACAAGCTCATTTCCTTGGTGTGGCGATGATCGGCGGCGAAATGCGAAAGCACACGCTGGCGGATATTCACGCTTTTGCCAATGTACAGCGGCAAGTCGTTTTCGCCATAGAACAGATAAACGCCGGGGCCTTCCGGCAGTTCATGAATCAGATTCGGATCCAGTTGCGACGGCAGGCTGGAGCGTTGCACCAGATTTTTGACCTTGGTTTCGATGGCCTCAGCAGAAAATTGCTGATGGGCATGTTGCCAGAACTGATGAATCAGTTGGGCATCTGCTAAAGCGCGGTGGCGTTCCTTGGCAGTTAACTGATGGCGTTCGATCAGGCTATCCAGATTGTGCCGGTGATACTGCGGATACAGTGCTCGCGATAATTTCACGGTACACAACACCTGCGGCTTAAACACTAGGCCAACCCGTTTGAATTCATTTTTTAGGAACCCATAATCGAACCTGGCGTTATGGGCGATGAACAACCGGCCTTGCAATAAGGCATCCACGTCCTTGGCCACCTGTTCAAAGGTGGGTGCGTTTTCCACCATGGCGTTGCTGATACCGGTCATCTGTTCGATGAATAACGGAATACGCATTTGCGGATGCACCAGTTGGCTCCATTCCCGAACGCCATCGTCATCCACCAGGACAATGCCGATCTCGGTAATACGGTCTTTCGTGGCAGAGCCACCGGTGGTTTCCAGGTCGACAAAGGCTAAGGGTTGCATAGTCCAGTCCTAACGGTAACTGCGCATCTGACCGACCAGTACGCCCTGAATGCTGACTTGCGATGGATAGAAGCGCATAGCTTCCATGCTGGAATTGGCGGGAATCAATAACACCTGATCTGCTGTTTGCTCGATGAATTTCAATGTCGCCTCCTGGTTGTCGATTAGCGCGACCACGATGTCGCCGTTTTGGGCGTGACTGCGTTGTTCGATGACGACCCAATCGCCATCCAGTATGCCGGCTT
>CAZGUM010000248.1:0-5358 GCA_964529085.1 uncultured Methylomonas sp. | reverse complement strand
CTAATTCACAGTTTCTCGGTCAAGGGCATGCACAAACCATATAGTTTAAAGTCAGGGAGTCCCTATCCGCACGGCGCCAAGGTAAGCGAGGGCGGCGTCAATTTTTCCATCTCCAGCCGTCACGCCACCAATGTCGAACTATTGTTATTTTCCGAGGCAGACAGCGACAAACCCTTACAAGTCATAACCTTACAGAAAGAGAAGCACCACACCTTTTTCTCCTGGCATGTGTTTGTGGAAGAACTGCCGGTCGGCATTTGGTACGCCTGGCGCATTGATGGCCCGGACAATACCCGAGAATCGGGCTTGCGCTTCGATCGGGAAAAACTGTTGCTGGACCCCTGGGCTCGGGCTATCAGCGATAAGCTATGGAAACGTTCCGCCGCCTGCCTGCCCGGCGATAACAGCCAGTTTGCGATGCGCGCGGTAGTCGTCGACGACCGTTACGACTGGGAAGGCGACACACCGCTGGCAATCCGTAGCGAAAAAGCCATTATTTACGAATTGCACGTCGGCGGCTTTACCCGCCACCCCTCGGCCAAGGTTAAGCATCCCGGTACCTTTATCGGCCTGATCGAAAAAATCCCTTATTTGAAAAAATTAGGCATCACCCATGTCGAACTATTGCCGATCATGGCCTTCGACGAACAAGACGTGCCGCCGCATACATCGGATCTAGGCCTGAAAAATTACTGGGGCTATAGCACCCACAGCTTCTTTAGCCCGCACCCCGGCTATTGCGTGACGCCGGAGCACGGCACACATATCCGTGAATTCCGCGATCTGGTCAAGGCACTTCATAAGGCCGGTATCGGTGTGATCATGGACGTGGTGTTCAATCACACCTCAGAAGCCGGAGCCGACGGCCCGGTCATCAATTTTAAAGGCATAACCGGCAACAGCTTTTATTTGACGGACAAACAAGACAAGCGGGTGTTTCACGATTACACCGGCTGCGGCAACACCGTCAACGCTAATCACCCGCTGGTCACCAACTTCATCATCAGTTGCCTTGAGTACTGGGTGCGGGAAATGCACGTAGACGGCTTTCGCTTCGACTTGGCCAGTGCGTTGGCGCGCAGTGAAGACGGCAGCGTGTTGCAAGATCCGCCATTGGTCTGGGGCATCGAACTTTCCGAACAACTGGCCAGAACCAAGTTAATCGCCGAAGCCTGGGACGCCTCCGGCTTGTATCAGGTCGGCAATTTCCCGGGTTATCGTTGGGGAGAATGGAATGGCCGTTACCGCGATGTGATCCGCCGCTTCCTGCGCGGCGACACCGGTATTATCAGTGAAGTGGCTACCCGCATTTGCGGCAGCAGCGATCTATACCAGCACCAACACCGGCTGCCTATCAGCGGCATTAACTTCGTTACCTGCCACGACGGCTTTACTCTGAAAGACCTGTTCAGCTATAACGAGAAACACAACACCGCCAACGGCGAAGGCAATCGCGACGGCTGCAGCAATAACCTAAGCAATAACTGCGGCGCGGAAGGTCCGACGCCCGATCCGGCTATCTCCGCGCTACGCCGTAAAAAGGTAAAGAACTCCTTCGCCATTCTGCTGCTCAGCCACGGCGTGCCAATGCTATTGGCGGGCGACGAATTTCTGCACTCCCAGCAAGGCAATAACAACTGCTACTGTCAGGATAACGAACTCAGTTGGTTAAACTGGGACAAGGCCAAGGACAACGCCGATGTCCTGCATTTTGTACAACACATGATACGGTTGCGCAAACGCCATCCAGCCCTGATGCGCAGGAACTTTCTGACCGGCCGGCAAATGGAAGGCAAGGACATGGCCGACATAACCTGGCATGGCCTGGAGATCGATCAAGCGCCGCGCTGGGACGATCCCGCCACCCGCATCCTGGCCTTTACCCTAGCCGCATTGGCGAAAGACGAGGCAGATCTGCATGTGATATTGAACATGTCCGACACCAAACATACCATGCAGTTGCCGCCGCTTACGGGTAAGAGCTGGTGTCTGGCGGTTGATACGGCGCAGAAATCGCCCAGGGATATCGTTGATCCAAGCGAACAAAAACCGCTGGGCAAACTGTGTTATACGGTAGACGAGTACTCAGTTGTGGTATTCGAAAGCGTAAATCAGCACGGCACAGACGGCGGCGACAGCATATCCAAACGCTCCGCCAGTTTTTTCAGCAAGCTGACCGGCATCAAATTACTCGACCAGCTCACCACTGAAATTACCGCGATCTAGCAGCCTATCCTTGCAATCGCGTTAATCGAACACATCACCCCAATCCGGCGGTGGCGGCCCTTCTTCCAGCGGGGCAGCTGCCGCCTCTGGCGCTTGATCGCCAGCCACCGGCGAGACCTCCGCCGTTTCCGCTCCAACATTCGCTTCCCCTTCCGCTGGTTGCACATTCGATTTAGGCATATTGTCCAAATAACTATCCAACAAACGGCACAGATTTTCGTAAAAACCGCCGATCGCCTGTTGCTGCATTTGCTGTTCCACAAACCCATACAAAAACTGCTTTTCCGCTGCGATGAGATTTTCGCTCAACTCCTGCGCCGCCTGCTCGTCTAGGCGATGTTTACTGATTAAGGCCAAGGCTAAGCGATCACCACGCCGCGGCTGCCGATCCTTGATGTCTTCCAACAATTCTTCGATGCCGGCCAGCCGTCGGCGTTTGTTTCGTCGATTAACGACAAGCAATACGATCAGCCCGGTTAACAATACCAGCGAGAATTCTCCCAACAACATGAGCAACAGCGATTGACTCATTTGCCCAGCTCCTCAATACTCTCGCGCACACCGCGCTCGGCGTCGTAAAAAATTTGCAGCATTTTCTTGCTGCTGTTCTCCAGCTCCAACGCGGTTTGGTTACCGCTAAATACCCGCGTGTACTCGGCCGACATTTCATCGATGGTTTTCATTGCGTTATCCAACTGCCGCACCAATTGTTGGTTAATCCGCTCCATACCGGCCAATTGATTCGACTGCCCCGACTCATTCGCCCGCTCCACCGGCGCCGGCGCGGCCGTTCCACGAGTCGCCAACAGATTCTGATACGGCTCGGTTAACTGGCCGACACGCTGCTCGATTTCATTCAACAACACCAGCTCGCGATTTAAAAACAAGCGAATCACGCCCTCGAACAATGCCCGTTCCGAGGCGTTTACCTCCTGTAATAAAGGCTCGATTTCTGCAGGCGTCAAACCGCAGCTTTCCTCCAAAAACTGTTCCAGCCAACGACTTTTGACGATCGCCTGCTCCTCAAGTTCGGTGATAAATTGGTCGATTTCCGCCATTTCCTTGCCGCGTCGATTTCGCGAAATAAAAAACAGCACGATGACCAATAGCGTCAGGAACGCCAAAGCCTCTCCCGCCAATATCACCACCACGGAATCGAATGGGCTCATGACAATCTCTCCAGTAACTGCCGCTGCTTTTCGGCTTGGCTTTTTTTCAGGTAACGGTGAATAAAAAATCCGCCGACGGTTAAGAACACATTGATCGCCAGCAAAATGCCGCCAACCAATAACCAGTTGGTTTTAAGCTCGGCGGGCGGCGGATGTTGCTCGTGATCCGTTTCGGCTTCTCCGGCATGCTCGCCTGCAGGCTCATGATCGGGTGCAGTTTGTTGCTCGGACGTGACCGCCGGCGCTGCTGTCACCTCGGATTTCTCCGCCGGCGCGAACCAACTGTCGTCAATGCTGAGGGGTTTGATCGCCGGCGTCAGCGGCTTACCTTCAAGATCTTTGGCCATCACATTGAAAGCGACGTGCGTAATTGTCTCCGGCGGCAAACTGGCCAAATCCAGGGTCCAGACACCGTCTTTTCCAGCCAATTCGCGGGTTTCCGGCGCCTGTCCGCCCTGACTAATTACGGCGCTAACCACCAGTCCGACGGGGTCGATCAGCTTGGTATCGGGTAGCAATTTTAAGCTGACCTGCCGCTGAACGGCATCCACATGCTTCTCGACCGTGATAGGCGTGGCAACCACTTCGATTTCGTGAATAATTTCCCGCTTGAAGGTCTTACCGTCGGCCACGATTTTCAGCAAATGTTTACCCAAGCTCAAATGCTCGACGTTATGCTCATAAAAACCCGGCTCAGCCGTCAAACCGCGCATTTTCGAGGGTGCATGCTGATCTTGGATAATTTCCAAGGTCAGCATGCCCAGAAAATCGGCGCGGGCTATCAGTTTATCCTTGTCGGTAAAATGCGCTTTTACTTGTAAAGTTTCATTCTCGCCGAGGAAATTCGGAATTTCGCTGAGCTGCAGCTTTAAATCGGTGACTATCATCACCTGGTTGTCGGGATCGACCTCCGCAATCAAGCGCCATTCGCCAATCATGGGCTGTTTTACGGTGGTCAGGTCGTAAGCCTGACTTTCCAACCACGACACATTGGCGACCATATTTTGCTTACTGAGCTTCTTGCCGTCCGGTGCCAGCAACTGGGTCGGCGCGGCATGCGGCTTTTTAAACACCAGCACCGAAAACTCATGAATCCCGCTATCGACGTTAAATTTGTTATCGGTCAGCGGCAAAGTCTCTTTCGGCGCGGCTTTTTGCGCCATTTTTAAAAACACCCGCTGCAGTTGCTCAGCCGATTGCGCTGTTTCCGCCCAGCCGCCGGTTTCGAACGCCAGTTTCTCCAATAACTCCTTATCGGCCTGTTCCGACAGCGCAATGGTTTGCACCTGGATGTTTTGCTGCTGCAGCTTGGGTATCCATTCGCTGAGAATGCGTTCGCGGGAATCCGCGCTTTGCATGATGTCTTTGGAAATATCGACAAAACCATCGGTCAACAAAATCAGATGTTTTTTGCCGCCGCCGCTAAACCCTTGGCTGAGCACGGTCTGAATCGCATCCTCGATATGCGTATACAAACCGCGGGAATGAATATTGGCAGTCGCTTTGCTGGCCTGCTGTTTCCACGCAGAACTGACGGCATCGGTCGCGGACAGCGGTGCGGTTTTTTCGGCAAATAGCCAAAATGCTGCCTTGGCACCGTCCGGCAACAAATTGACCAACAAACGGCTAGCCTCAATGCGCAGATTGTCCGGATCGTTTTGTTTCATGCTGCCGGATACGTCGATCAATACCTGTATTTCTTCGGTGCCGGCCGAAACGGATGCCGACTGACAGTAAGCAGAGTTGACAGTGAGCATCAGCGCGCAGAAAACCGTAAAAATAAACGACTTGCACATAAGTCCGCCGGTAAAAGTTTAGGCAATGGTTAGCAAATATAGCCCAAGCATCTGACTAATCAGTTATTTTTTAATTCAGGCTGCGGCCGCCGTTACACTTTATAATGTTTTTACTATTTCAACCAAAGGAGAACTTATGTCTATCAAACGAATGGTCGATCTGGATT
>CAZGUM010000247.1:0-5374 GCA_964529085.1 uncultured Methylomonas sp. | reverse complement strand
CAGTACATTCTCCTTGGGAGGTGACCAGTAGCGCTAAGTATAACCGTTTTCAAAGAGCATTTATTTTTCTCCATTCGACTTTAGGTAATACCCCAAAGTCATGTCTTTTTGCCAAGTTAAGAGGAACATCAGACCGTAATTCGTTGCCATACTATATAAAAGCTACAATTTTGATAAAATTGATGCGGCGCAATGGGAATTGATGGTAATCCTCGATCTATTTACAGGTATTGGGGCTTCATTTTGCGATAACAGGTATCTAGAGTTTCAATACTAGAGGAATGAATGGTCAAATTTCAAAACTGGTTTCATAAATATAATGCCTGGTCATACACCAAACACCGGCTTTGGAGAGAATGCAGGAGGGCATATTATTACAATTACATCGGCGCGGCACTGGAAATATCTACTGAAATTGATATTGCGAAGATTAAACACCTCAAGAAGTTAGATGGAAGATTCGTTATCCAAGGAAAAATTATCCACGAAATAATCGAGAAGTTTATCAAGGATTATCAATCAAAAAAGAAGTTTTCCGAGGACGATGCAAGGGAGGAGTTTATCAATCAAATTGAATCGTATCGAAGGACAGCAAAGACCAGCCTAATCGAATATATCAATGGCACCGAGGTGAACGAAGCCTTTTTTGATAGGGCAAGGGAAAATGGGCTCGATCAACTAAGTCTTTTCTTTGGAGTAATCTGGCCGCAAATTGAAAATTACTTATATCTCCAGCATGAAGAATTTGATAATTTTTTTGTCGACGGCGTGAAAGCTATTGTAAAAATTGATTATGTTTGCAAGAATGACAATGACGATGTTTTGATATATGATTGGAAGACAGGGGCAGACAACGAAGAGTACGAAAGTGATTTGCAGATAAGCGCGTATGCGTTATGGGCACAACGTAATTATGGCTTGCGTCCAAGTCAAATCAGATGCAATTTGGTTTATTTGACAAGTGGAGTTATTAAGACTTATCAATTTACAGATCAGCAACTAAACGATTTAAAAACCCTTATGAGTTCAGATTTTCGGGACATGAATTCTAATTACGAATTGGCGAACTATCCGCCTAGTCCAAATATAAAAGTATGCCCCGGCTGCAATTTTGCTACGATATGTCCGTCTGCCTTGCTCAATAAATAGAAAGGGAATTCATGGATCAAAAAATCGCATTACTAGCTGGCTTTTGTGCGGTCGCTGATGGAGGCAGGGTGTCTTCCGAGATGGTTCGAAACCTTCGAGATGTTCTTAGCCTGTTTGTTGGTGAAGTTATTTCTGAAGATGATTACCGGGAAATAACTACCGAATTGAAAGATGAATCCTATATCCAAGAGGATGAAGATACAATCATTGTTACGCGAGAGGGACAGGCGTTATCACAATCCATTTCTACCAGGTTGATAGGTCAAACGAATTTTGAGACTTTGAACAGAATGCTGGCAGACTACAGGAAAGCCCCAGAGATTTACTTAAAGAAAATCAGCCCGAATATCAAATCGCTGCAAGATAGATACGAGAACAAAACTAAAGATGAGGATCTATCCAAATCTCAAGCGGTTGGATTTGTCCTTGAAATAGAGCATAAGGACAACAATCTTTTCGCTCATCGTATAAAGATTAAGCCGGACTTTCTGAGAGATGATGATGCTCTTTCAAAAGAGATAAACGCTTCGGCGCACAGGTTTTCTAAAACCACTGGCTTTCCTATCATTGCTGTTCGAAGAGACAACGCAGAATTAGAACTAATCTCATTTACCAAGATAAAGAATTTCAAGTTGTTTTCAGAAGAAATAGAGATAACTGATATTCGAGGACTGGATCGGAAACGCGTATCTGGGTGGAATGAGGCGGTTGTTTCTCTTTACCTAGAGCAAGGGATGCAATCCTTAGGTTATATTCGCGCACAATGGCCAGGAAGAAGTTTCATAAAATTCAAGGACTATCATATTGTCGGCACCAACCTTGGGGATTATCGTGAGTGTCCGGCTTTCGAACTGGACATTCAAGAGATATCGAGTGACAAAGTTTGTGTCTGGCTAAACTCATACACATCTCCATCAAAGCGATTGGTCGATTTTATTAAAGAGAACTTCAAACAGCCTGCACCTGAAGAATTGCTTGAGGTGTTCAGTAATCTACGACTGAGGAGCATTCCATCTGGGAGCGAAATTCAAGTTAAGAGTATATTTCTAGCAAAGGATGTTACCAAAGAAAAAATCCCTGGTAGTGGTTCAACTTATGCTCAGTTCTGGAAAGATATCTATGGGATTGAACTTGGCGAAAAAATTCAGCCCATCGTAGTAGTGCAAGGTAGAGGAACAGATTATCACTACCCAGCAGAGATGCTTTTTATTGACAAATACTCATTTGAAAAGTATCAAAGAAAATCTCTCGAAAGAAAAACGAGAACAGAAGCGCCTAGGCAAAGAGCGCACAAATCTGAGAGTATCGTTGAATCACTAAAAAAATATCGCAATCACTCATGGGATAAAAGCATTCAAATTCACTTTGTGCAAAGCAACCCGACACTTGAATATTTATACAATAACGGAGCACTCGAAGGCGCTTTTCGCATTCATCAACCTACACTTGAATTTAGGTCGGGAGCTGTAAGCCTTGACCCATCGAACATTTTTAAGAGTGAATTTGGCGCTAAATGCGGACATAAGACCATAACCATATCTCATTTTTTTGTTCCTACTGAAGTAACGAACGTTCAAATTGAAACTTTTATAAAAG
This sequence comes from uncultured Methylomonas sp., assembly GCA_964529085.1. Classification (GTDB taxonomy): domain Bacteria; phylum Pseudomonadota; class Gammaproteobacteria; order Methylococcales; family Methylomonadaceae; genus Methylomonas. The sequence continues at coordinate 2,629 of CAZGUM010000247.1, read as the reverse complement.
GCTTGCAAAAAGCCTTTTCGTCAATTGGATTTGGAAAGATTCTCAATCCGCCAGAAATGATGATAGTAAGGTTTAATGAAAAAGATAAAACGGGTCTTGAAAACAAAATTCGCGAGTTAGATAAGATCAATGGTACATCTAATCATCTCGGTATATTAGTCATTCCTCCTGGTCATCCCGAATTGTATTTTACAGCTAAGCGTCTATTCCCAGGTCGAGTAAAAGCACCAATTCAAGTTGTTCAAGTTTCATCGTTTATGGAGGCTCAAGACGATAGGTTCCGTGGCTTCCGATTACTAAGTTTGAAGATTTTGATTAAGTCGCTGAAGCTTGGAGAAGCAATCTGGACTCTTAGTGATAATGCAGGACTTCTTCCCAAGAGGACGTTATATGTTGGGGTAGGATTCAGCGCCTCTCCACGGGACGGTAAGGTTAGTAAATGTGCTACTGTCCTCCATGACTCTCGCGGGAATAAGGTTTCATGGAAGGTATTTGCTACTGTACAGACTCGAACAATAACAAAACAATGGTTTGATACACTTCTTCATCATATCAGGGATATTGTTGAGAGCGAGAAGCCAGAGAGATTGATATTTTATCGAACAGGATCAATGTTTCCTGTGGAATTAGACGCTATCAATTCGTCATTGGCAGGATGTGCGTGGATAAAGTCTATGCAGACATGTTTTATCTCCATAATTGATGGCGATAATCACAGATTCTTCCTTACTGGGAATTACAAAAACCTACCGGCAGGATATGCAGTTGTGATAAATGCTACTGAAGGATTAATTTCATCATCAAACTATGATGATCGGGATCTTAAACAAGGAACGGTTGTTCCAGTGCGGTTGAGGTTAGAAATTGGCAACGAACCAATTGCTGACATATTAAAGGAATATCACGATCTAACATATCTCAATTGGCTGGCTCCGTATACAACTTCAAAGCACCCTCTCTTGCTAACCATCGCCGAGAAATTTGCTGAACTAACAAGAGAGAATATTTCCTCTGAGAATATGTTTTATTTAGATCTGTGATAATGATGAACTTATATTCCGAACTGCAAAACACATTGGCGGCTTTAAAGCCATACATTGACCCAACCAAAGCCAAATTGGAGCTTGATAATGCGGCTATAAGTATTTGTCATGTTCTTTCAGACCGTTATGGATTGTATTGGCTTGAATACCTGTCGGAGTCTATTGATAATAGAAGGTTCTTCCTATACTCATCAGATAGGTATGTTCAAAAAGGTAGGTTAGAATCCCTTATCGAACTATTGTATAAATCTAAAGAACAAAGCCACTTAAAAACACTACTTACTTTTTATCACCAGATGTTTGGGGAAAACATTAGTGTAACTGATGATCCAAGTGCGAAATTTTCTACTCTTAAGAAAATAGAATCTTTGGCCGCAATCAAATCGAATGAAGCGATGGCAGGATATTGTCTGATATGCTCTACTGCATGTGAGGGACAATTTACCGCATGTTCTCAATGTGGCTCCAACGACATATTAAATATTAATAAGATCACCTTCCTGCCTGAAGTTAAGACTATTTTGGGTAATGGTCAATATTTGGAGGTTTATGTTAAACACTGCTTGCGAGATACTGGTGTTGAGTTAATTGGCTATCCTGTTGACCAGAAGGGCAAAAAGGCTTTTACAAATATTAGATACCAGATCGACGGTGATGTAATTGAAGTAGATGTGCATGGCATTGCGTCCCCGCTAACATTATTGTTGTGTGAGGCAAAAACATCAGTAAAAATTCAAGCCAATGAACTTAGACGCGTTGAGGGATTGTATGATCGGCTAGTTGAAAAAATAAATACATTGTCAGGAAGAAGTTTTACCGTGTTACGGTTATTTATCATTACTGGTGAGTTTGACAGAAACATTTCTCAAAATGCCTACAAAAGAAAAGGATGGGAATTAATTGATAGGAAAAATATCGAAAACCTAAAAGCTGTTCTGACGGAAATTCAGACTGGGTTATAAGAGCTTTTGAAGGGTCGATTTTATAGATTCAATCGATGAATCGAGTTTTTCCAATGTTGATTCCCGTAAATAATTAAGCAATAATTTCATGCAAGTCTCTGCTTGCCTGCTGCCAATCTAGCCATTCCTGTCCGGTGCGTCTCGCAATCAAATGATCAGAGATAAATTCATCGAATTTTTGGATGCGTTGGATCTCGATCGGGATCATATTGACAATGTCCTCCAGTTCATATCCCGAGTTGGCGACATCCTGCAATTTAGACAAAAACTGCTCTCTAGTTTCGCCCTCCGCCTTGGCAATGGTCATCGCCCAAGGGAACATCATCATTGGGAATTCGGCTTTTAGTCCACAAGCCTGGAACCAATATTGAAGCGTCCGGGCAGAACGTGTGCCTGTCCAGGGAAAGACCACCCAATTTCCGGGAAGTTCAAATATCTGTTTCTGTCCCAAGCCCCAATCCAAACCAAGCCGGCGCGTATCTGCCAAAACACGTTGCCCATTTGTATCTAAATATGAAAAAACTTTGTCAGATAACAGGATTTCCCGAACCCTCTGAGCGATATGCGGATGCATTTCAGGGATGCCTGCTCCAAGGAACATGACATCGCGGGAGTCTTTCGCCG
>CAZGUM010000246.1:0-5412 GCA_964529085.1 uncultured Methylomonas sp. | reverse complement strand
AGTGACTGAGCTGTTGAAAGAGTTGCTCCAAGCGCATAAACACCCGAATTCGTTCGTTAAGAGGGAATTCGTAGATAGTTTGTGTATTCAAGCCGATTGTGTCCTAACGGTGGCTAATAAAATGTAGGAATTGTGCAGTCTTTTAACTTGTTCTGCAAGTTGCTCGGTCCCGGCGATATTGTCGATGACATCGTCCGCTTTGCCCAAACGTTCGTGCCGCGACATCTGGCTGTCGATGATGGCTTGCACTTGCTGGCGGGTAAGCTTATCGCGGGCGATAACCCTTGCTATTTGCGCTTCGACCGGACAATCGACCAACAATACCCGGTCCACCGCATAGGGGTTTTTCGACTCCAGCAACAACGGTACGGCAATAACGCAATAGTCGGCAGATAAAGCGCGGACATCCTCCGCGATTTGGGCGTAGACCAATGGATGCATGATGCCATCCAATTCGCGCTTTTTATCCGCGTCGGCAAATACCACGTCGCGCAGCTTGGCTCGATTCAAACCACCGTCCTGATCAAGCATCTCATGGCCAAAAGCTTCCGCGATTATCGATAAAGCCGGCTGCCCCGGCTCAACCAACTGTCTGGCGATCAAATCCGCATCGACGATGGGCACACCAAACTCGGCAAACAAACGGCAGACCGTGGATTTACCGCTACCTATGCCACCCGTCAAACCTATCTTCAGCATCGCCTACAAACCGGCTGTATGCAGATATAAGGCATTCAGCTCGGGACCGAACAGCATGGCCAACCAGCCGGCCATGGCCAGATACGGCCCGAACGGAATCGGTTTTCCGGCATTGCGCTTGCCGAACACGATCATCGCAATGCCGACGATCGCCCCCACCAGCGATGACAATAGAATAATCAGCGGCAAACATTGCCAGCCCAACCAGGCGCCGAACAGCGCAAGGAGCTTGAAATCGCCATAGCCCATACCTTCCTTGCCGGTCAGCAATTTGAACAACTGGTAAACGCTCCACAGGCTCAAATAGCCGGCAATCGCACCAATAATGGCGTCATGACTATTAGTGTAAATATCGAACATACTCAGTAACAGACCCAGCCACAACATCGGCAGAGTGATCGAATCCGGCAACAACTGCTGGTCAATGTCGATAAAGCTCAGCGCGATCAAACTCCAAGTCAGCGGCAACGCAAACGCCAAAGCCCAACCGTAACCGAAATGCCAAGCGACGACAGCGGAACACAGCCCGGTAAACGCTTCGATAAGCGGGTAACGGACGGCGATTCTCACACCGCAATGTCCGCATTTTCCGCCCAACAGTAGATAACTGATTACCGGAATATTTTGATAGGCTTTGATTTCGGTTTTGCAAGACGGGCAATGCGAGGCCGGTAACATCAGGTTAAGTTCCGCAACAGCTTCGTCCGGCGGCAGCTGCAGATATTCTTGGCATTCTCGACGCCAATCGGCCTGCATCATCACCGGCAAACGATAAATTACCACGTTTAGAAAGCTGCCGACCAACAGGCCCAGTATGCAAACGACGCCGATCAGGAAGAGCGGATATTGTTGTAGAGTGGCCAAAACCATGAGAAGGAGAGGAAGTTGGTAATTCGGCCCCGGAGCTCGGCCTAACGCTAAACCAGCACCGGGGAATGGCAAAAATCTAAATAGCCGCGCCCAGCTTGAAGATTGGCAGATACATGGCGACGATCAAACCGCCAACCAGGATACCCAAGATCACCATGATGATGGGTTCCATCAAACTGCTCAAGTTATCGACCAGGTTATCGACCTCTTCTTCGTAAAAATCGGCGACTTTATCCAGCATCGCGTCTATAGAACCAGACTCCTCGCCGATCGCCACCATCTGTACCACCATATTCGGAAACATGCCGGTAGTCTCCAACGCAAACTTCAATTGCTGACCGGTGGAGACGTCGTCCCGCACCTTCATCACCGCTTCGTAGAACAAAATATTGCCGCAGGCACCGGCTACCGACACCAAAGCCTCGACCAAGGGCACACCGGCTGCCGACATGGTGGAAAGGGTCCGGGCAAAACGGGCAATGGCCGACTTCTCCAGAATCATCCCCACTACCGGGATTTTCAGCAAAGTCTTGTCCAGAAAATGATTAAATGCCTTGGAGCGTTTTTTAAAATACGTAAATACATAAGCGACCACAACGATCACGCCGATAACCGCCCACCACCATTCCTGCACCCACGCGGACAGCTCTATGACAAACTGAGTAAACGCGGGCAAATCGGCACCGAAGCCTTTGAACAAGTCCTCGAACACCGGCACCACGAAAATCAGCAAAATCGCAGTCACGATAAAGGCCACGACCAACACCGCAATCGGGTAGGTCAAGGCTTTTTTAACTTTCTTTTTAATCGACTCGGTTTTTTCTTTATAAGTAGCAATCTTGTCCAGCAAAGTTTCCAATACACCGGCATGTTCACCTGCCTCGACCAGATTGCAGAACAAGGCATCGAAATACAGCGGTTTTCTATTTAAAGCTTGCGCCAGGGTATCGCCGCCTTCAACGTCGGACTTAATCGACAGCAATAACTCCGACATACTGGCATTGTCATGTCCCTTGCCGATAATGTCGAAAGATTGCACCAAGGGTACGCCGGCAGCCAACATCGTTGCCAGCTGCCTGGCAAACACAGCGATATCGCCCGGGGTAATTTTCTGTACCCGCGGACTGAACAGCGGCTTGGACTTGGCCTTGATACCGATTACCCGAATCCCCATCCGCCGCAATTCGGCACGGGCAATCACCTCGCTCTTGGCACTGATGGTGCCTTTGGTTTTTTTGTTTTGCCTATCGAAACCATCCCAATTGAACTCGATTTGCTCTTCTTGCTTTGCCATATTTATTCCTTGGTCACCCGGTCAATTTCTTGCAGCGAGGTAATGCCTTGCTTGATCTTTAACAGCCCGGACATTCTTAAATCGTTGATCCCTTCGCTCTTGGACAATTCCGCCATTTGCATCGAGTTGCCGCCGTTCAAAATCAGCGCCCGCATTTTTTCGGTAATCGGCATCACCTGATAAATGCCGACCCGTCCCTTATAACCGTTGTTGCAATGTTCGCAACCGACAGGGCCGTAGACTTTAAATGTACCGATTTCTTCCTGTTTAAACCCGGCCGACAACAAGGCACTTTCCGGATAATCGACTTCCTGTTTGCAATGCTCGCACAGACGCCGCGCTAGCCGCTGCGCCATAATCAAAACTACCGCCGAAACAATATTGAACGGTTCGATACCCATCTGCACCAGACGGTTAATGGTTTGCGGCGCATCGTTGGTGTGCAGTGTGGATAACACCATGTGTCCGGTTTGCGCAGCCTTGACCGCAATACTGGCGGTTTCCAGGTCGCGAATCTCGCCGACCATGATTATGTCCGGATCTTGCCGCAAAAACGCCCGTAGTGCCTCGGCAAAGGTCAGACCAGCCTTAGGATTAACGTTGACCTGATTGATGCCTTCCACGGTGATCTCCACCGGATCTTCGGCGGTGGAAATATTGGTTTCGATGCTGTTCAGAATATTCAAGCCGGTGTACAGCGACACGGTTTTACCGCTACCGGTCGGTCCGGTGACCAAGACCATGCCGTAAGGCTTGTGTATCGCTTCCAGAAAATTTTTCTGCTGCTCGGGCTCGAAGCCGAGTTTCTCGATACCGATCTGCGCGCTGGTCGGATCGAGAATCCGCATCACCACTTTTTCGCCGAACAGCGTCGGGCAGGTGTTAACCCGAAAATCGATAGCCCGATTCTTGGATATTTGCATCTTGATCCGGCCGTCCTGCGGCACCCGCCGCTCGGCAATATCCATCTTCGACATAACCTTCAACCGGGAAATAATCCGGTTCGCAATACCTACCGGCGGGCTGGCTACCTCCGACAAGATACCGTCGGCTCGAAAACGGATACGGAATTTCTTCTCGAAGGGTTCCAAATGTATGTCCGACACCCCGCGTTTGATCGAATCCAGTAGTATTTTATTTACAAAACGGACAATAGGCGCATCGTCAACATCCGAGCCGACGACTTCGTCAGCGGGCTTGCTGTCATCGCCGGCGGAGATATCGATGTTATCCAGATCGTCGTCCAGCAAATCCTTCATCGACGTATCGGCGGCTTCCAGCGCCGTGTCTATCATTTTGATCAGCTTGTCTTCTTCAACCAGGATATTTTCGGTATTGTGACGAGTATGGAATTTGATCTCGTCCAGCGCCTGAAAATTAGTGGGATCCGCTGTCGCCACAAACAAGCGGTTACCGCGTTTGAACAAGGGCAAAGCGTGATGCTGCCGTATTAATTTTTCGCTGACCAATTTGATCGGCAAAAACGAGGGGTCGATCGCATCCAGATCGAAAAAAGGCACGCCAAACTCTGCCGAAGCCAGTGTAGCGACGGTTTTGCTGTCGGCGTATTTATGCTCTACCAGATAACTAATGAAAGCCTGCTTACGTTTTTGTGCCTCCTGCAAACAGGTTACCGCCGATTCTTCGGTCAACAAACCTTTTTGAATCAGGCATTTGACCAAGCCGCTGAAATGGATGTTAGAAGGTGCTGTCGCCATGGAAAAAAGTCTGGATTGGTTTTACTGCAACTATGTTCTGCAACTATAGATGAAGTAAGGATTTTATCCAAACTCATCGCCCCATGCACAAGACCTTAACATGAAGGAATAGACATGCCGTCGGCCAACTTGCTTGAACCGGACGGACACTGGACGACCATCGGCGCGAGGACCGCGCCGATGTAGAAAGAGATTAGAGGAATCAGACTTCGTGATAAATCGCGGCACCTTCTTCCAGGAACTGCTTGGATTTTTCTTCCATACCTATTTTCAAGGCTTCGGCTTCCTCCAGGCCTTTTTGTTCGGCGTAGTTGCGCACATCCTGAGTAATTTTCATCGAGCAGAAATGCGGGCCGCACATCGAGCAAAAATGCGCGACTTTGGCGGAGTCTTTCGGCAAGGTCTCGTCGTGGAAAGAACGGGCTTTTTCCGGATCCAGCGCGATGTTGAATTGATCTTCCCAACGAAATTCAAAACGGGCTTTGGACATTGCGTTGTCGCGAATTTGCGCGCCGGGGTGGCCTTTTGCCAAATCGGCGGCATGGGCAGCGATTTTGTAAGTCACAATGCCTTCACGCACGTCTTGCTTGTTCGGCAAGCCCAAATGTTCTTTTTGGGTCACGTAGCAGAGCATCGCGCAGCCGTACCAACCAATGTTAGCCGCGCCAATCGCCGAAGTAATATGGTCGTAACCGGGAGCAATGTCTGTGGTCAAAGGCCCTAAGGTATAGAAAGGCGCTTCGAAGCAGTCTTCCAATTGTTTGTCCATATTGACCTTGATCATTTGCAGCGGCACATGGCCGGGGCCTTCGATCATGGTTTGCACGTCGT
>CAZGUM010000245.1:0-5449 GCA_964529085.1 uncultured Methylomonas sp. | reverse complement strand
GCAAAGTAAAAATAATAGGCACAATCACCGAACTGGCCACCGGCGTTTCGCCGCGCTTGGCCGGAATGAATTTCCATTTTTTGACGGCGTCCACCGCCGACTCGTCAAGCATTTCATGGCCGCTACTAGTCTCGACAGCCACGGCATCGCTTAATCCTTCCGCCGATACCTGCACACGCAACATCACCTTGCCTTGCCAACCTCGGCTTTTGGCGATCATCGGATATTCCGGCTTCGGATTGTGCGCGTAATTGGCCCGAAAATTGGCTTCGGTAAACTGTTCGGCGTTAGTCGCGGTAGTACTGGTCGTCGTAGTCGTCACCGGCGTGCTGCTAGCCGTGTCGGTTACCGGCGTCGGTTGCGGCTCGGAAACGGGTTCGACCGGCGCATATTCAGGCGCTTTCTGCACAATCGGAGGGGCTTTTTTAGGAACCGGTTTCGGCTGAGGCTTTTTCGGCGGCGGTTTTTTCTCGGGCGGAGGCGGTGCTGGCGGCGGCGGAGCCACGGCGGGTTTTGGCGCCGACATCGCTATCATCGACACTTCCATCATCAATGGCTGGGCCGGCGTGACTTTTTCCTCGGGTTTCAATATCTGCTGCAAACCCCAAATATGTAACAGAAACACGAATATCGTTAACAATCTCAGCATGCTGGCGGGCTGCTCTTCCCCAAACAGCATTTGCCATAATGCACTTCGCCCGCTTTTCGTTAACTGCTCCGAACCGCCGAATGACGCCAACTTATTATTTTGCAAAGCATCCTCGTGGTTGTTAAATAAATACATATTAAGTTGTTGAACACAAAATTAAGCGCGATCCGAATTTAGCCGGACATTGTAAATTAATACGCCTTATCGCAACAGCAAACACTTCTGTCTAACCTGTCTTTACTAAGACGTTTTAGCCACGAAAATCCCCACCCCGGCACGACGATTTCGGGCGGAATTACAATCTATGGCATAATTTCCGTTCCCGTCTTGCTTCTTTCCGATTTTTCCATATGTCCGTAAAACAATCTTCTCAGACTCAGGGACAAGTCAATACATTGGCTTTAAGCGCGATAGGCGTGGTGTTCGGCGACATCGGCACCAGCCCATTGTATGCGGTCAAAGAAGTTTTTCATGGCGGCTTACCCACCGACGCCACGCATGTACTCGGTGTATTGTCCTTGATTTTCTGGGCGATAACCTTGGTAGTCACCACCAAATACGCCATTTTCATCATGCGTGCCGACAATAAGGGCGAGGGCGGCATCATGGCGCTGATGGCTCTGGCGCTACAGGGCTCTAAAGACAACCCGCAACATAAAAAGTTTATTGTCACCATCGGTTTGCTGGGCGCGGCATTGTTTTACGGCGACAGCATGATTACCCCCGCGATTTCCGTTCTCAGCGCGGTGGAAGGTTTACATATCGTCGCGCCGCGTCTGGATCACTACGTATTGCTGATTACTATCGTGGTACTTAGCGTCTTGTTTGTCATCCAGACCAGAGGCACCGGCAAGGTCGGCAGAATGTTCGCACCCATCATGTGTTTCTGGTTTGCGACGCTCGGCGTCCTGGGTGCCGCCAATATCGTCCAACACCCGGACGTATTAATGGCCGTGAACCCCTACTATGCGCTCAGTTTATTATTTGAATTGGGTTGGAAGGGCTTTTTGATCATGGGCGCCGTGGTGCTGGCCATAACCGGCGCGGAAGCGCTATATGCCGACATGGGGCATTTCGGCTTGAAGCCGATTCGGCGAGCCTGGTTTAGTTTCGTCTTTCCGGCCTTGCTGCTGAATTATTTCGGGCAAGGCGCGTTACTGTTGAGCAATCCCAAGGCCATCGAAAACCCGTTTTATCTGATGGCCCCGCATTGGGCGACCTATCCGCTGCTGATCCTGGCCACACTGTCCACCGTTATCGCCTCGCAAGCGGTCATTTCCGGAGCTTTTTCCGTAACCCGGCAAGCCATTCAACTTGGCTACTGCCCACGGATGAATGTTCGGCATACCTCCGGCGACGAAATGGGCCAAGTATACGTACCGGCCGTCAACTGGCTGTTGATGGTATCGGTATTCATTCTGGTGTTGAGTTTCAGATCCTCGTCGGCGTTAGCGTCGGCCTACGGTATCGCCGTGACCGGCACCATGATCGTCGATACCGTTCTGGCGTTCATCGTAATTCAGGCACTATGGCAATGGAATAAACCCACCAGCATCACATTCCTGTCGACATTTTTGGTTATCGACCTGATGTTCCTGGCATCCAACAGCCTGAAAATCCCTCACGGCGGCTGGCTGCCGCTGGTGGTCGGCGCCGTGTTGTTTTTGATCATGACCACCTGGATCAGGGGCAAGGAGTTATTGGCCAGATATTTAGACGAAAGGCGGGTGCTGTTCGAGGACTTGGAACAGCGCTTGAAAGAGCATCCGCTGGTAACCGTACCCGGCACCGCAATTTACATGGCCCGCAGCGTACACGGCGTACCACAAGTTTTACTGCATAACCTGGAACATAACCACGTGATGCACGAAAAACTCATTGTATTGACCATCGTGACGCGGGAAGAACCTTATGTCGAGGAAGCCCATCGCGTGAAAATCCGCATGTTCGGCGATAGCGGCAACTTTTACCGGGTAAAACTGTATTTCGGCTTCCAAGAAGAACAGGACGTACGTCGCGCGCTGCAACTCTGCTGCCACGAGGGTTTGAATATCGATCAAAAAACCGTGTCGTTCTTTATCGGCAGCGAAAAACTCTCGTTTCGCCGCAAAAGCCCGATGCCGAAATGGCGCCGTTCTTTGTTCAGCTTTTTAACGCATAACTCCAGCAGTGCTATAGAGTACTTCAAAATCCCCGTCGATCGCGTGATCGAACTGGGGATTCGTATCGAATTGTAAGCATCCGGCCGGTTTTCGCGGCGTTTCTACTCCCCGCGCCTATCGTGACGGCCGCCCCAGCCGCCATGCCTTTGATGGTCATCACCGTTGCCGTGCCCACCGAAACCATGTCCTTGGTGCTGCTCCGGCATGGCATGTTCCTGGCGTGGTGATTGCCCGGCATGCTGCTCATGCCTAAACTCCCGCGGAGCCATCTCCCGGTTTTGCCAACCGCCGTGTCCACCATCATGGCGATCAAATTGCTGCGCGGGCACACGCCAGTCGTGATGCTCTTCATGGCGGGGCTCGGGACGATAACTCGGCTGCACATAGTACCGACCATAGGTAATACTGGTGCTCGGGCTGGCATAACTACTTCCATAGCTTTGATAGTAGCTGGGCGACGAATAGCCGCTGCCGTAACCTACATAGTCACGCTGATAATAGCCGGTCGCGCAACCCGACAGGGTTAAAGCGACGATGGAGATAATGGCGACTTGTATGGTTTTCATGACTGCCTCTTGGCTGGTTGGCCCTCTAATGTGAAGTTGGGCTTAGCATATCCGAGGCAGACTTAATCGATGCTTAAAGTCAGCCGTCAACCAAAAAATGTTCCGGTTCCACAATCACCGGATTACTTAATGTGCCGATGCCTTGAATCTCGATGCGCACGGTCTGCCCCGGTTTTAGATAGCCGCGCGGCTTCATCTTCACCCCCACCCCGGCCGGCGTACCGGTACTGATCACATCGCCCGGCTCCAAGGTCATCACTTGCGTCAGATACGCAATCAATTCGTAACAATTAAAAATCATCTCGCTGGTGTTGCCGTTTTGCCGCAACTCTTCGTCCACCCAGGTTTTTAGGCTTAGATTGTGTGGATCGGCGATTTCGTCGGCGGTGACCAGCCACGGCCCCAGCGGACCATGGGTATCAAAAGACTTGCCCAGGGTCCAGGTCGGCGTACGCTGCTGCCAGTCGCGCACGGTGACATCGTTACAAATCGTATAAGCAGCTATGACTTCATGCGCCTGTTCGACCGGCACATGTTTACAGCGCTTGCCAATCACGAAAGCCAATTCGCCTTCGTAGTCGACTTTGTCGGATACGGGCGGCACGTGAATCGCTTCGCCATTGGCGATAACGCAAGTGCTTTGCTTGGTGAAAAAAGTCGGATATTCCGGCTTTTCCATACCCGTTTCACCGATGTGATCGGCGTAATTTAAACCCACGCCCAGCAACTTGCCGGGACGCGGAATCGGCGCCAGCAGTTGTACATCACTCAAGGGCATACGCTTGCCGTCGGCATCGATCAGCTTTTGCAGCGCTTGTCTTGCCGGTGCTCCGGCCGCCAGAAAATCGAGCATATTGCCGGGCAACTCCGCGCCAGCCGGGACGATTTGCTCGCCAAGCAGCGCGCCGATTTGATTTTGACCGTTGTGTTTAAAGCTCAGCAGTTTCATTGCGAATTTTCTCGTAAACCAAACAAAACCGGTATTGTATCCCAGCGTCGGTATCGACCGGCAACACCGGCGAACTAGACGTCTTATTTCTAAGCAGTGTCCAGTTATTGGACGCTCATTCTTAAAAAGCCATGGCCTGAAGCCACAGGCAATTTTCCCTAACCATCTGTTAACAAATGGCTTATTCAGAAATCGAAATACTGGCACACGTGTTGCTTTTTGACCTCCGAGGCTGGCGTCAGTCCAGGCCAATCAGCGCTTTAAGGCAACGGAAAGTCACCGCTTAGCTGAATGACGACAGCCTCGCCATTCTTATAACACCACAACGAGGATTCAACATGGCTATAAGTACTGCTACAAAAGCCGCAACCGACGCGTTGGCCGCCAACCCGGCGCCCGTCAGCGTGGGGGCGCAGGAGGTTCACAGATGGATGCAGAGCTTTACTTGGGATTTTGATAAGAATCGAACCAAATATTCGACCAAATACAAAATGGCCAACGATACCAAGGAGCAATTCAAGCTGATCGCTAAGGAATATGCGCGCATGGAATCGGTCAAGGACGAGCGTCAATTCGGTAGCTTGCAAGACGTTTTGACTCGGGTGGATGCCGCCAATCGCGTGCATCCGAAATGGAATGAATCGATGAAAGTCATTTCCAACTTCCTGGAAGTGGGCGAATACAACGCAATTGCCGCAACCGGTATGCTGTGGGATTCCGCGACCGCACCCGAACAAAAAAATGGTTACTTGGGCCAAGTGCTTGACGAGATTCGCCACACCAACCAATGCGCCTACATCAACTATTACTTTGCCAAACAAGGTCAAGACGCCGCCGGTCATAACGATGCCCGCCGCACGCGTGCCATTGGACCGCTATGGAAAGGTATGAAACGGGTGTTCTCCGACGGCTTTATTTCCGGCGATGCGGTGGAATGCTCAATCAACCTGCAATTGGTCGGTGAAGCCTGCTTTACCAATCCATTGATCGTAGCCGTGACCGAATGGGCATCCGCCAACGGCGACGAGATGACTCCGACCGTATTCCTGTCGATTGAGACCGACGAGTTGCGTCACATGGCCAACGGTTATCAAACCGTGGTATCCATCGCCAACGACGAAGC
>CAZGUM010000244.1:0-5473 GCA_964529085.1 uncultured Methylomonas sp. | reverse complement strand
TTTTAGCCATTTCATCTGTTGCCGACACCAAGGCATCAAACATTTCCTCGCCACGTGCAATGTGCCCGGCGTTCGGCAACACAATATACCGCGACTGCGGTAAAGCGCCATGCAGGCGCCAGCCCGCCTCCAACGGGCAAGTCAAATCGTTTCGGCCGTGAATGATGACGGTCGGTATAGACCTTAACGCGACACAGTTTTCCAGAATCTGGTTTTCGGCAACAAAATAGTCGTGGATCGCATAAGACAACTCCATTTTCACTTGCCGTAACATTTGCTCGCTAACAGACCCCATACTTTCCACATAATCATTCCCTAATGCCACCTGCCCACTCCAGGCTTGCCATTGTTGCGCCGCCCGTTTGGCTACATCCTGATCGGCACCGAATACGGCCTCCACCAAGCGCTCCAGCACATTGGCGTCCGGCAGATCAGGCAAATTATCCAGCAATATCTGCCAGCGCTCAGGGTAAATCCTATTCACACCGCCATTCAAAAACCAATCCATGTCGGCTTGGCGCGCCAAAAACACGCCGCGCAAAATCATCGCCGACACGCGATCCGGGTACTGCTGCGCATAAAGCAAAGCCAAGGTACCACCCCAAGAACCGCCGAATAACAACCATCGTTCAACCCGCAGCGCCTGCCGGATCCGCTCGATATCCGCCAGCAAATCCTGAGTTGTATTACCCTGCAATTCGCCAAACGGCTGAGATAATCCGCAACCGCGCTGATCCATCAAAATAATATGGTATAGATCGGGATCGAAAAACCGGCGATGATCCGGCTTAGTGCCGGAACATGGTCCGCCGTGTAAAAAAATTGCCGGAATGCCGGCAGGATTACCGGATTGTTCGACGTACACGCGATGGTCGCTACCGGTTTCCAGATAGAAGGTATGGAACGGTGAGATTTCCGGATAGAGCGTTTTCATTATTTTTCATCCATAAAAAAAGGGAAGGCTGTAACACCTTCCCTTTTTGGGTGCTAACTAAGCGTCAAATTAGAATTTGAAACCTACGTAGCCGCCAGCGTTGAAACCGTCGGTAGGTGTACCGTCCAATTTGCTGGTTGAGTAGTGGTAACGCACGTCGGTACCCAATACGATACCTCTGAACAAGTCATACTCGGCGCCAGCACCGAAGTTCAAACCTGCGTTCAACACGGAAACTGCGTTGGACGGAACGCCCAGGATGTTGATATCCAGACCAACCGGAATCAACCAAGGACGGAATTTACTGCCGTGCAAGAATTTGATTTTTGGAGAAGCATTGATTCTCAAACGAGAATCCGTTGCTCTTGGTGAATGACCGTTAAGCACGATTGTATCGCCGTTGGCGGTTTGCAACGCTGTCAACGTACCGTCTGTCAATGCGTTAGTTCCTGTACCGTATTGAGCATATTCAACACCCAATTCAATAGCGAACGAGGTATCGTCAACCAAACCAAACAAATCATTATTTACGTTGAAGTCAAATGCACCGCCGAAGTAAAAACCTTCGTTGTTACGATTGTTTGACAACAAAGCGCCGTCTGTTAAAGGCGTGGTATTTCCTCTGGCGTGATCCAAAGCAGACCAACCACCACGAACCGCTACCAAGTTGTCTTTTGCAGACGCTTGCGCAGGTGTCGATTTAACGGAAGCCATCCACTGATCCAGCTCTTGCACTTTTGCATTCGCGGTCGAGGCATCGGCAGATGAAGATTTAACGCGGCTCAATTCCGCTTGCATGGCTTGCATTTGTGCAGCCATTTGTTGCATTTGCGCTTCCAGGGCTTCGGTTTTTCTTGCAGCCGCATCGGCTACACGCTCAGCACTGGATCCGGCAGCTTGGGCTTGCGGGGCAACCATTGCTCCAGCCATTGTCAAAGTCGCTGCGGCAACGCCCAGCGCTAATTTGGTGTTAGTAAAACTCATTGTTGTTCCCCCCAAGGGTAATTATTGTTAAGACTGAATTGGCTTTATAGCAACACAGGATTTCTTCACGTGGGCAATAATAGCAGCAAAATACCAGCCTTACAAGTTTTAAGTCTATTTTTTATCATTAAAAACTTTGTTTTATATCAATAAGATACAAATACTTTGTAAACTACAATCAATAATTGTCAAAAATTAACAACAGCCCTTTGCTTTTTTACACACCCACCGACAGCCGGCAAGCCCTATCTAAGCGGACCGGCTTCGTGTTACTTTAAAAAAGCATTTATATCTCCGATTTCCCAAGCATTTGCATGACCATACACCTGGATACTCTGATCATCGGCGGCGGCATCAGCGGCCTGCTCGTCGCCCGAGAACTGCGCCTAGCCGGGCGCGAGGTGACAATTCTCGACAAATCCAAACCGGGACTGGAATCCTCATGGGCCGGCGGCGGCATTTTGCTGCCGATCTACCCTTGGCGCCAAGCACCGGCCATCTCCGAACTGGCGGTAAACAGCTTAAAAAAATATCCCGCCTTGAGCCAGGAACTGCTCGCAGCTACCGGTATAGATCCCGAGTGGTATGACTGCGGCATGCTGATCTGCAAAAACCCCGACTACGAACAAGCCACCCGATGGTGCAAACATTACGGCATAGCCCATCAGCCGGCAGCCGCCGAATTGCTGGAGCCTTTTACCAGCGACTATCAACTGCCGCTGTGGCTGCCGGACATTGCCCAAGCCCGCAATCCAAGGCTCTTGAAATCCTTGCATGCCTATTTGCGGCAAACCGGCGTACGCTTCCTCGACAACACCGAAGTCAAGGGAATTAGCATTGCGAACCGGCAAATCCAACAAGTCGAAACCGCCGATCAAACTTACACGACAAAAGAACTCATTATCAGTGCCGGCGCCTGGACTACCGATTTATTCAACAAATTACTGCCGGACTGGCCGCTAGACCTGCAAATTCAGCCGGTCAGAGGCCAAATACTGCTGTTCGACGCCCTACCGACCACGCTGCTGCACATGGTTCTGGACGGCGACCAATATTTGATTCCGCGCCGCGACGGCAAAATCCTGGCCGGCAGTACCGTCGAACAGGCAGGCTTTAACAAGATCACCACCGAGGACGCCAAACAGCAGCTTTACCAATTCGCCGCCGGATTATTACCGGCATTGAAACATTATCCGGTTTGCCATCATTGGGCCGGCCTGCGTCCCGGCAGTCCGCAAGGCATTCCCTACATCGGCCGGCACCCGCAGATTGCAAATCTCAGCATCAATGCCGGCCATTTCAGAAACGGCCTGGTGATGGGACCGGCATCGGCAAAACTATTGGCCGACCTGATCCTGCAACGCCCAACCGACATAGACCCTACGCCTTATTCGCCAACCCGAGCAATCGCGCCATGAACTTATACCCCTTACTTCGCCCATTACTGTTTTCCCTGGACCCGGAAACCGCGCATCACGTCACGTTGGATCTTTTAAAACTGGCACGGCAAACCGGCTTGTCGGCTTTAAGCGAACCGACAGTTAGCGAAAAGCCTGTGAATGTGATGGGTTTGACCTTTAAAAACCCACTGGGACTGGCGGCGGGCCTGGATAAAAACGGCGATTACATCGACGCCTTGGCGGAGCTGGGTTTCGGCTTTATCGAAATCGGTACCGTCACCCCCCGCCCGCAACCCGGCAACCCCAAGCCGCGCCTGTTCCGTCTGCCGGAACATCAAGCCATCATCAACCGGATGGGGTTTAACAATCTGGGTATCGACCATTTGCTGGAACAGGTTGGCAAATGTAAATACCGTGGCGTGATAGGCATCAATATCGGCAAAAACGCCGATACGCCTTTAGAGAACGCTACCGAAGATTATCTGATTGGCCTGCGCAAAAGCTATGCGGCGGCAAGCTATATCACGATCAACATTTCCTCACCCAACACCAAAAACTTGCGCCAGTTGCAGCAAGGCGACGAAATCAGGCAATTGTTAAGCGCTTTGAAGGACGAACAATTGAAACTTCAGGCGGCGCAGGATAAATACACACCCATCGCGGTGAAAATCGCCCCGGATTTAACGGATGAGGAAATAAGCCACATCGCGGCATTGCTGTTGGAATTTGCTATCGACGGCGTGATTGCTACCAACACCACCATCGCCCGCGACAAAATCCAGGGCCATAACCTTGCCAATGAAGCAGGCGGCTTGAGTGGCGCGCCGGTCAAAGACAGTTCGACTCGCGTCGTAAAAGGTTTGGCGGCGGAATTACAAGGCAAACTGCCGATTATTGCAGCCGGCGGGATATTGAGCGCCGCAGACGCCCAGGAGAAAATAGCCGCCGGCGCCAGCTTGGTACAGATTTATAGCGGCTTGATCTATCGAGGGCCCAAATTGATTGATGAGATCTTAAGCACCATCTAATTGCTTAGACACCCCATCCGACCTTATCAAACTTAACTGTTGATAGGGTCATCTTATCCTTGTTTGTGTTCCGCGCTTTCCCAAGAACTGACCCCGCATTCCCAAACCAGCGTCGATTAGCGTACCGAGGCATTTTCGATGGCGCTTACCGGCGAATCAACCGTCCAACCGCCACCAAAAGCCCGGTAAAGCGACACCGTCGCCACGCTCACCGCCGTTTCTGCTTTTGCGCGTTCGTCACTGACTTGCAGCTTGCTGCGTTGAGCATCCAAGACGGCGAGATAATCCCTCGCACCGCGCTGATACAACGCGTCAACCAGCCGGTAAGCTTTCTCCGCCGAGGCTTCCGCATCAGTCAATCGGCCTAAGCTATCTGCGGCAGAACGGTGCGCGACGAAGGCGTTTTCCACTTCCTCTAATGCCAGCAAAAAAGTCTTCTCGTAATTGACGGCGACTTGGTCCAGCCGTGCATCTGCGGCGGCAATCTGAGCGCGGATGCGTCCGGCGTTAAAGATAGGCGCGGAAAGGCCGGAACCCAGCGCATAAACGCTCTCGGCCAGACTCGGAAAACCGCCGACCGCCAGTGCGCCAACACCACCACTGACCGACAGCACCAGCTTGGGATAAAGATCGGCTCGCGCCGAACCCAAGCTGGCCGCCGCCGCGCTGACTTCGGTTTGCGCCAGACGCAAATCGGGACGTTGCGCCAGCAAATCAGCCGGCAACAACTTGGGCATGGCCGGCTCTTGTTTCGGCAACGGACCGGCGGCGACCAACCGCTTTTCCAGGCTTTCCGGTGGCTCGCCCAACAACACGGCCAAGCGATGGACGAGCTTTTGCCCGACATTGGTCAGTTGCGGCAGCGTCGCTTCCGTGCCCTGCAACAGCGTCTGCTGGCGGGCCAGATCCGCCTCGTTAGCCAGTCCGGCTTTGGCAAATACCTGCAAAGTCCTCAGCCGCTCGCGTTGCAAGGCTATATTGCTTTGCAGAATGCCGGTACGTTGCTGCACGCCGCGCAGCTCCATATAGTTTGTCGCCACCTGGGCCAGCAGACCGACTTGCGCCGCATGCAAGCCTTCCTTGCTGCCTTCGGCTTGAGAGGCGGCGGCTTCCGCTTCCAAATGCCG
>CAZGUM010000243.1:0-5510 GCA_964529085.1 uncultured Methylomonas sp. | reverse complement strand
AGGTTTTACCGGTACCTGGAGGCCCAACCATCAAGGCACCGCGCGGCACCTTGCCGCCGAGTTTTTGGTATTTCGCCGGGTCTTTAAGAAAGTCGACCATTTCCTCGACTTCTTCCTTGGCCTCGTCGCACCCGGCCACATCGGCGAAAGTCACCTTGTTTTGGTCTTGATCCAGCATCCGCGCCTTGCTTTTACCAAAGCCCATCGCGCCGCCACGGCCACCAACGCCGCCGCCTTGCATCTGCCGCATGAAGAATACCCAAACCGCGATCAGCAACAAAATCGGGCCGAATGACACGAATATTTGCATCAGCATCGAAGGCTCTTCCGGCGGCTGAACGGATATTTCAACACCGTTCGCCAACAGATCGTCGATCAAATGCGGATCGTTAGGCATATAGGTCTTAAACTTATCGCCGGATACCATTTTGCCTTTCACAGTATTATCGGAGATCGCAACCTGCTGAACTTGTCCAGCTTTCACAGCGTCGATCAATTGCGAATACGAAAAAGTCGCGTCGCTACGAATCGCCCGCGATCCGAAACTGTTGAATACAGCCATCAACACCACGGCGATGACCACCCACAAAATTAAATTTTTAATCATATCGCTCAAGTTACGCGCTCCGGCCTGGATTGGCCCCAATATTTAAAAACCGAGTAATTGTATCAGCACTACTCGCATCTCACCGCCCATCATAGCCCTATGAACAGCGACTTTCGCACATTTATTTAAAACCTTTCGCCAAAATATACACTTCGTTACTTCTGGGCCGTGAAGCTTTGGGCTTTCTAATCACGACACTGCTGAATTGCTGACGGATTTGATTATAGTATTCATCGAAACCGGCCCCCTGGAACATCTTGATTAAAAACGTACCGCCCTTAGCCAGAATGTGTTGCGCGGCATCCAATGCCAACTCTCCCAAGTAAATCGCCCGCGGCTGATCCATTTCCCGGCTACCACTCATATTGGGGGCCATGTCCGACAATAACAAGTGAACAGGTTCGCCATCAAGCACTTTATAGAGTTGCTCAAGCACTTCGTCTTCCCTGAAGTCACCTTGAATAAAGTCCACGCCGTCAATAGGATCGATAGCCAGCAAATCCAGCGCAATCACTTTATTTTTTTTGCCGACGATTTTGCTGACATATTCCGACCAACCGCCCGGTGCGGCGCCTAGGTCAACTATATTAATACCAGGTTTTATGATTTTGTCTTTTTCTTGAATCTCTATCAGTTTGAATACTGCCCGGGATCGGTAGCCCAAGGCCTGAGCCTTCTTGACATATTCGTCCTGGAAATGTTCCTGCATCCACTGTTGGCTACTTTTGCTGCGTGCCATATTTTCTATTCGTGTAAAATTGCGGGGTTTTTAAAGTTTAAGGAAACAGAGTGAATCCTATTCAAAAGAAAAAGCTGAAAGCTCAAGCTCACCCGCTGAATCCGGTGGTGATTATCGGCCAAGCCGGCTTGACTGAAGCCGTTATCAAGGAAATTAACGTGGCGTTGGACGCTCACGAGCTAATCAAAGTCAAAATTCGCGCGGAAAGAGACGAGCGCACGACCATTAGAGAACAAATCTGTGCGCAAACCAAGGCCGAATTAGTACAATCCATCGGTCAAGTCGCGGTTATTTATCGTTTGAATCCAAAAAAATAAAACCAATGGGGAGGCGTTTCCTCCCCATTTATAGCAGATTAGATATATTTAACCGAGATTATCTCGTACTCGATATCGCCGCCCGGCGCTTTTACAGTCACGACATCTTCGGTTTCCTTGCCGATTAATGCCCTGGCGATCGGCGATCCCACCGAAATCCGCCCTTCCTTGATATTGGCTTCATCCTCGCCAACGATTTGATACGTCACCGTCTTGCCAGAATCGAGATCTTCGATTTCCACCGTCGCTCCGAACACGACCTTGCCGTTAGCTTCGGTTTTTGTGACATCAATGATATTGGCATTGGACAACTTGCCTTCAATCTCAGCGATCCGGCCCTCGGCAAAACTTTGCTGTTCCCGCGCCGCATGGTATTCGGCATTTTCCTTTAAATCGCCGTGTGCGCGCGCTTCGGAGATAGCCTGAATGATGCGTGGTCTGACCACGGTTTTCAGTTCCTCCAGTTCGGCGCGCAATTTATTGGCCCCGACCACTGTCAATGGAAATTTTTGCATTTACTGCTCCCCTCTTGAATTCAACTTCATCCGTTAAAATGTTTTATGCAAGTCCTGCAGACAATTAACATCGCCCGCATCGAGTTCGCCCAAGGCATAACAGGCCGCGCGCGCACCCGCCATCGTCGTGTAGTAGGTAACCTTGCGCTGCAAGGCTTCACGGCGCATCGTAAACGAATCAGCCACGGCTTTAACACCCTCGGTGGTATTGACGATTAACTGCACCTCACCATTTTTAATCATATCGACGGTATTAGGCCGACCTTCGTTGACCTTGAAGATTTCCTTGCACGGAATACCAGCTTCTTTTAATACTCGGGCCGTGCCACGCGTCGCAACGATCTCGTAATTTTTGTCAATCAGCATTTTGGCCAATTCCGGCAACTTAGGTTTATCGGCATCGCGAATACTGATCAACACTTTGCCGCTATGACTTAAATCCACACCCGAGGCACGTTGCGATTTGGCGAACGCTTCGCCAAAAGTCTTACCCACCCCCATCACCTCACCGGTCGATTTCATTTCCGGTCCCAACAACGGATCGACGCCGGGGAATTTAATGAATGGGAACACCGCTTCTTTCACCGAGAAATACTCGGGGATGCGTTCCTCGGTAATGCCCTGCTCTTTCAAGGATTTACCGACCATCACCCGCGCGGCGATTTTTGCCAACGGATAACCGGTGGCTTTGGATACAAACGGCGCGGTACGCGAGGCACGCGGATTCACTTCCAGCACATAAATGGTTTCACCTTGGATCGCAAACTGGGTGTTCATCAAACCGCGCACACCGAGGGCTTCGGCCATTTTCGCAACTTGCGCCCGCAGTTGATCCTGCATGTGCGCAGGCAAATCGTAGGGCGGCAAGGAACACGCCGAATCGCCTGAATGCACGCCAGCTTGCTCGATATGTTCCATTAAGCCGCCGATCAGCACGGTCTCACCGTCGTAAATCGCATCGACATCCATCTCGACTGCATCGTCCAGAAAGCGGTCCAGCAACACCGGCGAATCGTTGGACACGCTGACCGCTTCTTTCATGTAGCGGCGCAGACCCTCCTCGTTGAACACGATTTCCATCGCCCGGCCGCCCAAAACATAGGATGGACGTACAACCAGCGGATAACCCAATTCACGGGCGGAATTAACGGCTTGCTCGACCGAACGCGCGGTGGCGTTAGGTGGTTGCAACAGATTCAGACGCTCCAACAATTTTTGGAAGCGCTCGCGGTCTTCAGCCAAGTCTATCGAATCCGGCGAAGTACCGATGATAGGCGCACCAGCCGCTTCCAAGGCCCGCGCCAGTTTCAACGGCGTTTGCCCTCCGTATTGCACGATCACACCCTTAGGCTTTTCCAGTTCGATGATTTCCAGCACGTCTTCCAGGGTCAACGGCTCGAAATACAAACGATCGGAAGTGTCGAAATCGGTGGAAACGGTTTCCGGGTTACAGTTGACCATGATGGTTTCGTAGCCATCTTCGCGCAGAGCCAAGGCGGCATGCACACAGCAATAATCAAATTCAATACCCTGCCCAATCCGATTCGGACCGCCGCCGAGAATGATGATTTTTTCTTTATTGGACGGATTGGCTTCGCATTCCTGTTCGTAAGTCGAATACAGATAAGCGGTATCGGACGCAAACTCAGCCGCGCAAGAATCGATACGCTTGTAAACGGGGCGCACGCCTTTTTTGTGGCGCACGCTGCGCACTTCCGACTCCTTAGTTTCCAGCAGTTTCGCCAGGCGTCTATCGGAGAAACCTTTGCGCTTCAGGCGCAATAATTCTCCCGGCTCCAGCGTTGCTAAAGTTTTGGTGGCCAAGGTTTTTTCGGTATTAATCAAATCCTCGACCTGCGCCAGGAACCATGGATCGATCTTACAGGCCTGATGAATGTCGGCAAAACTCAAGCCGCTGCGAAACGCATCGGCCAGATACCATAAACGTTCAGGACCGGGATAGCGCAACTCCCTAAGAATAATATCCTCGCTGTTAGCATCGCTCAGATCGGCAATTTCATCCAGACCGTCGACGCCCACTTCCAGGCCGCGCAAGGCTTTTTGCAAAGATTCCTGGAAGGTGCGGCCAATCGCCATCACCTCGCCGACCGACTTCATTTGCGTGGTCAGCCTATCGTTGGCTTGCGGGAATTTTTCGAAGGCAAAACGCGGCACCTTGGTGACCACATAATCGATGGACGGCTCGAACGAAGCTGGTGTGGCACCGCCGGTGATTTCGTTGCGCAATTCATCCAGCGTATAGCCCACCGCCAATTTGGCCGCTACCTTGGCAATCGGAAAGCCGGTGGCTTTGGAAGCCAATGCCGACGAGCGCGATACCCTGGGGTTCATCTCGATAACGATCAACCTGCCGGTGTCGGGATTGATGGCAAACTGCACATTGGAACCGCCGGTATCGACGCCAATTTCCCGCAATACAGCTAACGAAGCGTTCCGTAGGATTTGATATTCCTTATCGGTCAGGGTTTGCGCCGGGGCCACGGTAATCGAGTCACCGGTATGTACGCCCATTGGGTCGAAGTTTTCGATCGAGCAAATAATGATGCAGTTATCTTTCGAGTCGCGCACCACTTCCATTTCGAACTCTTTCCAGCCCAAAATGGATTCTTCGATCAACAATTCGCTGGTCGGAGACAGATACAGGCCACGCTCGCAAATCTCGATGAACTCTTCGCGGTTATACGCAATACCGCCGCCACTACCACCCATCGTGAAGGACGGGCGGACTACCGTGGGATAACCGACTTCTTCTTGTGCTGCAAACGCTTCTTCCATGTTATGAGCGATTTTGGCTCTGGACACTTCCAGGCCGATGCGAGCCATTGCTTCATTGAACAGCGCGCGATCCTCGGCCATATTGATGGCTTCCTTGGTCGCGCCTATCATTTCCACGCCGTATTTTTTCAGCACGCCGTGCTTGTCCAGCGCCAGCGCGCAGTTCAGCGCGGTCTGACCACCCATGGTCGGTAAAACTGCATCGGGACGTTCTTTTTCGATGATTTTTTCGACGGTCTGCCAGTCGATAGGCTCGATGTAAATCGCATCGGCCATGTCCGGGTCAGTCATGATCGTCGCCGGATTGGAGTTGACCAGAATCACCCGGTAACCCTCTTCGCGCAAGGCTTTGCAAGCCTGGGTGCCGGAATAATCAAACTCGCAGGCCTGACCGATGACGATAGGTCCGGCGCCCAGTAATAAAATCGATTTTATGTCGGTTCTTTTTGGCATATCACTCTGTATAAAACTTAAGCGGAACGAGGCTGGTTCATCAAATCGATGAAATCGTCGAACAAGGACTCGACATCGTGCGG
>CAZGUM010000242.1:0-5574 GCA_964529085.1 uncultured Methylomonas sp. | reverse complement strand
TGTAACCGATGATGGTCACATCGTGTTTCACCACGACCTGATTTTTCTCGGTCAACGCGCAGTTGCCGCCTTGTTCGGCCGCCAAATCGACGATGACGCTGCCGGGTTTCATCGATGCCACCATCTCGGCGGTTATCAGCTCGGGAGCGGGCTTACCGGGGATCAAAGCGGTGGTGACGATGATGTCCACTTCCTTGGCTTGTTGGGCAAATAAAGCCATCTCGGCTTCGATAAATTCCTTGGACATGGTTTTGGCGTAGCCGCCTGTGCCAGAGCCGTCTTCCTGGAAATCCAGCATCAAAAACTCGGCGTCCATACTTTCGATTTGTTCTTTCACTTCCGGCCGGGTATCGAAGGCGCGGACGATAGCACCCATGCCTTTCGCGGCGCCGATGGCAGCCAGACCGGCGACGCCGGCGCCGATCACTAACACCTTGGCCGGCGGGATTTTACCGGCGGCGGTTATTTGACCGGTAAAGAAACGGCCGAAGTGCTGAGCGGCTTCCACGATGGCCCGATAGCCGGCGATATTGGCCATGGAACTCAGTGCGTCCATTTTTTGGGCGCGGGACATGCGCGGTACGCTGTCCATCGCCAGCACCGTGACTTTCTTCGCGGCCAGTTTTTGCATCAGCGCTTCGTTTTGCGCCGGCCAGATAAAGCTGATTAATTGCTGGCCTTCGCGCAGCAAATCGGCTTCGTCGATAGCCAGTTGCGGATGAAATTCGGGAGCCCGGACTTTCATGACGATATCGCTGTTTTGCCATAATTCCTGCGCCGATCCGACAACCTGTACGCCTGCCGCGCGATAAGCCTCATCGGAAATATTGGCATCGTCGCCGGCACCGCTTTCCACCAGCACTTCAAAACCCAATTTGATGATTTTTTCCGCAGCCTCTGGCGTGGTGGCGACGCGCTTTTCGCCGTCGTGAACTTCTTTGGGAACACCGATTTTCATGATTTCTCCTTTAGTGTGGAGGGAAAGAACGGATGGTTATTAGGCCGAAAAGCCAGCGGTCGAGGATAGGGGATTGAACCGGTTTTATCAATTGTTTTCTGTGAGCGTGGCGATTTACGCTAAAATCCAGGTGCCCGCTTAAGCCAACTTGAACAACAATGAAAATTTTGGTGGTCGACGATAGCAAAGTGATCAGACAGCTGGTCACTGAATGCCTCAAGGAAATGGGGCACGAATTGGCTTATGCTGAAAACGGAGCCGAATCTTTACAGTACGTGGCTGACCATGATGTCGACTTGATTTTGATGGATGTGGAAATGCCGTTTCTAAGCGGTTTCGACGCCACCAAAGCGATCCGCGAGCTAAAAAAAGCCGATTGGTTTCCAATCATTTTTTTAACCGTGTACGACGACGATGAATCGTTTGCCAGCGGCATTCTGGCCGGCGGCGATGCCTACTTGCCAAAACCGCTGAATCCCGTACGTTTGCGACTAACCGTTATCGCCATGGAACGGATTTACGTGATGCGGCAAAGACTTCAAACAACTCAGCTGGAATTGGAAACCGCCAATCAGGAATTGGAGCGTTTGTCCTTGCGCGATCAATTGACCGGCCTGGGCAATCGCCGTCATTTCGATAGCAATTTAGGTATGCAATTTGCGCTTTCCCGGCGCAATAAGTCGCCGTTGTCGCTGATCATTTGCGATATCGATTACTTTAAAAACTACAACGATTCCCTGGGACATCCGCAAGGCGATGCTTGTCTGATAGAAGTTGCCAAAGTGATTAGGGAGCAGCTGGAACGTGCCAGCGACCTGATTTGCCGTTACGGTGGCGAGGAGTTCGTGGCGATATTGCCAAGCACGTCTTTACACGAGGCGAGAACCTTGGCCGACAGTATTCGCGAGCAAGTTTGCGAAAAAAATATTGTATATGGAGAGTCGGACGCTAGGCGCATCAGCCTGAGCTTGGGCTTGGCAACTTATGTCGGCCAATATAAAACCGAGCGGGAACTGTTGGAGGCGGCTGATGCGGCCTTGTACAAGGCCAAGCAAAACGGCCGTAACCGTGTGGAAATCAATTAAAGCGTGTATCGAGCCAAAGACTTTATAGAAACCGCGGAAGGTTTGATTTTCGCGGTAGTGGCCGAAGGCCTGGAAGCGGGGAAGGCGTTATGTTTTCTCCGCTACCTGTGTCTGGATGATGTGTGGCGTAAGGTAGATACCGAGTACGCCAACAATTATCTCACTCAGCATCATCCGCAATATCTACACTATTCGACATCGCTCGACGCGCATTTGCATGCAGTGCCTGTTGCCGCCATCGTTCGGCATTACCGGCCGCAAAAAGTCTTACAAGACTTATTGGCTGATCAGCCTGCGGACCAAGTAATCGCAGATTTGCATCGTCTGTGCGATTTGTTGCGGGCCCACGGTTTGGGGCTAGATCAATTTGGTGTGACCGGGTCGCTGCTGGTGGGCATGCAGAAACATAGCTCCGATATCGATCTGGTCTGCTACGAGCGCAGCGAATTTCATCACGCGCGCAATATCGTTCAAGCTTTAATTGGCGAAGGCCGCTGTCAGGCATTAAGCGACGAGGATTGGTTGGAGGCGTATAAGCGGCGAGCATGCGACTTTGCCTTTGACGAATATGTCTGGCACGAGCAGCGCAAGTACAACAAGGCCATGATCAACGGACGGAAATTCGACTTATCCCTGACTATTTCCGCGCCGGGTGCGGCGGGAAGAAAATATCGCAAACTGGGTTTTGTCAGTATCGATGCCGAAGTCAGCGATGATCGCTACGGTTTTGATTATCCGGCGCAATTTTCCATCAAACATCCGGAAATCGAAAGCGTGGTGTGTTTTACCGCCACGTATAACGGCCAGGCGCAAACAGGCGAAAGAGTGCACGTCGCCGGACAATTGGAAGCCGATCAAAATGGGACCCGCCGCGTAGTAGTGGGCTCGAGTCGGGAAGCGATAGGCGAGTTTATCAGGGTGATTCGGTGAGTGCCCGCCGCTTGCACGCGGTCATCTTCGACATGGATGGCTTGGTACTGGATAGCGAGCCGACTTACGTGTATGCGTGGCGGCAGGCTGCCGCCGAGCTTGGTTTCCCGCTTCCGGACTCATTTTGGACGGATTTATCCGGCTGTTCAGGAACGATGGTCTGCCGACGCTTACTGGATAGATGCGGTCTTGGCTTCGATCTGGAACGGTTTCAGACCTTAAGTGGCACTTACTGGCTTGCTCATGTTCAGCGATATGGCATAGCGGTAAAGCCCGGTTTTTTTAACTTATTGGAAGTGCTTTTCCAGTGTGACTTGCCGTTTTGTCTGGCAACCAATAGTGCGCTGACGGCAGCGCAAAACTGTTTGGCCAATGCCGGTCTGGCGGACAGGTTTCCTTGTATCGTTGCCGGCGATACCGTGTCTGCCGCAAAGCCGGCGCCGGACATTTTTTTGCGCGCGGCCGCCGAAATGGCGCGGCCGATTCAGGATTGCCTGGTGTTGGAAGATTCGCCTATAGGCATCCGCGCCGCGCTTGCCGCCGGCGCGCCGTGCATTTTCGTGCCGTCTTTGAAACCGGCCGATGCCTGGGCTGCCGAGCATGCCGATTATCTGATGGACGATCTGCAGCAAGTGGCCGATTTTATCTCGGCCGGCCAGCAGCATCCGCTATAATGCCCGCTCCTTAGTATTCGACGGAATCCAGGTGGTGAAAGCGCGGTACCAAACAGTTACAGTCATTGCTCCGGCTCGCTTGCATATGGGCTTTATCGATTTGAGCGGGGCGTTGGGCCGGCATTTCGGTAGTATCGGTTTGGCGCTGAACGAAATCAGTACCCGGCTGACCATCGCCGGGGCCGATGACTTGCAAGCTAGCGGCCCCGGCGCCGACCGCGCTCTGAAATATACCCGGCAATTTTGTAATTTACTGGGGGTTTCCGACTTACTCAATATCACTATCGATAACGCAATTCCCGAACATATCGGTTTAGGGTCCGGTACGCAAATGGCTTTGGCCGTCGGTGCCGCATTAAATGCCTATTACGGTTTGGGGCTGTCGGTACGGGAAATTGCGCAACTTTCCGATCGCGGCGTGCGTTCCGGTATCGGTATCGGTACCTTTGAAAAAGGCGGTCTGGTGGTGGACGGCGGCCGTGGGCCGGATACCAAGACCCCACCGATGATTGCGCAGATGGATGTCCCCGAAGACTGGCGGTTTATTCTGGTGTTCGATGAACGCGGCCAAGGTTTGCATGGCGAACAAGAAGTTAGCGCCTTTCAGCAATTGCCGCCGTTTCCGCAAGCGCAGGCGGAGCGTTTATGCTACCGCTTACTGATGCAAGGTTTGCCCGCATTGGCCGAGCAAGATCTTGATAAATTTGGCGAGGTGATTAGCTCGTTGCAACAAGCGGTCGGGGAACATTTTGCGCCGGTGCAGGGCGGCGTATTCACCAGTCCCGATGTTGCTGCGGCGATGGCGAGTCTGGTCGCGCAAGGCGCGGTAGCGGTTGGTCAGACTTCTTGGGGGCCGACTGGATTTTGCGCGGTTGCCAATCCGCAACGCGCGGCGGAGTTGTTGGCGCGGACGGGGCATCAATTTGCCGAATCGCCATTGAGTTTCCTCGTAGCCAGCGCCAGGAATCAGAAGGCGGAAATCATCCTCAGCTAGCGTTTGCCTCAGTCGAGTATATGTTCGACGCTGTCTCGGGTTTGTTGATTATCCGTCCACTCGACAGTTAGCCTGTCGCCGCTCGTTCCCGCTTTTAATCTAAACGTAAAAAACGGATTTTTGGAAATACTGCCGGCCATGTTGGCGGTTAGAATGATGTCGCCGTTTAGCTTAACCAGCATTTGCTCGATAAAATGCGCCGGAATCAACTCGCCGTTGGCATCGCGGTTACGGCCATTTTCCATCGGATGCGCGATCAGCAATTTGATTTCCGTATAGCGCTCCCGCCGCTGGCTTCTAATTTTAATACTGTCAGTCATTTAGCCCGTCCCGCAGCCCCCGCGCATCACATTCACCCAACGGCTGGCGCACAGTAACTGTCCACGGTGCTGAGCAAGCAAAATCACATTGCAAGATTCAGCCAATTTAATCCTTGCGGTAAAGTATGGGGCGAGTTGCGGCGTAAGCTCGAACTCCACGAGCAGCGGGGTCGGATTTTTGTCGGCGAATAGATAAAATTTCTCGATGCCGTCCAATTCGCTGGCGACGCTCACAGGCACCACGGCGCCATCTTCGGCAATCTCCGGCAATATCAGATCGATTTCATCGCTATCCCTAACCGGTTGGTTATCGATAACTTGCTTATAAATTTTAGTAAAGTCGTTAACGGCGAAATGATCCGCCAATCTGCGGGTAACCGCGGATACAGGTTTGCCGGCCAGCAAAGCGCCCAGCATCAAAATGCCCGAATGTTTCAGAAAAAGACGGCGAGAGCTAGGCATGGACTGCAATAACCAGATAAAGCTTGATGTATATCAAAAAATTTAGAGGCTTGTTTGTTATCTTTTGCCGCGTTGAAATTTTTTCAGCACCACCACCACAAACAACAAAAGGAAGGTACAAAATGAGTGAAGTACAAGAAAAAGATAATTT
>CAZGUM010000241.1:0-5630 GCA_964529085.1 uncultured Methylomonas sp. | reverse complement strand
CCACCGTAAAGATAATTTTTTTGATAGCTATATTCCGGATTACCCTGCACAAACCAACGTCGAGCCAATCGGGTAGAAGCGTCATTGTTTAGATTTGTCAAACCACCGTTAGCCGATATTTTTGGTGTTGGCGTAAAAAAACTGTTGCCATTGTTAAACTCTTCACCGCGCGGGTTGGCGTCGAATCGGATCAAGGTACTGATATTCTCGGTTGGGGTCAGCAAAAACTGTATCCTACCAGCCAGCCTGTCGCGGTTGTACCAGGTTTGATCGGTGTTATAGAGATTTTTGGTAGCCCCCTCGCCTTTATTGACGTGGAATGCGCCGCGCCAAGCCAGAAAATTATCAATTACCGCACCACCCAATGCGGCATCGCCGATGTAAGTGTTAAATTGGCCGTAAGTCGCCGAATAGGTCGCTTCACGATTAAAGGTTGGCCGTTTGGTATTGATATTCACTCTACCCAAGCTGACGTTTTTGCCGCCGTCCGTACCTTGCGGACCGCGCTCTACTTGAATCGAGTCAATGTCGTAGTGATCGAAGCTGGTCAGAGGGTTATAGGCATAGGGCACGTTATCCACAATAGTACCGACACTGGGATCCATCGCATCGGTTTGCGCTTGCTGACCGACGCCGCGCATCGACAAACTGCTGGTACGCGCGTTACCGTAATTCCATTTAACGTTACCGGCACGCTTCAAAATATCGCCTAAGTCCATCGCCAACTCTTTATGCAGTTCCTCACCGGTGCGGACCGAGGTGGAGTTAGGAATATCTTTAAGCTTTTGCAATCTTGGACGCGCCCGGACCACCACTTCGCCCAAATCGCCTTTTTGATTTTCCTCGTTCTGAGCCAATTCCTCGGCCGGCGCTTCGCTTTCGGCTGCAGCCGTAGCGGCCGGCGCAGCAGTTCCGGCTGCGCCGGCGGGCGCGGCGGCCACGCCTTTTTTAATCAAGTCCAACTCGCGTTGCTTGGCGGCTTGCAATTCCTGACGCAGACGTTGATTTTCCAATTCCAACTCGCTAACCACCTTGGTGGCAACCGCTTTTCTAGCGGTTTTCTTCGGCGCAGCGGCCTGCACATTCAAGGCCGCAGCCATCGAAACGCCGGCTACTGTCAATGCGACGCAAGTCGATAGCTTACGCCGCCGGCTAATGGTTTCCGGCACCGGATTCTGCCCCTGGGCCCAAGCGTCTCCTGCAAAATAGTCTTTCACTCTCTCACCTAAATAGAATGTTAAAAAATCTAATTCAAGCCGGCATCCTTAACAATCCAGGACGCGCTACTTGCTTGAAGCAGATTCAGCAATGGGCATGCCAACATTCAGAAAATGGTTTTTTATGTGAAACGAAAGCCACAAAATCGAAAGTAAAATATTGAATTTAAGCGGTTATTTATTTTGCAAAATTTAGACATTTGTTGTGAAAACCGCACAATGTCAGCAGTGCTAACCTGCCAATTACTGTTGAACGGCGGTCAGTATCTGTTGCCGAACTGCGCCTCATCCAACAACTCGCAGTATCCCGTAGATATAAAAGGCCCACTAAACAAGAGTCACATGGATTTGCGCACACCCATCGATTGTAAAAGAAAGCTTCGACCCTAAATACCCGGCTCTGAACCACATTAGCCGGGTTCAATCAATTACTTACACATCAGTCTAATTGCCGCCGCCAATGACGGGCACAGATTGAATAAGCCACCTTCACGCCCGACGACTGCGTTGACCTTCAGTCTTCGATGTTATTCCTGGCCCGTAATTTGCTTTACCCCTTGACAAACACTCGCATTAGCAAGCATCCAAGGAATCGTTGCATGTCACTACCTATCGGCACTAATCGTCCC
The DNA here is from genome assembly GCA_964529085.1 of uncultured Methylomonas sp. Lineage (GTDB taxonomy): Bacteria > Pseudomonadota > Gammaproteobacteria > Methylococcales > Methylomonadaceae > Methylomonas. Next base: position 3,784 of record CAZGUM010000241.1, on the reverse strand, counting down.
ATATACAAACTGCTCGGTAACGGTCGAACCGTAACCGCGCCAACGCGTTTGGCTCTGCAACAAGCGATATTGATTGCGCTGGGAGTTGCACTTAGCGTATCCGCATTCGCCAGTCCCAGTATTTACCCTACAGGTACTACCCGCTACGACCCGAGCAAGGCATACAATTCTTTCGTCTTGTTTAGCGGGGGCGACGATCTTGCTCACTTGATCGACTTGAATGGAAACTCGGTGCACGAATGGAAAGATCCCGCCGGCCACCACAGCACACTGATCGATCCGGCCTTGATAGGCGGCAAGCTGGGCCATATCTTAGTGGCACTGGAAAACACCGAAGGCAAGGGAACCGGCCTGATCCCCGGCCAGATCAATCGGCAGGTATCCAAAACCATAGGAGAGCTGGATTGGGACGGCAAGACAGTTTGGACTTTTGGCGAGAAAGCGCCTGGCGGCGCGGCGCAACAGCATCACGATTGGGCCAGGCTGCCGAACGGCAATACCGTGGTCCTGGCCAATCTGGTTCATCCGGTAAAAAATTTCAAACAGCCGGAGGTGCTTGACGATGTGATTTACGAAGTGAATCCCGCCGGCGAAGTGGTCTGGAAATGGATTGCCACCGAACATTTGACCGAATTCGGCTTTACCCCGGCGGAATTGAAACTGGTACGCAATGCACCGATTGCCGATGTGTTTCATACCAATAATTTGAAAGTCGTAGGACCGAACCGTTGGTTTGCCGCCGGCGACAAACGTTTCGATCCCGAAAATTTGTTGTTCGACGCCCGCAACGGCAATTTCATCGCCATTATCGACAAAAAAACCGGCAAGATAGTTTGGCGCTTGGGCCCTCATTATCCCCTAGCCCGCGAAGATCAAGCCCTGCCTCGTAAGGTGCCGAGACCCGTCGATCAAATCAGCGGTCAGCACGATGCGCATATCATCCCCGAAGGCCTGCCGGGAGCCGGCAACCTGTTAGTGTTCGACAATCAGGGCGTAGCCGGCTACCCCAGCGCCGCTGTCCCAAGAACCGGCGGCTCGCGGATACTGGAGATCGATCCGATCAAAAACGAGATTGTCTGGCAGTATAGCGGCGAAGATTCCGGCGGCCCCGGCTGGTCGTTTCGCAGCACCAATATCAGCTCAGCCCGCCGCCTGCCCAACGGCAATACCTTTATAGACGAAGGTCAGAGCGGCCGGCTGTTTCAGGTGACTCGCGACGGCGAAATCGTGTGGGAGTACGTCAACCCTTACGCCCGCATCGGCAAGGATTCAGTGACGGGCAGGGCCACCGTCAATAATTCCGTGTATCGCGGCCAACCCGTACCTTACGAATGGGTACCGGCGGGCACGCCGCATAGCGAAAAGCCGGTCAATCCGCCGGAATTAAGCAAATTTCGCATCCCGGCCGCACCGGCTTTATAAGTAAGGAATAAGCAAGCGACTGTGGGTTTCGGGGTATCCGGTTAGCGGTATTGGCGGCCGGGTTACCGCCATTAAGCCAAATGGATGATGCGCGCACTAACCGGATACCCCGAAACCCACAGTTCAGTATTTAATTTTGGAGAAACAGATGAAGCATATTTTTTCTATCCACCGGCTACCTTTGGCATTGGCCCTGAGCCTAGGCTTTGGCCACGCCGGCGCGGCCGACCTCGACCCCAAGGCGATTTCCATCAAGCTGCCGGAGCAAATTAATTGGATCGCAAACCCCAGCGGCTCCGAGAGCGCGGTCCTGGTAGGCGATCCCAACAAACCCGGCCTGTATGTGGTGCTGAACAAGTGGAAAGCGCATCACAACAGCAAACCGCATTCGCACCCGAACGACCGCTTTATTACCGTAATCGCCGGCACTTGGTGGGTAGGTACCGGCACGGATTACGACCCCGAACATCTGCAACCGGTACCGGCCGGCAGCTTCGTCACTCATTACGGCAACGAAATTCATTACGACGGCGCCAAGGATGAAGACACGATTTTACAAATCGTAGGGATCGGCCCAGCCACATCGACACCGGCAAAATAATTCAAATTGAGGGGAATCCCCACCCCTCGAGCGTGGCAAAAAGCGCGGCCCGTTAGAGAGCGCTTAATTCACAAGGATGTGAACCTTATCGTTACCCCGGCTTCGACGATAATATGCCAACCATCGCCAAAGCCCGGCGCCAAAAGCGACCACCCAAAACCTGAGTAGTCGCTGCCGTGCCAAGCCACCGAAATTCTTAATCTTCCAGTTCGTGATAGGCGCCGACCAGTTTTTTCGTACCGTTAGGCAGCATGCCGTATAAACCGAGCTTATGCCGCAGCACGTTGCGGCTTATGTCCAACAAGCGGGCGGTTTGCACCTGATTTTCTTCGCAAAACTCAAATGCCGTGCGAATCACGGTTTCCTCGATAATATCGAACAGTTTGGGCGGCGCCTGCTCGCACAGACGTATCAGCGAACTTTCCAGCGACGAGGTCGAAACCGCCGGTCCGGTCTGCGACGCTCGCACACCCGACAATTTGAAATCCTCCGGCCGTAACCGATTGCCTGGGCAAACCAATAAAGCCCGATGCACGGCATTTTCCAGTTCGCGAATATTGCCCGGCCAATCGTAATTCAACAACGCCAACTCGGTCGCCGGCGACAGCTTGATTTCGGTGTAACCCAATCTATCGCCGTAGACTTTCAGAAAATGGCGCGCCAAAGGCAAAATATCGCCCGGCCGCTCGCGTAACGGCGATAAATGGATCGCGGCCACATTAAAACGGTAATACAAGTCGGCACGAAAATGCGAGGCGGCAACCGCTTCTTCCAGGTTGACGTTGGTAGCGGCGATAACCCGAACATCCACCGGCGACGGGGTGCGCGAGCCGACTTTGACAACTTCCCGCTCCTGCAATACCCGTAACAATTTGGCCTGCAAGCCTAGCGGCAAATCCCCGACTTCGTCCAGAAACAGACTGCCTTTATTCGCGGTTTCGAACCAGCCGTCCTTACTATTCAAGGCGCCTGTGAATGCGCCCTTCTCATGTCCGAACAGCTCGCTTTCTATAAGGTTTTCGCTGAGCGCCGCACAATTTAACGCACCGAACGGGCCGTGAGCCCGCTTACTCAGCGCGTGCACGTGCCGGGCGACCAACTCCTTGCCGGTGCCCGTTTCGCCGATAATCAACACGGTGGCGTCGCTTGGCGCGATACGTTCGATATGTTCCAACAATTTTCGTGAAACCGGATCCTCGAAAACCATCGCCGTGGCTCGCACCGAGTGCGACAACGATCGTAACTGCAATTCGTCAAAAGCCAATAATGTCATGCGGTTTCCCCTTTACTGCGAGCGACATAGCTGCCGCTCAAAAATGTATCCATGAAAAATCCTATCCTTAGGTTTTAAAAAATCCGTTCCGCCCGTCGATCAACCACAAATATCGGTCTGCCAAACGTGGCTATGCGAATGACGGGCCAAAAAAAAGCCAGAGGTCGATTAAGACTCACTGGCTTCCGGTGATCCGGTCAGCATAGATGGAATTTACCGAGATTGTGCTCGGAAGATAACAGCGGTATAGCAGGCATTAAGCACAGTTCATGCCACTTAAAATTATGCTAAATAATAGAGGATTACGCGTCCTTGCGAAAGAGATGTGTTGATATATCAACAATTTCTGTTGATTGACTGCTGATATATCAACAGTTTGCGGAAAATTTAAAACTCATAAACCAGCCTAAAATCGACGCGCTGCTGACCGGGGTCGACGGTGCCCTGCCGGTAAAACGGATAGCTCCAGTCCAGTTCACCCAGCAGAT
>CAZGUM010000240.1:0-5630 GCA_964529085.1 uncultured Methylomonas sp. | reverse complement strand
GAAGACGATCCCAGATAGACATACAACTGGGATAATAACAGAACAAATGTTCTTTTGCAAGCATAAATTGATAATTATTCTTAAACCTATGGACTAATATTTTCTTGTATATAACCTGTTCTCTGTTGACGCAACATTTTCCAACATATTAGTGATCGGTTAGCCAAGTTCTTATATTTTTTATCTGAAAGTCCAGTTCGCTAGGCAATATATCTTTATTGTCAATATATTGCATCCATTTTTTCAATCGATCAATTACCGGTTTTTCCCTATTATTTGGTTCGCGCTGTTTAAGATTTTCCATTAATATCAACGATGCGGCAAAAGCGCCCCATGCTTCTTTTGTAGAGGACTTGCTATCAGGTTCCTTGGCGCAAAGTTCATTTGCTAATACAACGACGGCAAACGATCCACCTCGTGACGCTATACCACCGGTTAAGACAATGACCTCTCTCCATTTCTCTGGGCGCTGCATGAAAAGTGAAACCGCCATCTCAGGATAATCAGTCTCTGCTAGGTGAGAAGCAGCTAGAAATTCCTGAAAAACCCTATGGGAAAACGTAAATGTACCTGACGTGCGTTGCACTAGTATGCCACTACGATTAATTAAATAATCAAGCAAAGAAGAATAATTAACATTTAGATTATCTGCCCTTCGAGAAAGCAACTCGATAATATCGTCTTTCTCTATCTGAGCCATTTCATTACTTTCAGATTGTTTTTCTTGAACACGATATGCTAATTCATTGATAGCTCTTCTAAATCTTCGGCCACCAATTTTGTTATATTCATCCAGCCCGGGTTGAATGATTGAGATCTCACCTTTGTAATCTCGGACGACTTTGTTAGTATCCCATCTCTCTAGGAAGAAATCCATTATCAAAGATAGAACACCAACTCTGTCATCAGCAAGTTGTTGTCCTCTGGCGTAAGAAATCACAATCAATGTGAGAATTAAGGGATTCTGAGCTAAGTAATATATCTGCTCATTTTCCCTAATAACTGACTTTAATACTTCTGCTCTTATTTGCACCTCGGAAAAACTCAAATTTGACTGGAATGCAAGTTGAGAAAACCAATTATCGATGTATTTATCAATTTGTTCTTTATTAAATTGAAGAATCGTAGTGGTAAAAACACCATTGAAGTAGGATGTATCGTATGCATATGGGCGGCTCGTCAATAACATTCTACATTTTGGAAATTCTTCATAGAACGTCTGAATTTCATTTCTAATACGTTGCAACACGTTGCCATCGCGGGGAATTTCATCAAACCCATCAAACAAAATTATTCCGCCATCATGAGTGAGTTCGTTATAAAGTTCAGATTTATAATGTGGTAACCCCATTGAATCAATTAAATATGAGACATAATCCCAAAGATTGTAATGCGAAGACTGAATTGCCCATGCGGCATAATCACGCAAAAGAATTTTTACAGGTATTAATGAACCGTGCTCCCATTGCGCCTTGGTCAGGGCGTCACCCGATAATTCCGACAATAGGTTTCTAATACTTGGTCTTCTTTCTAATATTTCTCCGGAAAAGCATGCGCAAAGATAGTTAACCAAGGTCGATTTGCCCGAACCAGCATCACCCAAGACAACAACAAAACGATGCTGATTTAATAACTTGACGATAGATGTTCTTGTATGATTATTGGACTTACTAAAAGAGCTGATACCTGGATGGTTATTAGATTTATCCGCAAGCAGAGGGACGTACAAACTATCGAGCCCATATTCAGACATCCTTGATGCCAGCTCAATTCCCGTAATGGCTAAGGTATTGCTTCTACTAAATACATCTTCAAGATAGAGTTTACGAGCATCTTGTTCTTTAACAAAAGGCTTAATATTAGAATCGCCAAATGTTTCGGAAATTTCATCAATAACGAGTGATACAGGCTTATTTATTCGCACCCACCTTCTAAACAACTCTATAGAGAAACTATATCTATCTTTCCCATCTGATTGGAGAAAATTCTTCATAGTTAGCTGCTTCGGAGCAAGCAACATTTCTTTTAATAATATTTTGACATCTCGACGCTCAAATGATTGCATCAATTTTTCATGATAAATTGGTTTATTTTCTTCGGACAACTCTGCTATCAGAGAAGCCACAAGTTTCTCTGAAGGCTCTAACCCCGCCCAAAGCCAGTTTAGGGCAGCCGAACCTGCTTCCAATGTTTCTTCAATAGATTTATTTACTTTAAACTCATCAATAATGATGGGAGTAGATGGGTTTTCAAATAATTCTCGTTGCCAAATCCTTTGACAAATGAGTTGAGTTAGATAGGGATGTCCATGCGTAAGTTGGATTATGCGCTCAACCGCACTGTCGCGAAAAATTAACTGACCATCTTTTTCACCCTGTCGAACAAGATCTTCTGCAGCCTGTCTATTCAAAACCCACACTTGCTTGGTCAGAGATGTCTTAAATGTTGAGAGAATATTGGTTGATAAATCTTCTGACCCTCGACCAATCACAAAGACAAATGCAATATTTGTTTCCTCGGCAAGAAGTTTCCTCAAGAACGGGAAGAAATTATCTTTTGCAATTTCTTTTGATGACACTGATGATTTCCGAGAGTCGTCTAATACATCGAATTCATCTAATAGCAGGATCAATTTCCCATTGATACGAGAAAAAACTAACGGCAAGAATTTTTTCTGGAAATATACACCTCGTGCGTCAAACTCTTTGCGATTTATCGAAGGCAAACCAATGCTATCTGTTATTACCTCGGAAAGGTCGGCAAGAATATTCTCAAGAGTACTATTTGAATAATCCATCAAATCAAAATAAACAGGAACACCTATTGATTTGGGCAGTCTGTTCTTCAATTGAAGAAGAAGAGATGTCTTCCCAATTCTTCTCTGTCCAAATAACACAATAGAATTATTTCCAAGGACTCCCAACTCACGAATCACCCAATCGATAATATCCTGCCGGCCAAAAAAGCCTTGAGGCGTCCTTAATGGTTTTCCTGCTATGTAGGGATTTTGAGAAATTTTCATGAATATTAATCACGCTTGCTTTAATGCATTCTCTACAAACAAATTGATTGTACCAGTCTCCCTGCTAAGGAGCATCACCCTTTGAAAAGTTTCAATTTTCAGAATCTCCTGAGACTCGGACAATACTTTATCACGTAGCCACCATGCAAATAGTAATGAAGACAACTTTGGGGAATTGCTTTGTTCCGCGCTAGAAGCAGACTCAATGAAACCCATTTTTGCCAGACGCTTTAGCGCCAAGTTTGCGGCAGATGATTGAAGTTCCGGAAATTCAATTGGACCCTTATCTAGAACCTCACCGATTTTAGACAATCCCAGTACTGCAATAAGCCTTTTGCCATCGTCATTCAACTGAGTCCAAATCATCTCGAAAAAAGGCGACACTTCACCTAATACTCTCTCAGGAACATCAGTCAAGTCTTCGTTCCTCGCCACAAAAATAAATGAAGCGACTGTTTGGAACAGGAAAATATTTTTTCCCGCAAGCTCGTAAACCATCCTAGCATTTTCCTCAAAGAAATTATCCCCTCCCTTTCCCAGAATCTCCTTCAAACTTTGATCGCCAAATGTTTCCAATTCAATTTCTATCATATGATTAAAAAACGGAGACCCAACATTTAACAGCTTAGAACCTGCATTATTAAGTTCATGTGCTTGTAATTGACTAGAAAAAATATTTATTAGCGCACCAGTTCTTGTAGTTAAAGATCTAAGTGAAGTAAAAAACACTGGGTCGTTGAATGCTGGATTTAAAAACAGCAAATCGAAATCATCAATAATGAGACAGATAACTATATTTCGGTCCGCCACCGCCGCTAATTCTCTTTCCAAAGCAATTCTCGATATCTTTTCGTCATCACGAATCTTTTTCGATGAGGCAGTTTCCCAAAGTAATTTCCATATATGGTCAGGATTTTCAACGAAACGAGAGTCAAGGTAAACAAATTTCAGAGTCAAATTCTCTTGAATCGCATGTTCGCTATTGCTTCCAAGGTCAACCAATTTTTGTAGCAATGAAGTTTTGCCTGTTTTAGGTCCACCTACAACGATAGTAGATTCGCCATTTAAGGCACGACCGAGAATGTAACTAACTTCCTTTTCTCGATTAATAAATTCATCGCCCATTACGGGACGAGAACTAATGAATGGTGATAATGCCATTTGTAAAGTTCTCCATTTCTCGGTGTTACTTCTTGTTCTTAACAATTTCGTCAAACAACGTTCTAGCCAAACCAGCAACGCCTTTCACTGCCCATTCTGGAGCGCCTCGCAAGGTTGACGCAAGCGTATTCCATTGCTGATCCGTAAGAAATATTCTGTATCGCTTATTGGTTAGCCAATCATTGTATCCAGGTATCGTTCTTTTCTCCGCAATTACTGCATCACGAATCCACCAGGTAAAAGAGAGCATTTTAATAGTCCACTTTTGTCCTCTCCATACCATTAAGTGCTCAGCATCAAATTGCCAGCCATCGGATACTTGTTCAGCTAATCCTATTTTTTTTAATTTGTTTAGTTCTGGCCCAAAAGCATCAGTATCTTCGATTTCTCTAAAAGAATATTTTTGCCCTCTAGCTTTCCCGTTTAATTCCACGAGGCTTAAGATTACTGCTGCAGTACGGGTATTGTCATCTAATGAATTCCAAATAGCCTCAAAGTGAGCCGATATTCGCTCAAAATATGCCTCTGCGGCTTTCTCATATTTATTATTTTTATCTAAATCTTGTTCAAAAATGCATGACATTAGTGCTTGAATAAAGAAAGGATGATATCCAGCAACTCTGGTTATGAAAATCCTGTCTTCGGTAGTGAGTAATTCTCCCCCCTTGCTTAACAACCTTCCTGTACTAACAGGATCAAATGGTCCCAAATTTATCTCTACCAACATATTTAAGATATTTTTATCACCATCCCCTATATATTCTCTTCCAATTTGATTCATCTCTTCAACATTGAGATGCGATGCCGTAATGAGGATCAAACCTGATGTTAATGTCGCAAGAGATCGTAAACCGGTATAGAATTGAGGGTTCTTAAAATTTTCGTGAAGAAGTAAGCGATCAAATTCGTCTAATAACAAAACCAACGTAATATTACAATTATTCGCCAAGAAATCAAAAAATGACTTTAAGGCATTATAGGCATAGTTATTTTCTTTCAACTTATCCAGTTTCGCATTAATTTCGGGAATATTTAATTGGGTTATTGGCTCTAGGTTCTCGCTCCAAAATTGGATCTGGGTATAAGTCTCCGGATCTATAGGAAGCAAATCTGAAAAAATGAAAAAATATTCTTTTGCCTTATCCTGTAAATATGTATTAATCGTATCAGGATGAAAAACCTTCAGAAGAAGAGATGTTTTTCCTATCTTTGCTTCCCCGACTATTGCCGTTGACTCCCTCGTCTTTATTCGATCAAAAATAGTGCGCAACTCGCTTTCTCTATTAATAAATTCAGTTGTCCTAACAGGACGCCCATATACTAGTTGCGGAATCTTAGGTCGAACAGTCTGCAAGGACATTGGCAACTCCCTACCATTAGTAATGATTTAAATTACATCTTCAAAATTATACTTCCTTAATTGTTTTTGGAGATTTCCGTACGTTAT
>CAZGUM010000239.1:0-5686 GCA_964529085.1 uncultured Methylomonas sp. | reverse complement strand
AAAGGTACATAAGAGAAATTTATAATTTGCTACAGCTTTCAATTTTCTCTTTTATGTCATTAAGCTGTAAAAATGAATTGATTTGGTAGGTTTTTAAATTTTTATTTTAATTATTTTTTTCTAACATTTTTGAATACTTGTTTATAATTAATTTTATAAATTATTAATAATAAATTTATAAATTACAACAAATTATCTATATATAATAGTATATACAAATATAATTGCTAAATACATAACTAATTATAATTAAAATCTGAAAAATCGAATTTAAATTGAGATAAAATAATAATTATTCTGACAATACGATAATTTTAAAAATGATTTAAAAAAATAATTAAAAAAAATAAAATTGAATAAAACAAAAATGTTATTATTATACAATAATAAATAATGTAAAATAAAAAAATTAAATTTTTTAATTAGTCTGATTTGAAAAAAAAAACAAAGGGCATTTGGATTAAAATATTTAGTATCTAGTTTGTAACCATTAATATACCTTCATGACCCATGGCATATGATAGGTACGTTACGGAACCGTAACAGTAATTTTTATAAATTTTTTATATTTGTCTTTAGTATTATCATTAATTAATTTTTTTATAAAATAATTCACAATATTGATTGCATTATTTTAAATAATTTTTAATATTTTTAATCCTTAACATCTTATTATTTATTTTTCAATAGAATTTATTGATTTTTCCAAATTAATTAATTTTTATTATAAAACATTTTTTTAATAACATATATATATATGTATACACATATTTTTTTAAATAATATTAAAATTTTAGTTTAAAGAGTTTAAAAATTATTATAATTTGTTAAAAAAATATAATTATGAATATGAAACAAAAAGATTCTCAACAGCTGAATTTTAGCAAAACTCACAAAGTCAATAACAGAACTTATGTACTGAAGCTTGAACTTGATAATTTCATACTTAACTTTGTTGTGCAAGATTAGACAGATGCTCCTGCTAAAATTCACACTTTTTCCAACAAATTTGTCTTCGAAGGACCAGAAAACGTCCCAAATACTTAGAAAATAATCAATTTCTAGATATTAAAAGTATTAAAAAATGAACTAATTCCTAGATTTAATTATTTAAGCAACAAAATTGAGAAGGAAAAATTTGAAATAAATTTATCTAATTAAGAAAAGATGATGAAAATCAAAGTGATATTTGATGAAGATAATGATAATGCAGTTTGCATTTTTGAGCTCTAATATAATAAATCATTGGAATCAGCTTTGTTGCAAGAAAAAGAAGTACCAATGTTAAAAATGAATATGAGTAAAATTATTACACAATGCTAAGAACAATAGAGGTAAGTTGAATTTATGGAGTGTGACATTCACAAGAAATTTTTAGCTAAATAAGAAGGAGAACTTCAGGAATTGAGAAAATAAATATCAGTCTAGGAGGTTATATTCAAAGATTTAATCTCACGAGAATAAATAAAATACAAATAAGAAATTTTGACAGAGGTTTTAATTATTTTACATTACAATTAATATTAAAACATTAAAACATTATTATTGTTTTTTGAATAAAAAAATATAAAAAAGATTACAAGAATGATTCTGCAAGATTAAAATTAAATTAAAAACTAGTTTATGAATGAAATAAATAAACTGACAAATAAATTTACAGTAATTTTTTTTATTTTAATATTTTTTTATTCTTAACATAAAAGATCGTTGAATAAAATCTTATAAATAATTGCCAATAAAGAACAGATAAATTCAGAACAGACTTGGAGCAGTAAATAAAAGATCAAAAGAAATTAATTGATGAGAAATTTCAAAAAGAGTTGTTAAATTTAGAAGCAAAAAGAAAAGAATTTCAATCTCAATTAGAATAAAATTTAGAGAAATTCATAAATGATTCAGTGGCTCGTTAGAAAAATATAGAATATACTATAGAAAATTAACTTAATTAACAAAAAATAATATAGAAATTCTCATCAAAGGAAGATTGCAAAATGCAATCTTAGAATATTGGAAATGATACTATTTTGAGTGAATAACGAAAAGCAACTAATCCAATCTTTTAAGTTTATTCAGCAAAAAATAACTTTTCCTCTTATATTTATCTTTACAATTAAAATAATTCATTTAGTAGATGAAAAATGTGAAGAGTTCTAGGGAAATTGCTAAAATTGAAACTGTAGCTGAAAAAGAAAATGGTTAATCCTTAATAAATTTTTTTCTAATAATAACACTTTTGTTTTAATATTTTGCTAAAAAAAATTTTTTTTTAATATTGAAAGATTATCTATATAGAATTGCAATGTCTGATAATAAATAACTTGTAGTCTCAGGATCAAACTTAGGTTCTTTAAAAGTGTTTAAATTTGATGAACAACAAAAAATTTTAAAGATAGTTTAATCTATTCCTAATGCACATCAAAGTAATTAATTCTTAATTTTTAGATAACAAAATTTTAAATATTTAACTTATTTACAAATTTTTCATAAAATAAATAAATTAATTTCAAAAATTTGTAAAAATTTAAAATTAATTAATTTTTAAATTTGAAATTTTTTAAGTAGATAATTATTTTTTTCATCAAATAAATAGAAAAATTAATAAAATTTGTAGTTTAATTATCAAGAATTTTATTGGAGTGAGATAAATTAATTATATTGGTCTTAAGAGCTTTTAATTTTTTATATTATATAATATTTTATAAATCAAATTTTTTATTAAATAATTTACCATTTATTATTATTTATAATTACTAATATTTCCTAAACTGAGTTTAATTTTGTAAACAAATATTTATTAAAATTAAAAATATTATAAAAATAATTTATAAAAAAAAAATAAATAAATAAAAAGAACATATCACAAAAATTTTATTTTGGTAGAATGATAAATTTGTGCTTACAAGTTCATGGGTAATTCTTAATATTTTTTTCTTTTTCATTTAATTTTTTTTATAGATTTTTATATTAGTTACTTTATAATTATAAATATTTATTAAAATTTATTTTTCGCAAGATTATCACAATACACATTTTTTCAATAGCATTTATAATTGTAAAACAGATTTAAAGAATTTATTTACGTAACAAAATTATAAAAAAATGATGTGTTGTAAAGATTATATATTATTGCAAGCCAACTTTCAAATTATAAAACTCAAATTAAATAAAATTAAATTTAAAATAAAACAGAAATATATAAATTTAAAATAAAAGCTGTTTCTGTCAGGGTGGATTTAAAACCTGAGAGAAACAAGTTATGCTATAATTATTTTTTTATTAACTTTCTGAAGGATAATTCAATTAAAATTTATTCAGTTCATCAAAATTAAGAATAAATACTTATTTAATGCCATTAACTAAAAGATGTTTTTTAAAGTTTTTTATTTTATTTTAAATTAAAATTTATTATAATTTTTTGCATATTTTTTGAAATTTTTTTTAAAAAAAAATAATATATTTATAGAAAATAATAATGTTTTAAAGATTTGTAAAAATAATTATTTTTGATAGTGAATAATTAATGATTTATATCATAAAAATATAATACTTTGTAAAATAATACAATTAATTCACAAATACAATAATTTAAAAGATTTTTAAAGATTATTAATAGATTAATCATAAAATGACAAAATAATAATTTTCTTCTTTATTTTATGGGATTCTTCTATCTTATAATACTTTTAATATTTTAATAATAGAAGTTGTGTGTGATATTCAAATGATGCCCAATAATTAAATCCTTGGATGTTGTTCAGGGAAAGCTGATAGAAAAATAAAATTATTTGATATGAGTGAATTTCTATTTATAAACAACAGACCTACTGAAATTTTCTGCATATAAACTGAACATTCATCAACAATTTCATCTTTGAGTTTCTCAGAGGACAATCTTTTATGTTGTAGCGTTTCTTATGATAAATCCTTAAGTTTATTTGCAGTTTAACTTTCAGACTCTACCCACAAACTGATTCAAATTATTAGGCAACAAAATTTACATGATAGTAATAATTAATTAAAAAAAATTATTTTTTAATTTTTATTTTTTTTTTTAAATTAATAAATAATATTTTTTAATATTGTAAAAAATTTAGACTAGTTTAGGCTGTTTAATTTTTCACTAAATAATTACTTTATCAATAAAATAAGATTAATTTATTATAATCAGTAATTTAATGAGAATAATTAAATTATTTTAATTAATAATAAATTGTGTTAAATAAAATAATTTTATATTAATAGATGAAATTTCAAAAGTGTTGTTTTTAAAATAAAATGAAACAAATGAGTTGTGCATTCAACAATTAAAGAAAAACAGCTAAACATAAGAAAATAATTATATTCTGGTAACTGCTTCCTATGATAAATCTTTAAAAATTCTGAGGTTTAAATACTCTTCAATTTCTGCTCTTTAAAAATAATCAAAACTTGAAGTGTTGAATACTTTTGCAGGCTACCATAGCGGTAAGCAATTATTTTTTAAATGGATTACCATCTCAATTTTACTCACTATAAATATTTTTGTTGAAATAAATTTAATAAATTTTCAAAAAACTAAAACCTATTTTTCCTATTACAAACTACAAATATTTTATTAAAATTTTTATCTGAATAATTCAAATTTTTATTAAAAGAAAATTATTAAAATAAATAATTTTTATAATTCTTAATTAAGATTTTTATATACTCAAAATATCATTAGGTCAAACAAAAAAAAATAAAAATTTTCTTATTGAAAACATTTATAAATTTCTCTGAAAATAAAACATATTTTTAATTTATTTTTTTTTTTTTAAAAAAAAAAAATAATTTTACTGCTATATTTCTTTCTCACAAATAAATTCTTGATAATTATAATTTACTTTTAAAAAAATAATTTTGTTTTTTTCTAATAAAATATAACAAAATAATTATTTTTATTATGAATAATTTTAGACTATATTTTAAATTTGAGTGTGTCTAATTGCTTACCAGTTAATATATAAAAAGAAGTATTAGAATAATAGCAAGATGAAGAAATTAGTGACAGAAGTTATCTAATTGTTAGTGCATCACGTGATAAGACAGTCAAGCTAGTTTAGCTTATTATTAAATTGTCCAACTCTTCAGTAATTCTTAAGCCAATTTAACAACTATAACATTCAGGTAATTAATCAATTTTAATGATAAAAATAAAATGTTTCAAAAATCTTTCATATTTTACAATTTTTATATTTTAAAACAAACTAATTTTTTATATTAATAAAAAAAGATTCAGTTACTGGAGTGTAATTATCAAGTGACTGCAGATATCTAGTTAGTAGTGATTGTGCTAACATTGTCAGAGTCTTTGAGAATTCAGAAAACTAATAATAATAAGAATCTTAAAAAAGTTAATAATGATGATGATCCTGGCTTTCTTTGTTCCAAAATATATGATTTCTTTTTTTATTAATCACTTTTATTAATCATTTTTAATTTGTTATTTTTTAAATTTTTTTGTAAAATCTTAAATTTAAAATTTTTAGATAAAACTTAAATTTGTTAAAAAAATTAAAATTTAAAGTTTAATTCTGATTAATTTAAATTCTAAGCTTTTTGAATTTTTAAAAATTATAATTAATTTCAAGATTAGATTTAATTTTTTTAAGAAATTTACATTCTGAATAAAATTTTGATCCTAATTTAATAAATTAAATTATAATAA
>CAZGUM010000238.1:3372-5688 GCA_964529085.1 uncultured Methylomonas sp. | reverse complement strand
CTTGGCAAGGTCGTGCTCTACCAACTGAGCTATTCCCGCTTGGCTTACTATCCTGCGTATTATAAAAAGATATTTTTTTGTGTCAACAGTTATTGCAGGTTTATTGCAGATGTCCAGGCCTTTCTACCTTGGCATTCGCCAGATTCGGTGATTTCGACTTCCGCCCACACAACATTCTTATCGGTACTATCCGACTGAGACTGAATCAGTTTGACCGGGGTATTAAGCGGCATATGTTTGCAAGCGCCGTCACGATCATTTTCCTCGGTATCGTCGTAAGCAGCCATGGAACCGGGCACGGAGACCAATCTAACGGTTGCATTGGGATCGTAAGTATTCGGACTTTTCAATACGTAACTTTGTCCGGGCACCATGGCTTTTGCTTGATGAACCGGCAATTTGACATCGGAACCACCACCGAAAATCAAAACTGCCAACACTAATGCAACGGCGCCGACACCGCCAAAAAATACTTTAGGATTGGATTCTTTCAATGCCAGCAGGTTGGCCACAATATTGCCCGCTACGTTTTTTGCGGCGGCTGCCGAATCGGCTGCTGTATTGGTTTCTGTTTGTTTAGGCTCTTCAGCTTGATTTACGTTTTCGGTCTCGTTGTTGTTTTCGTCAAGGCTCATGCGATGTTTCCTCTTAAGCTAGTTATTATTATGGTTAAGTGGCTAAAGTTACCACGCCGTTCGAACATTTCAAGCATTCATTTCTTAGTCGTTTCTATTTATCTTAAGTGCAACTGTAGCAAAAATGAACATGACAGGATAAAAAAGCTGAGAGAGCTTAGAAATTGCCGGCAATATTGGAACAAACTTAGTTGCTAACATTTGGCGCCGTTATGCGAATCCATCTGAAATACTTCACTATGCTGACGATGTTTTTGCTACGCAAATGGGCTGGAGCACTCGAGCCGTCCGCTAAAACCCATATGCTGGAGCAAGCCGCGGACTACGCTTTAGCCAAGCATCCCGAGATGAACATCATGCAGGCTCGTATCGAGCAGGCTGATGCGCAACTGGGCGGAGCGTTAGCCAGTTTTTATCCTCCGATTAAAACCAGCCTGACTTATCAACATAGCAATCATCCCGCGCAAGCGTTTGCGAAGATCATCGCTCAACGGCGGCTGGATTTTAACAGCAGCGATTTCAATCATCCAGGCGGAGTCGACAATTACCGGCCGCAAGTACCGCCAGTTATTCATTGTTTCGCGGCGGAAAGGACTACCACTCAAATCAGGCTGCGAAATAAAGCCCTGAATTGGGAAAATCCGCCACCCGTAATCGCTTGGCGAATAATGTGGCCACTGCTGATTACGGAGAGTTGGTAGCCATTGAAGCGGACCAAGTTGTCACCGGTGAAATGGCTGGGTGCAGCCCAGTGGAAGCGATTCCGGTTTTGTTCGACGTATTCGCCGCCAAGCCGCTGCCGGCCGCTTACAGCGCTGAGATGGCCGGGAAGAGGGAGTGGAAAATCACTGTCGATGTATTCCGTGATTTAGGTTTGGCCTTCGTGGCAGCGATGGTAATGATTTACATCCTGCTGGTCGGCCAGAGCGGTTTGCTGGCGATGTCAGTGTATATGCTAGCCCGATTTACTTCACCGCCACGGCGATGATAGGCATGATCGCATTGGCCGGCATCGTGGTGTGCAACTCGATTATTCTGATTGACTTATCGAAAATATTTATCGCGGTAACCCGGATATTTCTTTGGCCGTCGCCTTAGCAGTACTGGGTTCCATGGTGATTGTGTTGGACCCGATCAATTCCGGATTGGCCTGGCGTTTTAATTTCGGGATTATCGCCTCGACTTTGTTTTCGTTGGTGGTGATTCCGGTGTTGTATTTTTTGATTTATCGGGATTCGGCGCAGGTGGTTACGGCGCATAGCGGTGCAGTCCATGCAGTTACCGCTGAACGCGCGCGGTGCATGAATGACGCCAAATTGAATTATTCCAAATTGGCCATACACACCGCGCGCCCACTAGTAAATTGAAAACACAAAAGATCACATTCCCTTTCTCTCGCCGTTCGCACTAAGCCTGAATAAGCCAATTTAAATAGCGCTTTGGCGGCAAGTCATCGGGACAATGCTCAGCGGCGGCGCATGCAACTGAGTCGATAGGATTGATATTTCCCGGCGTAACGGCATATTTCCTTTTTTTATTGCTTGGATTGACAAGCTTTTTCTAGGCAACCAAACTGCAATACCGATACCTCGGGTCCGGAGGAAGCGGCATTAAACCGTAAAGTGTTTTTTATTTTGCTCTTGTTAGAGAGGCATGCCACTTATAGCCTACCAGTGTTGGC
>CAZGUM010000238.1:0-3272 GCA_964529085.1 uncultured Methylomonas sp. | reverse complement strand
CCATGCCGATTTAACCCGCGCCGAGGTTTTAGAGGCAGGCTTCAGTCACGCCATTTTTGACGGTACGAAGCCGAACAAAGCCTAGGTCCGCGAAGCAGCGCCGAACCTTGCCTAGCTATTTGCTTTCGCGGCTTTGATATCCGATTTTTTTAACTCCATCTTTTCGACGAAAAATTACTTATGCGCCAATTCACTAAATCCATGACCGCTTTATTACCCGTTGCCACCTTTGTATTGGCGCTGACAAACATCGAAGTTTGCCGAGCCACCCCGCAGGATGATCAGATACCCAATCTCGTCGGCACTTGGGCGGGAGAAAATCAAACCTACTCTGAGAAAAAAGGTTATTCAAACTGGAATAAGACTATTGAAATATCCGAGCAGAAAGGACGGATATTCAAAGGGCATTTTACCTACGCCGATGGCACCAAACATTTTTTTGGAATCATCTATCCAGATAACACCTCGTTTACCTGGGTGGCTGTGGATAGCAAGGGTTATAACCAGGGCCGAATTCTCGGCAAAAATGCCATAAGCGCGTGTTATACCGAGTCCGGCGCGGATGCAACGGTTGGCTGTGCTGAATTAACCAAAAAAAGTCAATAAACCCTCATTCAATACGCCGCATTTAGTCATATCAACACCAATATTGCCAATAAACCCCCAAGGCGTATTAAGCATGATGAATATCTGAGGAAACCATCCGAGCGAATTTCTTGTCGTTATAGGCTCGTCAACACTGTCGATATTCGGCGATATGGCCGATTCTGCGGGCAAAACCCCGAAGTGGGTGGCTGATCCCTATGTCTATTATGGTCGGTGTTTGGTACAGGTTAAATTTGAAGTTTTTGGTGAAGAATACCGGCTAGTGTCGGTTTAACACGCTAACAGGCGGGTTTGATATGGCTATCACCGAACTACATCGGCTAGCCGCCGTGGAAAAGCTCAAGCGCATCGGTTTTACGAGCGATAGGAGGCCGGTGTTGAGGGTTTTTTCGCTGGAATCGATTCCTCACCACGATTAAATTCCCAACAATTTAACTTTCCCCAGCCCGGTATTGGAAAGCCGATATTTCCGCTTGTCATCAATCAGCTTAATTTCGTAATACGGATAGAAGCGTTGATTGAAGTAACGGCTGATATTGTTTTTGCTTCGCTGTTGGTCGGCAGGAAGATCACGATTGATCAGATGGGCGATTTCGGTAGTGGTGAAGTATTCTCTTTCGCCGCCTTGCTCAAAAAGTGCTTTTAGGATCAATTTTTCGAGAACACCCACGTTAAGGGTGTTGTAGCTGATATTCTGCGGAAACGGCCAATCGCGAAGATAGCGAGCCGCAAAACTTGCAAAGAAGGTGTCGCGATCGCCTTCATTTTTGATATGGTCAGATGCCAGACTCACCGCTAAACCACTAAGCCCCATTGCCGCTTGTTGCGCATCTCGTCGTTGGAATCGCTCCCAGTTATCCGGTATCGTCTCGCGGCCACGATCTAATGAGCGCTCAAAGCGTATTGACGCATCGGCGTCGATAAATACAGGCACGATGAGTTGGTGACCTCCGTAATGATTTTCGAACCACGCCAATTCCAGAGAGGAACGGAATCCAGTCACTACGGCGGCTATTGGATGGTTGGCCTGAATGTTATCCAAAACTTGTCGGGCCACGATTTCCGGCTGCTCGCGTAGCGCTTGTTCGGCAAAATCCCCTATCGGCACCGAAGAACCCACGCCGTGCCTTTGGTAATAACTCAGATACATGAAATCGCTGGCTTCGATGTGGTAATAACCATAGTTTGCGGCCAGGTGTTCCGCTAAGGTGGTTTTGCCGGCGCACGATGGGCCGCAAATAACAAATAACGGCACACCGGCTTCCAATTGAGTTTGGATAATCGGGGTTCCGCGTTTGGCAATTTGGCCGTGTTGCTCCAAAAAGCTCAACATTTCTCGAAATGCCGCCGCGCGAAAATCGTGTTTGTCAGCCTCGGCGATCGGCAGCAAGCTGATCGGTTCTTTGAAACCCTCGGGTACAAACCATTTGTTGAAGGTTTTGTTATCCAGCCAGGGGTACATCAGGTTTGTAGCGATGACTTGTTCTCGGTCGACGATGCTGCCATGGCTATAACTGGTAAAGCATCGATAACTTCCGCTTTGATTGCCATTGCGTAAATCCTTGGGCAAATGCAAGACTAAGTCCGAGCGAACCGTGCAACGGCGGTTATTTTCCGCAGCTTGTAGTTGCGTATTCAAACTGGCGAAGTCGGTTTCCGCCATCCAGTATTTAACGTCCAGTCCAGGCACTTCCCGTTCGACGCTTAAAGCCTCGATAAGCACCGAGGTATCCTCGATGAAAAACAACTTCTGTTCGTCAGAGGAGACCGACTTTTTCCAACGTTGCAAGGCATCCTGATAACTGCGCTCGATCAGCTCAGCGCGGTCGTAAATGCGCGGTTCTTCATAATTCGCGCCAAAGGTTTTCTCACGAAAACCGGTGATTTGTACATCGTAGTTACGGCACAGATAACGGGCGTGAGCCAGTTTGATGGCGCTGGAGGTAAAAAAAACGATTTCAGCCATAGACAATTTGCCGTCCGTGATTGTCCGGGCGGGTGATCAGCCAATCGCAGTCGGGATGGGCAATCCGCATTTGTTCGATAATCTCAGGCACATCCTCGGCCAGAAAAAATAGGCTAGGCCCCAGGCTGGACATGCCAACCGCTTCGGCTCCTGCGTTGTAAATTGCCTGCTCAAGATCGAGTAAGTCTCGGCCGTATTCTTGCCGTTCAGCTTGTTTCCAGGCGCAAGTCTGTATGATTTTCAAGGCATTGCAGAAACTGGCGCGGTCGGCTTCGCGAAGCGCGGCATAGAGCCCAAACAAGGTGTGGTAGACCGTCTCGTAGACCGCATCGGCCGGCAAAGGACAGGTGCGCGCGAAAAATTCACGTTCCTCGGCTTGGGTCTTATGCGGAATACCTGTCGGCAAACAAATACCGAATTCCCAGTTTGGCATCGGGCCCTGATCCAACAACAAGGGTGATTGCTTAACGCCGGTTTGATTGGACGGCATAAACGGGCTGCCGTCTATTTTACGCCCCAAGTCAAACACGTAACCGCCGGAGAAATAACTGTGTATGCCGACACCCGAAGAGCCCCCACGTTTGGATGCTGCAATCAATTCTGCTGGTGTTGCTTGCGAGTCGTTCACGAGATGCAAAGCTTCCAGGCAGGCCAGCGTAACCGCAGTGCCGGAACCGAAACCGGCATGCGGGCGCATATT
>CAZGUM010000237.1:0-5739 GCA_964529085.1 uncultured Methylomonas sp. | reverse complement strand
GTCAAACCTTTGGGAGGTCCCCCAGCATAGCCGGGGGTTTACCGTCATTAATTAAGCGCACCCGTCGCCAGATTCCATCGTCATTGCCGTGAATAATGGGCTTGTGGTTGCCTAACATCATTAGCTTTAGTTGCGGTGTAAACTGAAATGGTGAGCCGTGCAATTTGCGAACACTCATCACATCGCCACCCACCAAACTTTTTACCAGCGATTCAGCCAATGCAGCGCCGTCTTCAGTTTCCGAACAAACCGCTAGCCTAGCCCCAACCAAATCAGCCAAGTCGGGCGTTGCTTCACCTACCTGCCGTTTGGTTTCAGTCAATGTTTCAACTGCAATCGCGCGGGCGTAACTTCACTTTTCGACCAATGGATTTGCGATAATTCGATGCACAATAACGAAAACGGGATTTTGTTTATTGCTGTCTTTGTGTTCATTTTTTTGCCGCAAAGTATACGTCGGTCTGGATCTTGAAGTTATCCACCATTGGCAGCGCCATGAAAATCGATGCCCTTACAAACTAAAATTCCATATAAACAGTGATCCCATACGCCAAAACCGCCCGGGATCCGATCAATACCCGCGATGCAGATTGCGGACATTTTTCAGCTCACCGTCCTCAAACTCCAAAAGCTGCTGAAATTTGCGTGGCCCAAAGTTATAAATCCATTCTTCGATCAACACTTCTTCAAATTGATCGATCTCCAATGCGCCATAAGGGTGCCGCAAACGACTGCCGCGTACCGCTCTGTGCTCCTCTACAGAATCCGGTTCGCCACATTTTTCCAGCACTTCGGACTTGTAAGCGCCAATCTGGACCAATTGATGCCCGCAACGCAGAGCAAAGGCATCACTGACGAAAGCCAGCATACCCAACGCCAGCAAGCCCTCTCTAACGAGAGACCTCTCCATTAGGGACTTACCGAATAGCTTTGCGAGTAACTATTACCTTTACTGCACACATTACGGCTTATTGGCGATTCGCAGGATACATCGGTAAATTCGGCCTTCAACTCGCCGGCTTTATCCGGCACAAAATAGAAGCGAAAATTCGGGTCGGCACTGATCGCTATGTCGATTTTGGCATTGAGTACCGGCTTGCCGTTAAACGTGACTTTCAATTGATCAATAAAATGGGATTTTCTGACAAACCGGGTCATTTGATCCATCTGCATACCAGTCAAGTTAGGATGACTTATCATCAACTGCGTCAACACCGGCTCTCCTGTCTTAACGCCGTCATCCAGACGAAACTTAACCTTGCCGAGCCGTTTCATAGCCTCATCCAGATCGGCACCAATCGGCGCGGAGCAGCCGCCGCTAGCTTTAACAAACTTTTTTGCCATGCTTAATTTGCCGTCATTGGTTTCTGCAATGGCGCGAATATCGCTGTAAGTATTAACGCGCACGCGCATCGCCAAATCGGCCTTGCCGCTTTCCGGGAAAAACTCAAATTCTCCGACGAATGGGAACGGGTTCTTATCGACAAACAACCAAATTTTTTTGATGTATTTACCTTTGCTTTGCGGAAATTTACTGACGACCTTAAGCGGCACGATCGCCGGATCTTCGGCCCGGTAAGGCACATCCAGCTCTATAACCGCATTAGATTCTTCTATATTTTTCCCGGCAAAAAACTGGCTTTTCAATACAGTGTTCCAGGTAATGTCGTCGCCTTCTGCTGCTGCAAATGCAGGTAACGCCATCAAAACCAGCAGACAAACGATGTTATACGATTTAAACATAGTGATATTCTCCTAATCTTTTAATCTTCCCATTCCAACTCAGCAAACGCGATCGTGACGTTTTTGCGATGGAATTGTTCATACAATTGCCAATTCTTTTTTTCCGCCAAGCCTACGCTATTTACGGCCTGTTCTATAGTTTTGCCCTGCTTGATCATGGCTCTAATTTCGGTCGCCAATCCCTGTAAATACGCTTTCTGCGGCTGCATACTTGCCGGCCAATCCTTGACCAACCGCCCGTGCCCGGGAATCACCAATTTATAGCTATTTTTTTCCAATCGGTTTAATTCGCTCAACCAGCCTTTGATACTGCCATCGATAACCGGAATATGCTCTAAAAACAGTAAGTCTGCTAGCCACAAAGTATCCGTGGCCTTATCGTAAACGCTTAAATCATTATCGGTGTGAGCGCTTGGATGTGCCGTCAACACCAATTCCCGATTACCCAGGTTCAACGTGATGCTGTCCTTAACTTCCACATCGGGCGGAATGATATTATCTTGATTGACCTGAATATCCAGTAACTCCGCCGCTCGCCCCAGATAATGCTCACCGCGCGTCGCCATGGCTCGCGCCAACTTATGATGTCCGATAAACTTTACGCCCGGCCCTTGGAAGGCCTTGTTGCCGTATATATGATCGGGATGCACATGCGTGTTGATGACGTAGCATATCGGCTTAGTGGTGACTTGTTTAATGGTGGCATGCAACGCCGCGCCCTGCTGCGGACTGCCGCCGCTATCGATTACTGCCACGCAATTTTCGCCGACAATAAAACCGATATTAGCGATCTCGCCGTGATTTTCCCGATCGGGCCAATGGTGGGTCGACGTATGCAGATAAATACCGGGAGCTATCTGGGTAAAGGATAACGGCGGCAAGGCAAAGCTAATGTAACTAAACAACATGCCCGCAAAAAACAACACAAACTTCATGCAATGCCCCCTACGCAGCAATACGTTTGAAAAACTCAGCTTCGGAAATGATGTCTCGATTATTTTCGACTCTATCGAGATATACCAAGCCCTGCAAATGATCGAACTCGTGCTGGAAAACTCGGGCCGGAAACCCTTGTAGCACCAAGCTGCAGCATTCGCCATGTCGGTCTTGATATGCCACATCGATCGACAGGTAGCGCGGCACTAACGCACGAATGCCCGGCACGCTCAAACAACCTTCCCAGTCTTTCCGCATATCGTTATCAAGAACTTCAAAACGCGGATTGACCATCAAAATAGGCGACATTTGCGGCGCATGCGGATAGCGGGAGGTGGGCCGCGACGCGATGATCAGAATTTGCCGGGAAACACCTATTTGCGGCGCCGCAATACCGACACCGCCTGCCTCTAACATCGTGTCCTGCAAGCTTGCAATTAGACTATGGAACTCGGGGCACGCAAAATCGTCAACAGGCTGCGCCTGCAGCCGCAATACGTCCGCGCCCAATTGTGCTATCTGTATTTTTTCAGTCATGGTTACAAGGAAGTTCGGATAGGCAGGTTGCAAAAATTATGGTCCGGGGCGCCAGTATACTGCCGATCGGCAGAATCTTCCCGCCTTTACTTTACTAGGCTTTTTTGTGATATTAGCGATAGGCCGATGCCTGATTAAGTGCAATTTGAGGTTGCAGCCCGCTTATTACAACAATTATTTTTTCCACAGGAGACAGTATGAAAAAAATCAATAGAACCCCTTTTGCTATTGCGATCGGCGCCTCCCTATTACCTACTCTGGCGGGCAATATTGCCCAAGCCGATAACAATCCGTTCGCGCTTTCCGAACTAAGCTCAGGCTACATGATGACTGCGGAAGCCAAACCGGATCAAACCGGTGCAGACAAAATGAAAGACGGTGCGTGCGGCGAAGGCAAATGCGGCGCATCCATGAAAAAAAGCACAGACGCCAAAGCGGCTACCGAAGGCAAATGCGCGGGCAACAAACCTGCTACGGCAGGCGATAAACCCGCGGATGATAAGAAAAAAGAAGGTAATTGAAACGCTGATCGAACCACGCGTTTGCGAAGCCGGCTTTGCCCACTTACAAAGCCGGCACTATCTTAAGTTTTAAACCGAAAAACTTTCACCACAACCGCAGGTTCCCTTGACATTCGGGTTGTTGAATTTAAAAGCCTCGTTAAACCCTTCCTTGGCATAATCCAGCTGTATACCGCTCAACTTTTCCAAATCCGCTTGCTTGACCAACACCTTCACATCATATTGATCGAAGATTACATCATCCGCATCGGCTTGATCCGCATAATCCAGTACATATGCATACCCCGAGCAACCGGAGGTTTTAACGCCAAGCCTCAAGCCCACGCCTGAACCACGTTTTTGTATCTGTTTTTGAATTTGTCTAGCCGCGCTCTCGGTAACGGTAATACTCATTGCTGATTCTCCTAACTTTTACGTATCAATGCTTTTAAGACATCGACAAATTGATCGATTTCGGTTTCTTGGTTATCTTTACCCAGACTGACGCGTATCGCAGCTCTGGCTAGCGAAGCATTTACGCCCATCGCCGCCAACACCGGACTGATTTCCTCTGATCCCGCCGCACAGGCAGAACCGCTGGAAACCGCAATATTGCGCTGATCCAGTTGCATCAGCAGCATTTCCCCGTTTACGCCGTCAATCCCAAATTGTACGGTATTGGGCAATCTGTCAACATGCTCGGCAAAAATCGCCATGCCGGGAATCTCACTTAATGCCGATTCCAGACGATTCCGCAGACTGAGCATCGTAGCAGCCCGCTCGGCCATCTCGTTTTTAGCCAGCTCGGCGGCTTTGCCAAAACCCACAATCGCCGCTACGTTCTCCGTCCCCGCCCGCCGACCATGCTCTTGATCGCCACCGCGTTGCCAGGGCTTTAACACAAAATCTTCCGCCACCACCAACGCTCCGCATCCCTTAGGTCCATGGATTTTGTGGCTGGACAAACTCATCAACTTAACACCCAGCTTTTTGAACGAGAACGGAATTTTACCCAGCGCCTGCACCGCATCGGTATGTATCTTGACGCCCTTCTCGACTAAAAGTTCGGCGATTGCCGGTACATTTTGAATGGCACCAGTTTCATTATTGGCCAACATCAGCGAAACGAAATCGCCGGTTTGCCAATCCCGGTCAGCAACCGATGCCAATGGCACAACGCCGTTTGCATCGGTTTCCAGGGTTTGTTCATTGAAAAACCTGTTGTAACGGGCGTTTTCGAAAATCGAAGGATGCTCTATTGCCGATATCCATAATCGCGAACCCTGAGCATTTGCTAAAGCCAAGGCATTTGCCTCTGTACCGCCGCTAGTAAACACGATTTGCGAAGCCTGAGCATCAATCAAGGCCGCCAGCTGTTCTCTGGCAGTATCTACTGCGCTGCGGGCAATCCGGCCGAGTTTATAGAGACTGGAGGGATTGCCATACATCGCATGCAGGTATGGCAACATGGCTTCCACCACCCGTTCGTCGCAACGAGTAGTGGCATTGTGATCCAGATAGATCATTGAGCTATGCGTTTTTCCTGCCGGCTTTGCATTTCGATAACGTGCTCCACTTGCTTGCTTTGCCTTTTTGCCACATCACTAACAAAGTCGCGTTCTAGCAGTTGTCCCAGGCTGATTTCTTTCAAGTAGGCGCGGATCTGCTCACTCAAGCCCATCCACAAATCATGGGTTAGACAGGGTTCGTCGTTGTGACAATTAGCCTTGCCGCCACATTTAGTTGAATCCACCGGCTCGTCAACCGCTTCGATGATCTCAGCGATATTAATATCTTTAGCACCACGACTAAGCGTATAACCGCCGCCGGGCCCACGAACGCCTTTTACCATTCCCGCCTTACGCAGCCGCGCGAACAACTGTTCCAGATAGGACAAGGAAATGGTTTGCCTCGTCGCAATATCGGTCAACGTCACTGGATTGGATTGGCTATGAAACGCCAAATCCAACATCGCGGTAACTGCGTAACGCCCTTTTGTGGTAAGCCGCATGTCAAACCCCTT
>CAZGUM010000236.1:4945-5791 GCA_964529085.1 uncultured Methylomonas sp. | reverse complement strand
GCATAGGGAGAGTGGATTGAAACCCCCCGACCTCCTGCGCCATATCCTCGAAGACGTCTCTCCCTGCATAGGGAGAGTGGATTGAAACCCAGGCATTCCCGCTCGTACACCTCCACGGGAGGCAGTCTCTCCCTGCATAGGGAGAGTGGATTGAAACAAATGTTTTGGGCGGCCATACGACAGAAGGACGTGTCTCTCCCTGCATAGGGAGAGTGGATTGAAACCCTGCCCACGGATGGCGTGGGGCTTCAAGTTTTGGTCTCTCCCTGCATAGGGAGAGTGGATTGAAACACCCAGTGGGTGGTGAACTTTCTCCATAAGCAGAAAGGTCTCTCCCTGCATAGGGAGAGTGGATTGAAACGCGATCATGCTCGCCTCGTCGCTCTGGCTGAAGTCGTCTCTCCCTGCATAGGGAGAGTGGATTGAAACGTCCCGCTGATCAACCCCCAGCGCCGCGCGCGCTCGCGTCTCTCCCTGCATAGGGAGAGTGGATTGAAACTTCAAGCAGGGCGTGGCAACCCTGGACGAGGGGGTCTCTCCCTGCATAGGGAGAGTGGATTGAAACACCACCCGCCCTTGGATCATCACCTTGCTCAGGCGGTCTCTCCCTGCATAGGGAGAGTGGATTGAAACTATCTGGACCCGCAGTTGATCACGCCCAGCACGCGTCTCTCCCTGCATAGGGAGAGTGGATTGAAACGGGTGTCTCGCGGAATTGACAGGAAACGGTCCAGGTCTCTCCCTGCATAGGGAGAGTGGATTGAAACATTTGCAAAGTGGTTCAAGTATCAGCGGTTGCGGTCTCTCCCTGCATAGGGAGAGTGGATTGAAACCCCGCTGTGATAA
>CAZGUM010000236.1:3571-4845 GCA_964529085.1 uncultured Methylomonas sp. | reverse complement strand
TGTAAAATAAATTTGACATTAAGTCTCTCCCTGCATAGGGAGAGTGGATTGAAACCGCTATGTGGACCTGGCGCTGGGCGAATCCGCCAGTCTCTCCCTGCATAGGGAGAGTGGATTGAAACGTAACAAATGGTTACAAGACGGAAACCATATAGTCTCTCCCTGCATAGGGAGAGTGGATTGAAACCCCGCTGTGATAATGTAAAATAAATTTGACATTAAGTCTCTCCCTGCATAGGGAGAGTGGATTGAAACTCTACATGTGCCTTATAGATTCCTCGCTCATCTAAGTCTCTCCCTGCATAGGGAGAGTGGATTGAAACACGCCTCCAGCGTTATAGACGCGGAAATCTGCGTCTCTCCCTGCATAGGGAGAGTGGATTGAAACTCATTGCAGACGGCGCAGGCGTGCTGATCCTCACGTCTCTCCCTGCATAGGGAGAGTGGATTGAAACTGATTATTAAGGATAGACTCGGCGCGGGCATAGTGTCTCTCCCTGCATAGGGAGAGTGGATTGAAACAACCCGCACGCCATTAAATCGTTTTGGTATTTTTAGTCTCTCCCTGCATAGGGAGAGTGGATTGAAACTCGGGTGAGAAGGTCTCGTGATATTGGGCCTCCCAGTCTCTCCCTGCATAGGGAGAGTGGATTGAAACCGCACGTGGACGCGCGCGTTGATGGTGCTGATGTGTCTCTCCCTGCATAGGGAGAGTGGATTGAAACCCCCTCCGCGTAGGCTTGCAACGCTACTACTCGGGTCTCTCCCTGCATAGGGAGAGTGGATTGAAACTTATAAAGAACCGCAAAGCAAAACGCACTCAGATTGGTCTCTCCCTGCATAGGGAGAGTGGATTGAAACGTTGAGCGAGAGCCGCCCAACGGACTAGCATAAGGTCTCTCCCTGCATAGGGAGAGTGGATTGAAACATAGATGGGTTGGTTGATAATCAGCGGGGTGGCGGGTCTCTCCCTGCATAGGGAGAGTGGATTGAAACAACATCATCCCGTGGGACGTTCTGTGCTGGGCAGGTCTCTCCCTGCATAGGGAGAGTGGATTGAAACATCCAAGTCTACATAATATTCATATTGGTAATAAAGTCTCTCCCTGCATAGGGAGAGTGGATTGAAACATCGGACAGTCTGCCCAGGTTACGACGCAGGAGTCTCTCCCTGCATAGGGAGAGTGGATTGAAACATTTTGCCCTGCCCTTGCGCACGTATTCCTCCAGTCTCTCCCTGCATAGGGAGAGTGGATTGAAACATAATCGGTGAC
>CAZGUM010000236.1:0-3471 GCA_964529085.1 uncultured Methylomonas sp. | reverse complement strand
TGGAAGGACTCAGTCGATGTAGTCTCTCCCTGCATAGGGAGAGTGGATTGAAACATAATCGGTGACTGGAAGGACTCAGTCGATGTAGTCTCTCCCTGCATAGGGAGAGTGGATTGAAACAGCCAGGGAGGCGTTGAGTTTCCTGGCGGCGCTGGTGTCTCTCCCTGCATAGGGAGAGTGGATTGAAACCAGGGCGGTATCCAGGCGGGAGGCTGGTTGCCATAGTCTCTCCCTGCATAGGGAGAGTGGATTGAAACTCGGTCCGTGCACCAGCTGGCCTCCAGTCCCTTCGTCTCTCCCTGCATAGGGAGAGTGGATTGAAAC
Organism: uncultured Methylomonas sp.; assembly: GCA_964529085.1. Lineage (GTDB taxonomy): Bacteria > Pseudomonadota > Gammaproteobacteria > Methylococcales > Methylomonadaceae > Methylomonas. The sequence continues at coordinate 3,147 of CAZGUM010000236.1, read as the reverse complement.
ATCAGTTGATCATGCCGCTGGACGGCATCGATGAGTCTCTCCCTGCATAGGGAGAGTGGATTGAAACTTCTTCGCGGGCGCCGAGACCTTCATGTGGTCGTGTCTCTCCCTGCATAGGGAGAGTGGATTGAAACTGTTATCGACAGGCCCATTGCCCGCCGGTTTGGGTCTCTCCCTGCATAGGGAGAGTGGATTGAAACATAATCCTTGCGATTCTTCTTATCCCCGCCGTCAGTCTCTCCCTGCATAGGGAGAGTGGATTGAAACACCCGTCTTAAAGGTATCGTTGACGGTATAGCCGTGTCTCTCCCTGCATAGGGAGAGTGGATTGAAACTATAGCTTGATAATTATGCCACGCTATCAGCTTGTCTCTCCCTGCATAGGGAGAGTGGATTGAAACCGCATCCTGGATATGTTCGGGGGCAGCACGCTGGTCTCTCCCTGCATAGGGAGAGTGGATTGAAACAGGGCGTGAAGCCGATGGGCGACAAGGTGGAAGTCTCTCCCTGCATAGGGAGAGTGGATTGAAACTTACCGACATGGTGACACGTGGCGAGATCGCCGAGGTCTCTCCCTGCATAGGGAGAGTGGATTGAAACTTTGGGCGCTGACGCGCCCGAGCGCGGCATGAGTCTCTCCCTGCATAGGGAGAGTGGATTGAAACATGGATCCAAGCAGCAGGTTAGCCGAGCCGTTGTGTCTCTCCCTGCATAGGGAGAGTGGATTGAAACAGGGTCGTCAGCGCGCCGTTCGCGTCCCGCTCGAAGGTCTCTCCCTGCATAGGGAGAGTGGATTGAAACTTGGGTGTTTATATTTTGCCCTCCAACTGAAGAAGTCTCTCCCTGCATAGGGAGAGTGGATTGAAACTGTTTTTTCAGGATGAGGAAATGGTCAAACAGGTGTCTCTCCCTGCATAGGGAGAGTGGATTGAAACATCCGTCACGGCATGACGCCCCCCGCCCCTTAGTCTCTCCCTGCATAGGGAGAGTGGATTGAAACCCCCATAGTCTTATTGTTACGGCAGATAGTAAAAGGTCTCTCCCTGCATAGGGAGAGTGGATTGAAACTACCCGAAGGCGGACACGACCATGACGCCCGCGTCTCTCCCTGCATAGGGAGAGTGGATTGAAACAAAGAGGAAGGCACCGACATCGACGCCAATGATCGTCTCTCCCTGCATAGGGAGAGTGGATTGAAACTCTTTGCTCTCGCTTTATATCTGGTCCGCCGCATGGTCTCTCCCTGCATAGGGAGAGTGGATTGAAACAGCGCATGTTGGGACATTCCGATTTGTCGATGGTGGTCTCTCCCTGCATAGGGAGAGTGGATTGAAACAGTCCCCCGTTGGCGTTGATCGCCGCCACGAGTCTCTCCCTGCATAGGGAGAGTGGATTGAAACAAGGAGGATATGCCCTGGATTGTCCCTGGCAGCGTCTCTCCCTGCATAGGGAGAGTGGATTGAAACTGCGGGATATAGGCCTGGACGGGAGTGATCGGGCGGTCTCTCCCTGCATAGGGAGAGTGGATTGAAACATCCGCGAGGCGACGAGCTTCCCGAAGGGGCGGCGTCTCTCCCTGCATAGGGAGAGTGGATTGAAACGAAGCGTTGAGGGGCACGAGGCAAGCGAGTAAGGTCTCTCCCTGCATAGGGAGAGTGGATTGAAACAATCCAAGGAGATGAAAATGCCCCAAGATCATAAGTCTCTCCCTGCATAGGGAGAGTGGATTGAAACAGCGGAACCAGCACGAACGAGAAGTACGCCGCCTTCGTCTCTCCCTGCATAGGGAGAGTGGATTGAAACTGCTACAACAGCGAGTATCAGACTGTGCCCTGGTCTCTCCCTGCATAGGGAGAGTGGATTGAAACTCCTTGACTATGGCGTAGGAACTGCGGCGGCAAAGTCTCTCCCTGCATAGGGAGAGTGGATTGAAACGGTCGTGTTCGGCTGGGGTAGGGTGGTCGCGCATTTGTCTCTCCCTGCATAGGGAGAGTGGATTGAAACTCACTGGGCAGGGCTGCGGTGTCGATGGCGCGGGCGTCTCTCCCTGCATAGGGAGAGTGGATTGAAACGAGTTCAACCCTGGACAAAAAGCCTGCTTCCCGAAGTCTCTCCCTGCATAGGGAGAGTGGATTGAAACCAGCCACCACAGCCACCCAGACCACAACAGCAGCGTCTCTCCCTGCATAGGGAGAGTGGATTGAAACTACCGCTATACCGCCGTTGAAAATGTCGGCGGCGTCTCTCCCTGCATAGGGAGAGTGGATTGAAACACGAGCCAAAGCCCATCTCGAACGCAAGCATGAGTCTCTCCCTGCATAGGGAGAGTGGATTGAAACGTCCGACGCGCTACTGACCACGCTGCACAAAGGCGTCTCTCCCTGCATAGGGAGAGTGGATTGAAACGAGGATGGCGCGCGGGATGCGGGCTTTGGTGCAGGTCTCTCCCTGCATAGGGAGAGTGGATTGAAACAGCGAGCCACACAAAGGAGTCTGTCACATGCTTACGTCTCTCCCTGCATAGGGAGAGTGGATTGAAACTTGTTGTCGGATTCCGTCGTCTCCGTATAAATTCGTCTCTCCCTGCATAGGGAGAGTGGATTGAAACATCGCTCCAAGCAGCAGGTTAGCCGAGCCGTTATAGTCTCTCCCTGCATAGGGAGAGTGGATTGAAACATGGATAATTTCATCGCTGAGTTGAAGCGCAGGATGTCTCTCCCTGCATAGGGAGAGTGGATTGAAACGACGTGTTCGGGCCGAAGATCATCGGGATGCGCGTCTCTCCCTGCATAGGGAGAGTGGATTGAAACGTTGCTGAAGTCGATGAAGAATTCGGCGATGCGCCGTCTCTCCCTGCATAGGGAGAGTGGATTGAAACTGCCAGGCCGCCTCGCTCGCCCTCAACTCAGCCCGTCTCTCCCTGCATAGGGAGAGTGGATTGAAACCAATGTTTATGTTGGGGGAGATTTCACGTTGGCGTCTCTCCCTGCATAGGGAGAGTGGATTGAAACGACACATAATCCCGCTGGTTTGGAGGGGTATTGGTGTCTCTCCCTGCATAGGGAGAGTGGATTGAAACCGCACGCTGGCGTACCTGCGGGCGCTGGGCGACTAGTCTCTCCCTGCATAGGGAGAGTGGATTGAAAC
>CAZGUM010000235.1:0-5846 GCA_964529085.1 uncultured Methylomonas sp. | reverse complement strand
GCGAGGATGACACCAGACGCCTGTTTGCCGAAGTGTATGCCGACCCGGATCGTCCCGATGTGCGACCGCAGGAGGCATACAAGTCCATTCTCTCCTCAATCCAACCTGGCTGGACATTACGTTTACTCCAATTGTTCTGGCCCGACCCAGAACCGAGGTTGGAATTCCAAAAACAGGTTAGCCAATGGGAAACTCCTGTTTCAGAGGGACTAGATATTCTACATCAGGGCTTATCCCTTGCCGCGCAGGAATATCCACTTCCCTTTGTGCGGCGAACCGTATTGGAATTTGTATTACCAGGCGATGAGGGCATCGCCTGGTGGGAGGGGCTGAGTGGGTTGTGTGCCGGCTTTGGGTTACGAATTCGATATCTGGATCGGAATGCAATTGAAGGCTTGACCCGTTGGGTGCTTAATCCAAATTTGGAATATCGCTCCTAGCTCAATTATTTAATTTAGATCTAGGATTTTTCTCGGTGTCATGAGAATAAAGGTTGCATAACTTGAAGTCGAAGCGATTTTACTGAAATTTTTCTTCAGAAATCAAAGTATGTAAATTGGTGCGAGATAAACCCTGATGACTGAATAATTTTTAGATAAATTTTTCATCAATCAAAGTTGTAAGGTTATTCCTAATTTGATGAATTACGTCCTCTTTTGGAATTCCCCATATTGACACTAAAGTGTCTACTATTTCAATCGCTTCCCAAGGCATAAGAGGAACCGAGCGATTCATAGCGAATGGACCGTCTGTCTCTGGTAAAACTTTATTCAGAGGTAATGATTCAAGAATAGAGCGCCCTTTTGCACCGCGTAACATTGCAGGACCGACACTAAACCAACACCCCAGATCTTGAGCTCGTTGTGCTTCGGATAGGCTTCCTGAGAACCAGTGTAAAACTACAGTGCTTTTTCGGCAATTCTTTTCAACTAAATCGAGAACACGGCTTGATGCATTTCTTGAATGAATACTGAGTATTTTACCGCCCGCCCGCTCACATTCTGTAAGTGTATCGTTCAAAATGGATTCTTGTAAAGATATAGTTTCTTTGTACTTAGGTGAGCCGTCAATCCCAATTTCACCTATGTATTTTGCTTTCGGAATACAAGATAACAAAAGCAATCTCTCTCCAGCCTTTTGTTCTGCAATTTCCGGGTGTAACCCAAGAGCGACTTTAATGTTTTCATAACCTGCAAAAACCCTGGATGTAGCAAGCCACGCCTTAGGGCTGGTAGTAACTACTAGCGTAAAAAGATTCCGCGCCGCAACTTTTGGAAGAAGTTTAAGTGCATCAGGATAAAGATCTAAATGGCAATGAAAATCGATCATAAAACGCCATGTTTCTTAAGTAATTGTCCCAATTCATCCATACCACGGGCGACAACTCTCTCATACTCTACACGCTCTTGATTAGACGCAAAGGCTAAAGCCCCACCTACAAAATAAGGCAATCCCTTTTGTTTATATCGTAGAAATGCACTCGCAACAGCCAGGAGATCCCGAGACGTTGAATCCCCAAGTTTTTTGCTGAGATAGCCTTTCTTTGTTTTATCTGGAATGTTTGCCGCAAGAAATGCGGCTCGCCTTACAAGACATGGAAAGCATTCCCCACAATGAGTCAAGTTGTGTCGCTGAATTTTTCCACAACTCTTTGAGTCGTTTACCAGTGCCTTGAGTATTGCCTGATCTGAACATTCTGCAAACACTTCTCCTTTGGTTTTATAACGATATGGAAATGAGAGTTGGGCATTAATACCGCTGGCATCCCAAAGTGATTGAATTCCATTCATGTAAAGAGGATGGGTAGTTTTTGTACTCAAGCTTCCAGAACGACCAGGCGTTAGCGAGATATTAAGACTTACGAACCCATTTTCAGGAACAATAATTTCTACACGTTGGTTTTCCTCTGGTTGAATTGCGGAAGCCGCCAGAGCGGCAAAGGCAAAGAAAATTATGGATCGGCCCCTTGTTGATGGCTCTGATTCCCCGTTATGATTTACGGTGAAGCTCCATTGGTAATGCCGATCCTGGGCTCCTAATTCTCGCACATACCTTCGTTGTGTCTCTGCATCTCCCCTAACAATTCGGGAGACAAAAAGCGGCTTTCTGCCTGCTGTTATGAGGTCAATGCCTCCAACCAAACTATCGGCTCCCCCCGAAAGGAGGCAAACACAGTCCGCATCATTTAGACGCCCCTGCTTCGCTCTTGGTGGTTCAAGCCCTCCTTCAAGAAATCGCAATGTCCAAAAATCGCCAGTAAGGTGTTGAAGGGATGACTCTAATAGCTCGCGTTGGACTTCCCACACAGCTGGTTCATTAAGACAAATACTCAGCTCAATCATTCGAGTCCACCCGTCGGGGCTGTCTTTTCTCAGAACAACTTGATCAGCCGCAGCAACAGAAAGAGCAATTGTCGTGAAATCCCAAGTTTGTACAGAGGGCATTAGCCCTGCTCTCTGGATAAGTGCTGGCAAAGCAGGCGCAATATAACCAACCGATGGTCTGCCAGCTGGAGCATGTGAATAGAGACTCAAATACTCTACTTGCCGGTCTAGTCGAGTTGGCAAGCGAGAAGTTGGACAACACATTACCTTATTCATAAGGAATCCTCATAAACTTGAAAAGTATTCTCCACCGCCTTTTGCAAGATTTCTTGAAGCTGTTTCCGAGTTGCATTTGGCGTTGTCCGTCGCAACTTTCCAATTTGTACACTTAGGTCGGCTCTCAAATAGTCATACATTTCATTCATTCGAAGAACCGTCTGTACACTAAATTCTTTATTCTCAAAATAAGCCCCGTTGTCAAAATATATGCGACTCGAAGCTTCATATCCAAGAAAGGATTCAATCAACGTCCAAATACTTTCATCACCCATTTGCAGTAGGTCCATATTCGGATCATTTGCCAATAAATCTTGTAATGCAAAAGCCATAGAATCTCTACAGGAGTTTTCTTCGATACTCCCACCATTTGGGGCGACATAGCGAATTATTTCGTTAACAATATCCTGCGAACTCGTGCTTCGAGCTACTAATGTACTAACCCACTCACTGATATTTGGATCACTATTATCGCGGGCAGATTGCAAAACATGAAATAGGTTGGCAGCGGACCTGGTTGAAACACGCATACGATTGGCAACCCTGCGTGCTCCACCCATTCCCGATCGTGAATAATGGCCAATCGCACTACTAAACGCTTCTCTGTCACCAGTACGTATAAATTCTCCGAGATTTCGACGAGCATTACTGAAACGGGCTGGCGGGGCTACCGCTGGAGATCGATTAGGTTGTTCGTCTGGTTGTGAATTATCCTCTCCATCATTGTTTGGTTTCTCTGGAAGTGGAGGCTTGCCATCGCCCGGAATATCTGGCAATACATCATCCAACCAAGGAGGGTCAAATGGAACACCCGAACCTGCACCAGAACTAGCTGCCGAAGTTCCCATAGTTTATGTTCCCCCTTTAAGACTACCAATCGCTTTCTTCACTGGCTGAGAAGATCGTTGATCGGCGCTCCATTGTTGCAATATTTCTTGTGCCCAAGCTTCATCTTTAATTAACGGGATGAGAGGAACTGGTCGGCGGTCTGCGGGTATCTCATTAAGAAAATTAACAAAAGTAGATCCAAGGCTAGGAAATGCTTTTGGAACGTGCAAGGCTTGGATAAGTCGTATCCTATCCCATTGATCAGATCGAGCTTGGCGAAGTATACGAGTGAGTATGCGTTCAGCATCCATTTCATCAAGAGACTTTAATTGATCAACAAGAGGCTGCATGAAATTCTTCGCCTCCAATATTGCTTCAAGCAGCGCTTTTCCTTCCGGCGAGATTTCATCGAAACGAGCAAGAGACAAGGATCGATCTCGACTTAAGTAAAGTAATGGACGAAGATCAACCTCTCCCAGTTTCGGATTTAATTTGAGCCACTCTAAAATAAACGGGGAATCCCAGCTTTTATCCGGTGCTTGGTAGACTTCATCTTTTGTTAAAGTCTCCTCTATCTTTGCAATGAATGCAGCTTTACCGTCTTCACTAGCAGCAAGTTGCTTAATCAGATAGTCGAAAGCAGCCGTCGATGCGTTTCGTTCAAAGAGCTGTAATTTGACAAGCTGGTCAAACGAAATTGCCATTCCTTGGGCTTTTGCTACCGCATCTCTGATCAAAAGATTATTAAGAAATCTCTTTATCAGGCGTGGATTCCCTGCTATACGTTCGGCGGACACCATAATACTGGCAAGCTGGTCAGCAAGATCAATTTCCTTGCTTAGTTTTGCAGCCTTGGCTCCGAAAGCTTCCTGCATCTTTTTCCGCGTAAGACCACCTGCCCAAGGCTGGCGGGCAGCCAATAAAACTACTTTCTCTGCCTCAGTCAGTTCCTCAGCTGTGATATCTCCTCGTTGCTTGGCTAAATCAGAAAACAGAAGTATTAGAAATGCTTTGACCTCAATGGCGCCCAAGCGAGGCACCTGCAGCGGAACTTGGATGAGTTTGTCAAAATAGCTGGTTACGAGATCTTCCGTCAAATCTATATCATTGAAATGAGCACGAACAGCCCCCCGAATCATTTCTTCGTCAGCAGCAATTATGAATGCGGTCCGCTTAAGGAAGAGAAGCAAACGCATTGCTTCCAAGGTGGAAATGGCAGTAGAAGGCAGGCATCGATCCAGATCATCTACCAAGACAACTAATGTTATATCCATTGTCTTAAGTAAATCCTCAAATGTATTTCGCAATGCAGAAATCTCTTCAGGGAGCGAGATCTGTTCTTTATCCTTAAGAATGCCGACCAACTCTGGTTGCACAGATTCGTATGCCACCCTTAGTTTTTCGATATCCTCTGCTGATGGTTGTCCTGTTCCTTTAATTAATCCACTCGCTGCTCCAAGCAAAGCTCCAAGAGGGCCGGCAAGAGTTCCACCAACCACTGCACCGTAAGTTGTAGGCAATATCAACTTTCCAAGCCGCAACCAATTTATTCGTTTTGCAAAATCAATCGCTTTGTCCACGGCTTTTTGCCGGTTTTTTGATTCCGCAATCAGCTTGTCTGCAACGCTTTGGAGTAACGCCATCCTTGCATCGTCATATCCTTGATACAACCACGCATTAAATTCAAGGAAGATATATTTTTTATGTTCATCTGCGTTTTTTAGTGAGTTACCTATCATCTTTACTAATGATGATTTCCCAGTCCCCCATTTTCCAGAGATGCCAATAGATATAGGCTCTCCACTCGATTCTCTTATAAGTTGAGCCGCAGTTTCAGCGACAACAGAAAAATTAAGAAGATCTTTTGTCGTTTCAATATCATGCCACATCGCAATTCCCTACTTTCTATGTTTAAATAACATGGCTGTTCAAAGATTCTACCTTAGTCTTGTTATTTATACACTGCCGGATTTTCTATTTTTTTCAAATAGATACATTAGCCCGGTACTACAAAATACAATACGTTGATTATAAGAAATATTTAGCAAATACTCCATTAATATGCCGCTATCCAAAAAATAATATGCCTGTTGGTAGCGACACGGACGGACCACCCGTCCGTGTTTTTTTATATCATCCCGCGTATGTCATCCGATCACCCCATCCCAATTCCCTTCATCCTGCGCGGTCAGGAAGTTGCCGCGCAGGATCTGTTGTATCAAAGCCGGGACAAAAAGATTGAGTTTTATTATCCCGACCCGCGTCCCCTGCTTGACCGGATCGTGCTCTCCGATCCCGTTCAACTCCAGCGCGACTTTGCCTCTGTGCGTGTCAACGAGATCATCGACTTCCTTGCCGAAGCCGGCAAAGCCATGACCCTTAATCATGCCCGCATGGAACAGGCTTGTCGTTTCAGCG
>CAZGUM010000234.1:2257-5895 GCA_964529085.1 uncultured Methylomonas sp. | reverse complement strand
GAAAAAGTCTCTCTGGACTGTGCTCAGCCTGCTGCTGATCGCCAGTGTTTTGCTCACCGCCTGCGGCACCGCCGCCACCGAGGCCCCTGCTGCCACCGAGCCCGCCGCCACGCAGCCCCCCGCCGCCACCGAGCCCGCCGCCACGCAGCCCCCCGCCGCGCCCGTCGAAGTGACCTTCTGGCACGCCTACGGCACCGGCTCCGCCGAAGAAATCGCCCTGACCAAGGTGCTCGACCAGGCCGCCAAGGATCTGCCGAACATCAAGATCAACGTACTGCAGGTTCCGTTCAACGATATTTACAACAAGTATCGCACTGACGTGGCCTCCGGCGCCGGCCCCGACATGTTCATCGCCCCGAACGACTCCCTGGGTGACGATGCCCGCAACGGCCTGATCGCCGACATCACCGACCTGGCCGCTGGCAAGCTCGGCGACTACACCCCGCTCTCGATCGACGGCATGACCGTGGACGGCAAGCTGTACGGCATCCCCGAGTCCCTGAAGGCCGTGGTCTTCTGGTACAACAAGGATATGATCAAGACCCCGCCCGCCACCACCGATGAGCTCAAGGCTCTCATGGAAGGCGGCACGGAAGTCTCCATCACCTACGGCTGCTACCACCATTTCGGCTTCTTCAGCGCCTTCGGTGGCAAGATCTTCGACGAGAACTGGAAAGTCATTGCCGATCAGGGCACTGGCGTCACCGATGCCATGACCTACCTGAACGAGCTGTACCAGATCTCCAAGAAGAACAGCTGGCCCAAGAACGACAGCGACGGCCTGGCTCCCTTCACCGAGGGCAAGGCTGCGGCCATCACCAACGGTAACTGGGCCATGGGCGACTACAAGGCTGCCCTCGGCGACAAGCTCGGCGTCGCCCCCCTGCCCGCTGGTCCTGCCGGCCCCGCCACCCCCTTCCTCGGCGTTGACGGCTTCTACTTCAACCCGAACAGCCAGAACAAGGAAGCCGCCCTCGAGGTGGCCCTCTACCTGACCGGCAAGATGGCTCAGGAAACCATGATGAACGAAGCTGGCCACGTTCCCGCCAACACCACCGTCAAGGTGACCGATCCCCTGATCCAGGGCCTGCTGGACGCCTTCAAGAACGGCTACGTCCGCCCGCAGGTCCCGCAGCTCGGCCTGTACTGGTCGAACTTCTGCAGCACCGACGAGGTGTTCGAGAAGGGTGTCACCCCGGCTGACTGGGTCAAGACCGCCACGGCCAACGCCAACAAGTAAGTCCCTTTCCGTATGAAACATGGGGCGAACAGAGAGTTCTCTGTTCGCCCCATCCCTTAATCCAGGCTTGTTCTTTCGAGGAGAGTTCACATGGCAACGACGACACTTGATATTTCCAGGTCAGCCGGAATGGCGCGGGTTAAAAAGGCGATCCTTCCCTACGTGTACCTGCTCCCGGCCTTCGTAGTCATGTCTGTGATTACCTTCTATCCGTTGATCTACCAGGTCATCATTTCTTTCACCGACTTCCAGACCAAAGACCTGCTTAAACAGCTGGCTTCCCCCAACCTGAACTACATTGGGGTGAAAAATTATGTGGACATCGTCACGGGGGGGTTGCCCGTCCAAAACTTTGAATTCTTCCGTGTTCTTACTTACAACATCTGGTGGGCGGTGACTAACGTGCTGGTGCACGTACCGGCCGGCGTGCTGATCGCCGTCCTGCTCAACACGCAAGGCTTGTGGGGAAAGAAGATCTACCGCGCGTTGTATGTCCTGCCGGTGGTGATCCCGCCCATCGTGGTCGGCACCGTCTGGAGAAACATCTTCGATGAGCAGTACGGCGCGATGAACCAGTTCCTGACCGCCGTGGTGCATCTCTTTGGCGCGGCCGACCCGGTCCGCATCCGCTGGCTGACCGAGTACACTCCGCCCATCCCCTGGCTGCTGCCCAACGGTCCGTTGACCCTGGCATACTACGCCATGATGATCGCCAATTTCTGGCTGGGCTGGCCCTTCATGACCCTGGTGGCCACGGGCGCGCTGCAAAGCATTCCCAAGGACCTGTACGAAGCCGCCTCCATCGACGGCGCTTCAGGCTCCCAGCAATTCTGGAACATCACCGTGCCCCTGTTGCGGCCCGCCATGATCCCCGCGGCCATGTACGGGTTCACGATGTCATTCAACCTGTTCAACTTCGTCTTCTTCATGTCGGGCGGCGGCCCCGCCCGCTCGACCGAGATCCTGGTCACCTTTGCGTACGACCTGGTCCGCAACCTGCGCCTGTATGGAGCGGCGGCGGCCTTCTCGGTGATCGTCTTCTTCGTGGCGTTGATCGTCTTCCTCGTCACCAACCGCATCACCCGCGCGACCGAAGCCTATACGGAGGCCTAACATGACCGCCCAGTCTTCCTCCAAAAGCACCAATCCGATCATCCGCTTCCTCAACATGAATACCTCCGGCGAAGTGGCCGGACGCGACCTGCCGCTGTGGAAACAACTGTTGTTGCAGGTATTGACCCTGTTCATTGCGGCGGAAGTTCTGTTCCCTATCATGTACATCATAACGATGTCGTTCAGTTCCAAGACCACCCGTCCCTCGGCGCTGGAACTGTTCCCGAAGGAAATCTCCTTCATGGCGTATCAGCAAGTGCTGGACCGCCCCACAGCCAACCCGGTCACCTTCCTAGAATTGTTGCGCAATAGCTTCTTCCTCTCGGTTGGTGTAGGACTGGTGGCTCTTTTGGTGGCCGTCAGCGCCGCCTACGCCTTCTCGCGCTTCAAATTCAGGATGCGCCAGGTATTGATGGTGATGGTCTTCGTGCCGCTGCTGATGCCCGCCATCGGTCTGTCCACGCCGCTATACCTGTTGATGAACAGCTTCCGCATCGCGGACTGTGGCAACGGGGTGACGGCCATCTCACCGTTCATGACCTGCGCCCAAGGATTGGGAAAGGTCGCATTCAACTTGCGTGACTCCCTGCTGGGGGTGGGCGTCGCCATGATCGCGGGCGCGCTGCCCTTCGCAGTTTGGAACCTCAAGGGTTACCTCGACACCATCCCCAAGGAATTGGAAGAGGCCGCCATGATCGATGGCGCGGACGCCAACCAGATCTTCTGGCAGATCGTCCTGCCGCTGGCCGTGCCGCAACTGGCCGTGACCTTCTTCCTCGGCTTCATCGGGCACTGGCAGGAGTTTGCGCTGCCCTGGCTCTTCTTGACCCAACCCAAAGACTACACGCTGGCCATGACCCTGTACAATATGACAGGTCAATACGCCAGCAGCATCCCATGGAACCGTTTCGCCGCCATGGCCATCATCGTGGCGCTGCCGGTGGCGATCATCTACATTGCCCTGCAGAAGCAGATCGTCAGCGGTCTGACTGCGGGCAGCGTCAAGGGCTAGTTTCCCTTACCCGAGATCATCTTTCCTCCTTCCGCCTGGAAGGAGGAAAGATTTTTTTCAGGACACCCGTCATGGAAACCGATCCTGCCTCCCTAGACCCCGATGTTCGCCAGAAGCGGTTCTTTGCCCTGCTCTCGGTCAGCCTGGGGTTGATCAGCCTGTGTGCGTCCATCCTGCCGGTTTGCGGCGTGATCACCAGCGCGCTGGGACTCATCTTTGGCATCCTCAGCCGCAAGTCGGAGAACGAGAAGATGGCTATCGCAGGCATCCTGC
>CAZGUM010000234.1:0-2157 GCA_964529085.1 uncultured Methylomonas sp. | reverse complement strand
GGCATCCTCAGCCGCAAGTCGGAGAACGAGAAGATGGCTATCGCAGGCATCCTGCTTTCGACGCTGGGGTTGTTGATCGCGATCACCTACGCGGTGTTCGTTTACATCGCGGGGACTTAACGGCTTACAGCCCACAGCTGCGCACCGACTCCCGAAAGGGGACCCGCTCTCGGTCCAGGCGCGGCTGGGAAATGAATCCACATGAAACGAATCCTGTTATTGCTCCTCCTGTTGACGACCGCCTGCGCGCCCGTTACGGCGATTGCCCCCTCCCCCGTCTCTCCCCCATCCCCCGCCTCCACGCTTACCTCCAAAGACAGGATCGCCACAGCCATCGCCCTGGATGCCGCCACCCAAACGGCCCAGGCCTCGATCACGCCCATGGCCACCCTCGACCCATCCATCCCGACCCTCGGCCCGATCCAGCACCCGGGCGCGCAGCCCGGGCAGATGTTCTGGTGGAACGATACCGTCTTCTACGAGGTCTTCGTGCGCAGTTTCAGGGACTCGAACGGGGACGGGGTCGGCGACCTGAACGGGCTGATCGAGAAACTCGACTACCTCAACGATGGCGACCCGACCACCACCAACGACCTGGGCGTGACGGGGTTGTGGCTGATGCCCATCATGGAGTCGCCCAGTTATCACGGCTACGATGTGGTGGACTATTACACCGTGGATCAGGAATACGGCACGAACGCCGACTTCCAGCGCCTGATGCAAGAGGCCCACAAACGCGGCATCCGCGTGGTGGTGGACCTGGTCATCAACCATACCAGCAGCGAAAACCCGTGGTTCCTGGCCTCGGACGCGGGCGATCCGCAATATCGCGACTGGTACATTTGGGCCGCGCAGAATCCGAACTACCTCGGCCCATGGGGGGAACAAGTCTGGCACGCGGGAAAATCAGGCTATTACTATGGCATCTTCTCTCCTGTCATGCCTGATCTCAACCTGGATAACCCCGCCGTGACCGCCGAAGTGGATCGCATCATCCGTTACTGGCTGGTGGACCTGGGCGTGGACGGCTTCCGCCTGGACGCGGTTCGACATTACGTCGAACAGGGCAAGGCACAGGAAAACACACCCGCCACACACGCCTGGTTGAAGAACTTCTATCAGTTCTACAAGGGCGTCAACCCCAACGCCTTCACCGTGGGCGAGACGTGGACCGACATGGCCAGCGCCGCCCAGTACGCGGGCGACGAAGTGGACGTGAGTTTCAATTTTCCCCTGGCGGAAGCCATCGTACGCACGGCCAACAGCCCGCTGACCTCTTCGGCCAGCCGGCAGATGCAGGCCACGCTCGACGCCTACCCCGAGGGTCAGTTGGCGGTTTTCCTGACCAACCATGACCAGAATCGCGTGATGAGCGTGTTGAATGACGTGGACAAAGCCAAGATGGCAGCGGTGATGCTGCTCACGTCGCCTGGTGTGCCGTTCCTTTACTACGGTGAGGAGATCGGGATGACCGGCGTCAAGCCCGACGAAGATATCCGCCGCCCGATGCAGTGGACAGGTGACTCGCCCACGGTGGGATTCACGAGCGGCACGCCCTGGCGTCCCGCCGCGGATGACTACCCGACCGTCAACGTGGCCGCTCAAACCGACGATCCCAACTCGCTGCTCAGCCTGTACCGCGACCTGATCCACCTGCGAAACAGTCACTCCGCCCTGCGCACGGGACATACCACCGTGATCGAGACAGGCAGCCGCAGCGTGTACGCGCTCTTGCGTTACAATGGCGAGGAAGCCTTGCTGGTGCTGGTCAACGTGGACTCTAAACCCGTCAGCGACTACGATCTGAAGATCGAATCGGGCGCGCCCAATGCGCTCACGCTGTTGGGATTGCCGAACCCGTCTCCACTGCCCGCCAACGCAGGCTCCAGCGGCTGGCGTCCCTTCGCGGAACTGCCCGCCCGTTCGTTTGCGATCATCCAACTTAAACCGTAGATGAGGTTACAGGCTTTGTCTACTCCTAGATTGTGAGAAAGAGGCACAACATGACCACCCCCAAGGACCTGGAACGCTATCGCGTCAATCTGCAAAAAGAGATCGACGGGGCCTTTCAATATCGCGCCCTGGCCGCCGCAGAGAAGAATGCGAAGCTGGCTGAGGTGTACACCAGACTGGCAGACACGGAAGAAAAGCATGGCG
>CAZGUM010000233.1:0-5921 GCA_964529085.1 uncultured Methylomonas sp. | reverse complement strand
GATCGTTAAAAAACTGTAGACAGCCCCAGCCCGCCAACAGTAAAAACGCGAATAAGGTCCAGGCCGGGATGCTCAAACCCAGCAAAGTCCAGTCGATTTTCGCGCATTCACCGGTACCGGTCAGCATCAGCTTGATAGTATCGGCCAATGGGAAATTTTGGAACACATATTCCAAACCGGGGCTGCATTCCGGTACTTCCTCGGGCGGCAAATGCTGTAACCAGACATGACGCGCGGAAACGCTGGCGCCTATCAATGCGGCCGCCGCACTGCCCAGGGCGTAGATTTTTCGGCCGCGGTTATGTAGTCCGCCGAATAGAAATACGACGCCGGTCGCCAAAATAGCCAGCCGTTGCGAGATACACAGCGGACAAGGCTCCAGTTGCTCGACGAATTGTAGATAGGCGCCGACGCCCAGCAAGGATGCGCAGGCGGCGAAACCCAGGAAAAAACAAATACGCGGACTCAATGTTAAAAAACTCATTTTCTATATCTTTGGGTTAGTGGTGCGAATGTGTAGGTTCCGCTATTAATATCGGTCCAACCGACTTCAACGGAAACTACGGAATTTAGGATTATTTGCGAAATACGCCTTATGCCGTCAACCTTCCACGGGCGAAACAAAACCGTCCGGCTTGACCGCAAGTACCGAACAAGCGATACCGTTAAGAATGACTTCGGCGGTGTTGCCGATAATCAGGCCTTTAATCCCAGTACGCGCTACCGTTCCCATCACGAGTAAGTTTATGTCCAGCTTTGCCGCCAAAGCCGGAATATCGTCCCGCGGACTCCCTTTGACCAAATGCAGACGCGGCGATAAATAATTGTAAGCCTCGCCGCCTATCCAATGCCGTAATTTGCCTGCCAAATCATCGAATCCGGACTGATATCGTGCTCTTTCGGCCTCAATTTGCAGTTCGACGGTTTTAGGCGGAATTTCCCCGGCCCAGCCGCTCAGCATCGAGTCCCACACGTGTACCAGATGCAATTCGGCAAAATCGGAGAGTGCCACGGAGCTGGCAAGTTCCAAAATCTTTCGGTTCAAATTATCGTCGGCGTCCCCCGAGGTCCAGGGATCGAAATCGACGGCGGCCATAATTTTGCTGTAGTTCACTTTTTCCTCGGGCCGCATCAACCAAACCGGACGCGGACATTTACGCAATAAATGCATGTCGGTACTGCCGAACAAACGGTCTTGAATCCCATGCCCGCCAGCTGCCAACTTGATGACCAAGTCATGGTCGCGATCCAGGGTCTGGCGCACGATCTCGATAAAAGGGCTGCCAAAACGAATTTGCAAATCGATGGGGTTAAGGTCGCGATAACCGAGCAGCAATTGCTCAAACTTACTCCGCTCTTGCTCGAGCAACTGTGTCTCGATCTGCTCCGAAGCATAGCAATCAAGCAAAGCTCCCGGACGCCGGGGTTCCACAACATGCAAAAAAGTCAGTTTGGCTTGATTGTTTTCCGCCAGCGCAAGCGCCCGCGCGATTGCCGAATTTTGATCGGCGGAAAATTCGGCAACATACAGGATGTTTTTGAAACGTTTCATAGCCATTGTGTTGAGATCGTAGTGAATAGCCGAACTAGCGATATTATCCAAGGAGTTGAGCCCGGCCATGGCTGGTTTCGGATACCGGACCACTAAACGAAATACCCGGATGCATGATGCCGGCGCAGAGCGATTCAGCCTACGCTAACCGCAGACTTTACCGCGTCGGGCAGCGCTAGGCAATCGGCCCGGATTTACCGGTGCGGAGTAAATCGGCCCAGGGATATAAGCCGCCATTTCCGAGTCGGACTGATTATTGCCCGCCATGGCTTGCAACATAGCTTATTAACCCATACATCTTAAGTTCGATAAATAATTATCTAATCCTCACCCACGAATTAAGCACCGCATCCAATAGACGATGAATCCCGAACCCCAGAGAACAGACCATGCCATCCATTGAATTAGTCAGTCTGGTAGGTGCCAGCTTGTTATTGATCAGCGTGTTTTCCAGCAAGCTGGCCACGAAAGTGGGAATTCCCTCACTGTTGTTTTTTCTGTTGACCGGCTGGCTGATAGGCGAATTCGGCGGACCGGAGCTCCGTAGCCCGGAAATCGCAAAATTTATCGGCGATTTTGCACTGATTTTTATTTTGTTTACCGGCGGTCTCGACTCGCATTGGCCTAATATTCGTCCGGTACTGTGGCAGGGATTATGCCTTTCCACGATAGGTGTTTTTATTACGATGTTGCTGCTGGGCAGTTTTGCCTGGTTTATCCTTGGTTCGTTCAGCACTTTTTCGCTGGGCGTACACGGCATCACGTTGACCCAGGGCCTGTTGCTCGCCGCGATTGTCTCTTCCACGGATGCGGCCGCGGTGTTTTCCGTGCTGCGCTCCAGTCAAATCGCGTTGAAAGGCAAGTTACAGCCGCTATTGGAGCTGGAGTCGAGCAGCAACGACCCGATGGCGGTATTGCTGACCGTCACGTTGCTCAATTATTCGACAGGTGGCGATGCGGCTTTTCTGGAAGGCGGCATGTTCCTGGTGCTACAGCTGTTGATTGGTATTGCTGCCGGCTATGCCGCCGGGCGTTTTATGGTCTGGCTGCTGAATCGTTTGGGTTTGAGTTCGGCCGGTCTGTACGCCATTGCCTCGATAGCTTTGGTGCTGCTGACTTATAGCGGCGCCACATTTATGCACGGCAACGGCTTTTTGGCCGTTTATGTGGCCGGCATTGTGGCCGGCAACCGGGAGGTTGTACATCAGCACTATATCAGCGCATTTCACGACAGTTTCGCCTGGCTAATGCAGATCATCATGTTTTTAACCCTGGGCATGTTGTCGGTGCCTTATCGCGCCGAATTGTCGTCGCTGGCCAGTGTCGCCGTGGCGATTAGTCTGTTCCTGATGTTTGTTGCGCGTCCACTTAGCGTGTTCATCAGTTTGTTCTGGGCCAAGATCGGCTTTAAGGAAAAACTGTTGGTTTCCTGGGTTGGCCTACGCGGTTCGGTCCCTATCGTATTGGCGACTTTTCCATTGGCCGCCGGCATTAAAGATGCCGGCGAAATTTTTGTGCTGATCAGCTTTATCGTGGTGATGTCGGTATTGATACAGGGCTTTACGTTATCGACCCTGGCGCGCTGGTTGGGACTGGCGGAGAAAAAATAGCGGGACATTGGCCGTTGTTGGCGCGGCGGAGATCAGGCGCGGACTATATTTTACAAAATGCATTTTCCACGTCTTTCTTGAAAGCCCTGATTTCCCGCGACGGCCCTAAAATCACCAGAATATCGCCAACATTTAGGCGGCGATCCAATTCTTCAACCACGAAATTTAGTTTTTCGCTGACCTGTTTATTGACGATACCGATCAGTATAAGGTTGTAACGTGAGCTGAGCTGTAATTGGCTGACATCGGTATTTTCCAAGTAACTGTTTTCCGGAATCGCCACCTCGGCCAGATGCAGGTCGTGCCGGCCGAATACGGTGT
Source organism: uncultured Methylomonas sp. (assembly GCA_964529085.1). GTDB lineage: Bacteria > Pseudomonadota > Gammaproteobacteria > Methylococcales > Methylomonadaceae > Methylomonas. The sequence continues at coordinate 2,438 of CAZGUM010000233.1, read as the reverse complement.
GATCGAAAATGTCGTTGATGTCCGGCCTTTTCAGCATGTCGTGTATCTTGCGGCCGCAGATTTCGTAAGGGTCGATGATCTTGTTGGCGCCGGCTGCCAGCAGTTTTTCGGCCGATTCCGGGCTATCGACAATCGCGACGATATTAAGCTCCTTATCCAACGCCCGCGCGGATAGTGTTAAAAACACGTTTTCGGAGTCCGCATCGAAAAAACAAAACAAGGTATCGATATGGCCGCCGATGCCGATCATTTTCAAATCGTCATCGCTACGAAAATCGATATTGGCGGTGTCGAAACCGTTTTCGCGCGCCAATGCGGCCTTGGCCTGATCGTGATCGATCACGGTGATTTGATAAAGCGTTTTATCCAGGCGGCTAATGGCCTCGAACGACAAGCGGTTGTAACCGAACACGGCAATGTTTTTCATGCTGGCTTCCTGCTGAATAGGCGGCGTTGCTCCACCTGATCGCGAAAATGGTCGATACCGTATTTGCGCCCCAACAGCACCAGCATGTCGCCGTGGCGCAAGATGAATTGCGCTTCCGGATTGAAATAAAAGTGCTGTTCTTTTACCTGGTACTTATTCTTGTGCTTTAAATGAATCGGATTGTCGCTGATTACGCCCAGCAGAGTAAGCTTGCGTTGCTGTAAATCCAATTGGCCTATTTGCTGATTGTCCAGCACCGATTTTTCGCTGACTAATACCGACTCCATGACGGTTTCGGTCTGATTATGCAGAATGCCGGAGATAGCTTCGAAGGCGACCGGCTGGCCGACAAATTCCGCAGCCAACAGGCCGGCAATTTCAAACGGCCTGATCACGTTGTCCGCGCCGGCCTGATACAGCTTGTTGACGTTATCGTGACGGTTGGCGCGGGAAATGATGCGCAGGTTCTTGTTCAGATGCCGGCTGGTCAGGGTAACGTAGACATTGATCACGTCGTCGCCGGTAATGCACAAAATCGCAGTGGCGCCCCGGCAAATGCCGGCGTTGATCAATACCTCGTTATTACTGGCATCGCTTTCTATCGCCAGATAGCCGCGGCTCTTCGCCAACGCCACCCTGTTCGGTACTCGGTCGATAATCACGAATTTTTGCCTGTCGTTTTGCAAATGCCGGGCAATTTCCTGTCCGACTCGGCCAAAGCCGCAAATGATGATGAAGCTATCGTAACGCTCGAGTTCGGCATAGGTACGGCTTTCCCGCATCGACAGCATTTTCTCGCTGAACGCGGCGATCAGGATGGAAGTGAAGAACGACAACACGCCCAAACTGGCCAGAATCAAAAAAATCGTCACCCAGCGGCCGCCGGTGGTTTGCGGCGTAATGTCGCCAAAACCGACCGTAGCCAAGGTGACGATGGTCCAGTAAAAGGCGTCGAATAAATTATGGATACCGCTACCGGCGGCTTGGTACTCGAACATGTAAATCGACACGCTGGCGATAAACACCAAAAAGCAGGTGAAGATTAACAAGGTCTTCAATTCAAAACGCTTGCTGGCCAGCGCGTCGGCAAACAGTTTGGCGCTATTGGAGTAACGGAATAGCTTGAACAGCCGGAAAATGATGAAGATACGCAATATCGCCAGCGGCCGGTAGCTGGGCAAAATAGCCAGAATGTCGATAATCGCAAACGGCGAGGATATGTATTCCAAATCCCTGAGCATGGCTTTTTTAAAGACGCCGATCAGCTTGAAATCCATGTTCAGGTAAAGCGCTTTCTCGTATTCCTCGATGATCACCTTATAAGTGTCGGAATAGATCCAGCCCCTGATGACATATTCGACGATGAATACCATCAAGATCGCCAACTCGAAGTAGCCGCCCATCTTGCTGTCTTCGTGTTCGATGTCGTAAATCAAAAAGATCACGCTCAAGATCAGCAAGCCGATCATGGTCCCGTCAAAATACTTCTTTTTACGGCTATGGCTATTTTCCAGCAGGTCGTAAAAAAACAGTTTCGCTCTGCGATACCAATCGGCGGATTTTAAGTAGTAAGCGCAATAAACGATGAGTTTGGCTAGCATCAGGGGTTATTTCTTAAATTCGATCACTTTGCTGGAGGGATTCAGATTAATTTCGTCAATTACGCAATGCGGGCCGGCTTGCAGGATGTACGAGACGGCGTCGGCAACGTCATCGGCCATTAAGGCCTGGCCGGACTGTTTGCCGGGTGCGAAGGACAGGGTATCGAAAAACGCGGTATCCACCATGCCCGGATTTACCAAGGATACCCTTACCGAGCTTTTTCCGCACTCGTCGCGCAATGCCTGGGTAAATCCGCGCAACGCAAATTTGCCGGCGCAATAGATGCTGCCGTTGCGGCTACCTTTTAAGGCGGCTTCCGAACCGATGTACACCAGATTGGCATGCGTTTTTTGCTTCAGTTTCGGTAACAAGGCCCGCGTCAAACAGGCTGGTGCTGTGAAATTGACTG
>CAZGUM010000232.1:0-5989 GCA_964529085.1 uncultured Methylomonas sp. | reverse complement strand
TATCCTCGGATACCAGCACCCGGCTCAACACCGCATACATAGCCTGTTTGATCGCTACAGTTCTATCCTCGGCTGACTGACTGTTGGCTATCAACTCAATCTCATACAAGCCTTTGACTTCCACTGCATCCGCTGGCTGAGAATTGCAAAGCAATCCCCACAAACACAGCCTTAAAAACCCGGATTTACCCTTCATAAAAACCTTGACCACAAGCCTACCCTGACAGTGTATTAATGGGAACTATAGTACAATATCGGTCGTTTCAACCTTAACTTTAACGAGAGACTGACATTGAGCGAACAACAACAAGACCGCCTGAATTATAAGAGCGCGGGCGTCGATATTGAAGCCGGCAACGCTTTAGTCGAACGCATCAAACCCATCGCGGCCAAAACCCGTAATGCGGGCGTCATGGCCGGTTTAGGCGGCTTCGGTTCGCTGTTCGAATTACCGCTGGATCGTTACAAACAGCCGGTGTTGGTCTCCGGCACCGACGGCGTCGGCACCAAATTAAAACTGGCGCTGGATTTGAATATCCACAACAGCGTCGGTATCGACCTAGTAGCCATGTGCGTTAACGACATCATCGTCCAAGGTGCCGAGCCTTTGTTTTTCCTGGATTATTTCGCCACCGGCAAACTGGAAGTCGACACCGCCGCCAGCGTTATTGAAGGCATAGGCAAAGGCTGCGAACAAGCCGGCGCGGCGCTGGTCGGCGGCGAAACCGCAGAAATGCCCGGTATGTACTCTGATGGCGATTACGATTTGGCCGGCTTTTGCGTCGGTATCGTCGAAAAAGACCGCATCATCGACGGCAGCCAAGTACAGGCCGGCGACAAACTGATCGCCCTGGCCTCGTCAGGTCCGCATTCCAACGGCTACTCCTTGATTCGTAAAATCGTCGCTCGCAGCGGTCTGGCCTGGAGCGATAGCGTCAACGGCAAACCGCTCGGCGAAACCCTGCTGACCCCGACCCGCATCTACGTCAAACCCTTGCTGGAACTGCTGAAAACCGTGCCGGTACATGCGATGGCCCACATCACCGGCGGCGGCATCACCGAAAACCTGCCGCGCGTATTGCCAAATGGCCTAAATGCCAATGTACAGCTATCCGCTTGGCAATTGCCGGAAATTTTCGTTTGGCTACAGCAACAAGGCAATGTCGAATTGGCCGATATGCTGGTCACCTTCAACTGCGGCATCGGCATGATCGTGTGCGTCGCGGCGGCAGACGAAGCCGCTACTCTGGAAATATTAAAACAACAAGGCGAAACCGCGTTCAACATCGGCGAAATCGTCGCCGGCGACGGCAAACCGCACGTCGTCTATTCCTGATTTTTCCATAACACCGCCATGTCTGTAAGCAGGCATGGTATTACCTCTAAAAACCGAAGAAACCTTCCTCTTCCTGAGCGATCGTCGTAGAACGACTCCTTCTCCCTCCGGGAGAAGGCTAGGATGAGGGGAGATAATAGAATTTCCCCTTCACCCTAACCCTCTCCTTTATGCCCAGTGGGTACGCGGGGAGAGGAAGCTTTTACGACAACCTCGCCAGGGCACGGGATTCTTAGAGGCTCCTTTTTATTAACCCGGCTGTCTCGCAGCTTATCAACCCAACGGAATTACCATGAGCGATCTACCCAACTGCCCGAAATGCGGCTCGGAATACACCTATAACGACGGCACCATGAATATTTGTCCGGACTGCGCCCACGAATGGTCGGCCGATGCCGCCACTGACAGCGGCGACGATACTAAAGTGATCAAAGATGCCAACGGCAACGTACTGCAAGACGGCGATACCGTCACGGTGATTAAAGACTTGAAAGTAAAAGGCTCATCGCTGGTCGTAAAAGTCGGCACCCGGGTTAAAAACATCCGTTTGGTGGACGGCGACCACGACATTGACTGCAAAATCGACGGTATTGGCGCGATGAAATTGAAATCGGAGTTTGTGAAAAAGGCCTAATCGTAAAGCCCCGTCGCTTAAGCATCACCCCAAAGTTCACAGAGACTGTCTAAATACTCGACGGGGCACATCGGGAGGTCGAAGAGGCACTTCCGAAGTACCCTTTCCAGTTTCGGAAGTACCTCGTCGAGTATCCGAAATACCCCGTCGACCCAACGAGCTACCCCGGCGAGTATCAGAACTACCTCGCCGATCTTCGGCACAACCGCGCCGACCATTTTTGCCTCCATGCCGACCTTATTTAGTACCAAGCCGAGGCTCGCCAGTACCCGACGACTAAATTGATATTCAAATTCAAGCAAAATTGGAAATCGCTCAGTTTGCCTGTAAAGCGGGCAAAAAGCTCTCGCGGGCTACTTGAGCTATGCCAAGTTGTTGCGATAGCCGCTGAATTTCGGCATCCACAATTTGCAAGTTGGTGATTTGTGCTTTGGCACTGTCGCTAAGGCTGTCGATAGGGTGGATTTTATCGCCTATCGTGTCGGCGAGTGTCGGCTTCCGTCGGGAAAGATTGCTAGGCCATCTAGCTAGCAAATGCGCTTACACCCCGCTACGTGATTACCTGCGGCGACCCTGGCCGTCCTTGTCACCTCGGCTTTGACTCGACAAGGGATTCAAAGCCTCGGCTCTCCGCATGACTCGACGCCGTTTCGCGAGGCCTTGCAGTTTTTCTAGTCGAAAAACCGCCCGGCGCTGCGGCTGGGACTACTAAACCTTCACTCGCTAACGCATCGTTCCCAAGGTTTCGCAGCGGGGCGATGATTCTTAATACAACGCATAATTTGTACCCGGTAATTGCTACAGTTTTTTTACAACAGCAACCCTTGACTCTAGATCAATAAACTCTCGGTTCACTGCGTCAAATCAGTTACTGACCGGCAAGCTTGCATGGACCAAAAGCCGTGTTTAATTCGAATAAATCGGACGATAGCGCCAGCTTAACAAACACCATCCTCACCCCCTTGTCCTTGCCAATATTTTTTCAAAGCCTTTCGTTGAAATAATCAGGACACATTGCTCTCATACTATGCAAGCACGGCCTTGCTACGAATTAGCCGTAAGTTCGGTTTGATACTAGGAGATCTAGATGCGTTTTCCTTCACTATTGCTATTCGACCTGGGCGGCGTACTGATAGAAAGTTCCGTGTTCGAACATTTGAATCGACTGCTGCCCAAGCCTCTCGAAAGCTCGGCACTTAAGGAGCGCTGGTTACATTCGCCCGCAGTCCAACAATTTGAGCGCGGTGGAAGTACCGCTGACGAGTTTGCTGACAGTTTCATTGCCGAATGGGGCCTGCGACTTACCCCTCGGACATTTCTGAAAGAGTTTGCATCCTGGCCCAGGCAGTTCTTTCCGGGAGCGCGAAAAACCATTCGCCATTTACGTGCAAACTATATGGTGGGCTGCCTAAGCAATTCGAATCCTCTGCATTGGCAACGATTTGGGGAATTTGAGGACGACTTTGATATCACCTTGTTTTCGCATTTGCTCGGCGCTATCAAACCCGATCCCAAGATCTTTGTGCTGGCCTTAAGCAAATGTGAAGTTGAACCTTCGGAAGTCTATTTTTTCGATGATTGTTCCGCCAATGTCCATAGCGCGCAGAACTTGGGCATCACCGCATTTCATGTGGATGGCTTCGAATCTCTCCAAGACGTACTAGATGTTCAGGGTTTAATGCCTTAAAGGCTATGGGGAAACCCCATTAACTCAACAACCTCCGTACATGAACAAGCACCCATTGCGAAATATCAGGAAAAACAAACTACCTACCTGTTAATTGACGTCCTTAAAAATGTCTTCCTCTGCATAGAAACGATTTTCAGTAATCACATCGGCAGAAATCTTCTTGCCAATTAAATCTTGTACATCCGCCGTAATCCGCTCGATGATTTGCAAGGTCTCACCCTGCTGCAACGACTTTAGCAAGGCGTTACCCCAAATCGAAACGTGCCTGGTATTTATGGCTCGGGTATCGTTGCTTTTTGCCCATTCGCGAGAAATGGATAATCCCAGATCATCCATTTTATCTTTAACCTCACCAGCCAATATCGGATCTTTAATTCTAAGCAATAAATCTTGTTTAATACTATTCCAACCACTAGGGTAAAGCTCCCAACCTTGATAAAAGCGTTTGACCCAGGTTAAGTATTGATCCAGTGTTTGCGTATTAGTATTGACCGAGTCTCGCTGATATTCACCAATAAAATATGTATACTTTGGCAAATCATCCGGCCAAACCGGATATTTAGTCATTAAGGCTCCACAAGCCGGCAATGTCATAATAATTAAAATAGCTAAAAGCCGTATTTTCATATGAATTATTCAGTACCTATGCCAAACATATGGTAACCGCCGATATTCTTAATATACCGTCATGATAGAACAGCTGCGCATTAAGTAGACTTTGTCAGCATGTCTTTATTTAACATGACAAATATTTCATCTTTATTAAATAAACTATTGACCTCAGGATTGTCTATACCTGAGGTCGCAAGAGCCGTGAGCTGACTTCAACTCCGCGCATAGAGAGGCTTATCTTGTCAAGCAGACGGACATTTAAAAAAGATCGAACTTGGCAAAATAACCAAAATGGTCGGAAACGACAGGATAAAACTCATCATTAAAAATAATATCCATGGATTTAATTCGTAACGGGTGCCCGTTTCTTTTAAAGATATAATCGATTCGTTTCGGGGGACTGTGTTTCCAGCCGTCTATCCGACCGTGATAGCTAGGCTTGTAAAAGTGCTGGGGATGCAATTCATAAAATTGGTCGACATATTCAGCATTACCCACGATATGGTTGTAGGCATGCTCGCCAGCCGGCGCGTTGAAATCGCCAACGATTAAATCCGCTCGCACGCCGAAATAGCGGCGCGAATCGACCAGTTGTTTGAGCCGAGAGTATTCCTGGAAAAACCCGTGATGCGCCCAACTTAGATGCGCGTTGGCGACATGCAACAAGCCGAACCAGGGTACATCGATGCAAGAAACGGTGATATTGCGCGACATATAATTGTCTTTACGCTGATCATCGGATACATACGCCGAATAGTTATGTCGCATCGGATATCGACTCATGATGGCGGTACCTTCCCGCCAGCGATGAAATCCTATATGGCTCCAGTCTTGATGAATGTGGTACCAATGCCCCCAATGCCGTAATTTTTGACAAATCCGGAAAGCCATATTGGAAGGCGATTCGCCATAGGGATGAGTGATGGGGTCGTGCAAATATTCGCCCACCTCCTGAAAACAAAGGACATCTATACCTAAATGAGCTATCGCTTCAGCAATGATATGCACCTCTCGCTCATGCTGATGCATGGTGTCGAAACAGCAGTGCCGCGAATGCTGTTGATAGGTATGCAGGTTTAGTGTCAGCAGCGAGAGTTCCATGGCCGATCTATCATTCTCGAACTATTGATCCGCCGGAATTAACCGAAGGTCGTGTTTTAGACAATCGAAATTTGACTGCTGACAGGCCAGGTTTTTGTGAGGATAAAGATTTGTTTACTGGCAGGAGCGCGGCTAATCTGCTCCCGCCCTAAAACTTCCATGATCCGAACTCTAAGGCAGTCGACCAACTCTTCCATGTTAGGCGCCTCAATTTCAATCTGATCGAAAAGTACGCTAGTCGCTATCCATGCTGCTTTATCGCTATTCCATTCGGCTTTTATTTCTATGGGCTGCATAGGTTCTGCTTAGAATGACTGTACCGACCAAATTGCCGACAAATAAAAAGACATATCAAAACCGTGAGGGGACTTACGATCTAAGGATATTTTTCGCTATTTGCTCGAAAACAAACATCTAAACATTATTTATGTGGATTATTACACGATGATGACGCGTTTATTTTTTGCCAAGTCCGCGTAACCGCGATTAGCGAAGCCTAATCGCGGAAATGAAGAAATTTACCGGGAATTGACAGATTGCCGGTCCAAAACAAGTACCAATAAACCTCAAACCGCCCCTCTCAGCTCTACCGGCCGCCCCATGCAAAGCCGTAGAT
>CAZGUM010000231.1:3647-5990 GCA_964529085.1 uncultured Methylomonas sp. | reverse complement strand
TAAGCCACGGCTTCGCAAACGTCGATCAGTCTGTCCAGCAAGCTCAGGCGCCGCGATAGCGCATGCTCGGCCAGTAATTCGGCATTACAAGCCTTCAGGGCCTTCGCCAGCGTATCGCCGCGCACCAAGCGCATCACGTAATAAGGGGCGCCGCTCTGCTTTTTGCCCAGATCGTACACCGGCACTATGCCCGGATGCTCCAGGCGGCCGGTGATGCGGGCTTCGCGTAGAAAACGCGCGTTGAGTTCGTTGTCCTCGTGCGCGGCTTGATCCAGCAATTCCTTGATCGCCACTTCGCGGCCGATGCGCTCGTCAAAACCAAGCAACACTTGACCGCCACCGCCCACACCCACGGCGCCGCGCAAAGAATAATCGTCGTTGAATTTACCGTCCAGCCCAGGGTTGCCGTCCAATATCTGCGGATAGGGGCGCGGTTTGATCCGGGTCAGATCGTCGTCTTGCGGTTTGATGATGGTGGCGTCGTCTTCCGGGAACATAATCACCTTGTTTATCGTACAACAAATCGGCTCTGACCTAGGGGTAGGCGCAGCCCTGTTCGAGCGCGAAAAGGCCCCGCAACGTCTGGCACTCTCTATATATTAGTTAAATTACGATCCCTGAGCGGGCCGATGCACGGACGGCCAACATTTTCAGTTAACGTACCAAAGTTGCACGTTGCTCGTCCGTCAAGAGCCGCGACGCCTGCTCACGGGCCTGCACGGCGCCACTATCACCCAATGCTTCCAGAACAACGGCGTAATTCAGCCACAGATTGCCGTGACCCGGAAAGCGGCGGGTGCCTTCCGCCAACAGGGTTTTGGCTTCCATCCCGCGTCCGCTACGATGCAGAAAAAAGCCGTAACCGGAAAGGGCATCCGGGTCGTCGGGGGCCTGCTCGACCCAGCCTTTAAAGGCCGTCTCGGCAATGACATTCTCCCCGGCCATAGCGGCTGCCATGGCCAGGGCACCGGTAGCCAGCGGATTGTTCGGAAACTTTTCCGTCATCGCCAAAGCTGCCGATAACGCGTTGCTTCTATCACCGGCCTGCAACAATGCCATCGCGTGCTGGCGGACCATTTCGGGTACGTTAGGAGACAGTTCGGCCGCGCGGCGAGCGGGCTCGACTGCACGAGCGGGTCGACCGGTAGCCGAGAAAAAACGCGCCAGCGTAAATTGCAGCACGGCGCTCGGCGTCGGTTGCGCGGCAATCACGCCGGGAATCAGTGCGTCGGCACGATCCCGTTCGCCGATAGACCAAAGCAAGCGAGCCAGACTAAACAAAGCCTCGGGTTGGGCCGGTTGGCGCGCCAATACCATTTCCCAGGCTTTGCGCGCGGCGACCGGATCGCCCATGCGCTCCGATAGCCGGGCGAGTTCGGAAAACACCAAATCCGCCGCGCCGGGTTGCGCCGCAAGCCGGATCAGCAAATCTCGAGAGGGGCCGAGTTCGCCGCGCGCTTCGTAAAGTGCGGCCTGAAGCTGGTCGGGCAGCGGGTTATCCGTCCGAAGTTTTCTGGCCTCGCGCAACGCTTCGTCGGCTTCCTGAAAATGGCCGGTACGCAAAGCTGCTTCCGCAAAAAGGATCTGCATTTCGAAATTGTTGCGATAGTTGGAACGGACCGCGTTGGCCAGCTCGTAGGCTTGACTGAATTCGCGGCGTTTGACGTGCTCGAAGGCCATGCCGGCTGCGCGCTCAACGCCACCCGCTTCGTTAATTACACGGTTGCTTTCCGCATTTCGCAACCAGCCGGCCGCCAATCCGGCGACGATTACGGCAATCGGCAGCGCACGCCGGGCAATCAGTAAAGGCTTCAGTGCTTGGGTATGCACTGTCGCCCCGGCACGGTCCAGAGCGGTTCGGCGCTCCCGGCAGAACTCTTGCCACTGTTCGGGGGAAATCTCGGCCGCTGTACTCTCCCAACTATAATCGAATCTAACCTCGCGGCGCTTGGAACTGACTTCGACGCAATACCGGAAGCCCGGCCCTTCATGCCGAAAAACCTCCGGCTTGAGTTTGCGGACAGGTTTGCCGCGAACGATAACTTGATGCCGTACCCGCAACGGGTGGCGTAAAGCAAAGGGCTGGGTTCTCTGTTCGCGATCATCCAGGGTTTCTATCGCCAAAAATAACCCATGGGCACCGTATCCGAAGAAATCCGGCGGCTTGCGGTCAACCGGCCCCCAAGTCGGCAAGCCGTGACGGCTAAGCAGCGAGATACGGTTTTCAACGCGATCGTCCTCAAGCTCGGCGCTGTCCGGTTGCGGGAGCAGCGCCGGGAAGTGTTGCTTCAGCACATCGGCCCGGGTTTTTACAATTTGCGGTAAGCCAGACCTGATAACCGA
>CAZGUM010000231.1:0-3547 GCA_964529085.1 uncultured Methylomonas sp. | reverse complement strand
GTGGCGACCAGCATAGGCCGGGCGCTAAGACCCAAGGCGCGCAGCAAGGCTGTCAACAACACCGATTTGTCCTTACAGTCACCAAACCTTCGCCGCAAAACCGTACCCGCGCCGCTTGGCAACATGCCGGCACCGTGACCGAAATCAATCGCAAGATAGCGGACCTCTTCCTGGACAAAGCGCAACGCCTCTAGAATGGCCGCCTCGATCGACTTGTTTGCGGCAAGACTGGCGGCTTCCGCGGCAATAGTATCGGTTTCGTCATTCAACGCATCGGCCCAAAGCTCACTGAAGAAGCGCGCGATCTCACCCCAGGATTCCCAGGCCGTCACTTCGAGTACCGGAAAAGGCCAATGTCCGCCAGAAACATTCGCTTCCGGCTGAAATAGCGCCGGTTGATCAATTTGCCAGCATACGCGATCCAATTCGCGCGATTCCACGGGCAACCGCGCGTCGGCCGGCGCGAACAGTTGCCAGCGGACAGGATGGTCCGGGTGTAAATTCAAGGCAACGCTGGCCAATCCGACCGGAAGCCCCCAGACCAAAAAATGAAACGAGGTGAACAGCAAACCGGGCATCGGGTCGCGCGGCTCTAGTGTATATGCCAGATCGATCGCGTCGCCGACTCGCACATCTTCAAGTAATGCCACCAAGGACACGCGACCATTCAATATCTGTTGTTCGAACTGCTGCTCGCGCTGACGAAGTAAAAAATCCTGCTGCCGAACCGGCGTACGCCGCCGGCGCACACCATCCGGATCAAGCCGCCAAACCACCAGTTCGTGCACGCGCAAGCATTGCGCGGCCGGATCGAATTCGATCGCCACCTGGCTCTGCGACTGAACGGCTGTCAAGGAGGTCAGCATGCGCACAATGCGGAGAAATACGGCTTGCGTCGCGATATCGTGCTGCTCATCGAACAGCAGCATAACCACGCCTTGGGACTCCGGTGGCTGCCACGACCAGTCCAATGAACGCGGCCGCACCCATTCGTAAACTGGAATTACCGACCATTCAGACTGTTCGATTGGAACGATTCGGCGGATCGACATAGTATTTTTGGTTAGAGTTATAACAAGAATGTTTGGTAAATATCGAAGTTCGCCGCCGCTAAGAGAAATAGAAGCCTAATTTCTGTATCTCTAGTTCCCAAGCTTCGGTGTAGTAATGCGTAGCCGCGTGATACCGCTCTGAATTTCCCATGCAGGAGCGGGGGAACCAGAACGAGATTCGATAATGGGCTCGGTTTAACCGCGGCTCGGGCCTTTTTGGTCGGCGTGCCCCAGGTCGCGTTCCGGAGCGATTTGATCGCGCACCAATTGCTTTAACTCGGTAATCTCCGGAAACCGGCCTTGCTGCTTGCGGGACCAGACTAATTCGCCGTTGGCGCGCACTTCGAAAATGCCTCCGGTGTCCGGCTGTAACACCAGTTCGTCCAGTTCCTGTTCGAAAGTGCTTAATAACTCCTGGGCCATCCAGGCCGCCCGCAACAGCCAGCGACATTGCGTGCAGTAGCGGATTTCGACGCGGTTCATGGCTTACAACTCGTCCCGCAGGCGTTTGTATATGCCACCGAAACTGCCGTTACTCATCAGTAACACGTGACAAACACCGCCGGCTTGGGCTTTGATGGTGGCGATGATAGTTTCCAGGCTGTTACAAATCTCGATGTTGTTAGCGTATTTCAGCAACTGGCTTAAATCCCAACCCAGATTATCCGGCTGATAAACGATGGCCCGGTCGGCCTGACCCAAGGATTCGGCCAAGGATTGAGTATGCACGCCCAGGCGCATGGTGTTGGAGCGGGGCTCGACAATAGCCAGGATTTTTTCGTTGCCGACTTGTTGGCGTAAGCCGTCCAGTGTGGTTTTGATTGCGGTTGGGTGGTGAGCGAAGTCGTCGTAGACCGTGACGCCGCCTTTTTTGACGATGACTTCCATCCGCCGTTTTACGCTTTGAAATTGCTGCAACGCGGCTATCGCCCCCGCCGGAGCGATGCCGATATGCCGGGCGGCGGCGATGGCCGACAAGGCGTTGTAGACACTGTGGCGGCCGGTTAAGGTCCACTCAACTACGCCTTGCTCTTCACCGGCAAAACTGACGCTAAAACTGCTGCCGTCGGCTTTTAACAGTTGCGCCTGCCAGTCGCCGTCGCCGTCAATTGCCGTCTTCACAACCGGCGTCCAGCAGCCAGTTTCCAGCACATCGGTAACATGTTGTTCGCAAGCCGGCGCGATGATCAAACCTTCGCTAGGGATGGTTCGCACCAGATGGTGGAATTGTTTTTTGATCGCATCCAGGTTTTCAAAGATGTCGGCGTGATCGTATTCCAGGTTGTTCAAGATCGCGGTTCTGGGCCGGTAATGGACGAATTTTGAGCGTTTGTCGAAAAAGGCGCAGTCGTATTCATCGGCTTCTATCACGAAAAAATCCGACTCGCCCAAGCGGGCGGAGATACCGAAGTTCAACGGAATCCCGCCGATCAAAAAGCCGGGTTTGAAGCCGTTATATTCCAGCACCCAAGCCAGCATGCTGCTGGTGGTGGTCTTACCGTGCGTACCGGCCACAGCCAGTACCCATTTATGCTGCAACACGTGCTCGGCCAACCATTGCGGGCCGGAGATATACGGCAAGCCCAAGTTCAATACCGCTTCCACTTCCGGATTGCCGCGCGACATCGCATTACCCACCACGACCAAATCGGGTTTGCAGTCCAGGTTTTCGGCTTTGTAGCCGTTCATCAACCGGATGCCTTGCTCTTCCAGTTGGGTACTCATCGGCGGATAGACATTTTGGTCCGAGCCGCTGACGGTGTAGCCCAATTCGCGGGCGATTAAGGCCAAGCCGCCCATAAAGGTGCCGCAAATGCCGAGGATGTGGATGTGTAGTGGTTTTTCTGAGTGTGACATTCTATCTTTGGGCTGTTTAGCGAGGTTTAATTGGTGCAAGGGCAAAACTCGGATTGAACCTTACGTTTTGAGCCCATGGCGTCATTTCTTGGTTTCTTCCGGTTTCGCTTCGGCGGGTTTGGGCTCGCCTTCGATTTTTTCTTCGACTTTGGCTTCCGAAGCCTTGGCGCCGGCCGCCTCTAACAGTTTTACAATGTTTTCCCGGCCGAGCTTTTTGGCCTTATCGAGAATTTTCACACTCTGGCTATCGGCGGCATTAACGTTGGCACCGGCGGCAATCAACACGCCAACGATGTCGGCGTTGCCGAACATTACCGCGTCCGTTAGCGCGGTGGAGCCGAGTTTATCGGCCAGATTAACATCCGCGCCATAGGCCAGCAGCGCCTTGACAATCCGCAAATTGCCGTTAAAACTGGCCGCCATGAGCGCAGTGCGATCGGTTTCCAGCTTACCGTTGACATCCAGACCTTGCGCCAACAAGGCTTCGACGCGTTCCAGTTTACCGGTGGCCGCGGCGGCAAATAAATCCTTATTATCTTCGGCAAGCGCCTGCAAGGACAAGGCTATCAGCCCGGCGCTTAGAAATCTGCGGATATTCATCGGATTGCTTGCTTGCGTTTGGGTATGAGTTGGGTTGA
>CAZGUM010000230.1:0-6055 GCA_964529085.1 uncultured Methylomonas sp. | reverse complement strand
AACTATTTGCCCGATTTTCCGGTTCCCGAGGGCATGACTCTGGGCGACTATTTCAAGCAGGCCTCGCGCCAGGGCCTGGAAGAACGCTTGATCCAGTATCCGCCGGTAGGCAAGGGCAGCTTCGAGGAAAACCGCAAAGTTTATGACGAACGGCTGGAAGTAGAATTGAACGTGATCACCCAAATGGGTTTTCCGGGCTATTTCATGATCGTCGCCGACTTTATTCAGTGGGCCAAAAATAATGCAATACCGGTTGGTCCGGGCCGGGGTTCCGGTGCCGGTTCCTTGGTGGCGTACGCGTTGAAGATTACCGACCTTGATCCTATCGAATTCGACTTGCTGTTCGAGCGGTTTTTGAATCCGGAACGGGTGTCGATGCCCGATTTCGATATCGACTTTTGCATGGAGCGCCGCGACGAGGTAATCGATTATGTTGCTCGCCACTACGGCCGCGATCACGTGTCGCAGATCATCACCTACGGTTCTATGGCAGCCAAGGCGGTTATTCGCGACGTGGGACGGGTGATGGGGCATGCCTACGGTTTTGTGGATAGGTTGGCGAAACTGATTCCATTTGAAATTGGGATGACCCTGGACAAAGCCCTACAAGACAGTGCCGAGTTAAAGGCTTTGTACGACACAGAGGAAGAGGTCAAATCGCTGATCGATATGGCGCGTTCGCTGGAAGGGATTTCCCGTAACGCCGGTAAACACGCCGGCGGCGTGGTGATTTCGCCGACCAAGCTTACCGATTTCAGTCCATTGTATTGCGAGCAGGGCGGCGGCAATTTGGTGACTCAGTTTGATAAGGACGATGTCGAAGCGGTTGGCTTGGTCAAATTCGACTTCCTGGGTTTGCGGACTCTGACGATTATCGATTGGGCGCTGCAAACCATTAATCGCCAGCGCGCGCAGCGCGGTGAAGAGACGGTGGATATTACCCAGATTCCGCGCGACGACCTGCCAAGCTATGAATTATTGAAGAATGCCCAGACCACCGCCGTGTTTCAGCTGGAGTCGCGGGGCATGAAGGAGTTGATCAAAAAACTGAAGCCGGATTGCTTTGACGACATTATCGCGTTGGTAGCTTTGTTCCGTCCCGGACCATTGGAGTCGGGGATGGTGGACGACTACATCAACGTCAAGCACGGCGCCAAGGCTGAATACGCGCATCCGCTTTTGGAGCCCATCCTCAAGCCCACCAATGGGGTTATTCTGTATCAGGAACAGGTGATGCAGATCGCCCGGGAATTAGCCAGTTATACCCTGGGTGGTGCCGATATGTTGCGGCGGGCGATGGGTAAGAAAAAGCCGGAGGAAATGGCCAAGGAACGGGAAAAATTTATGTCGGGTGCGGTAGCAAATCAAATCGATGCTTCGATTGCGACTTATGTTTTTGACTTGATGGAGAAGTTCGCCGGCTACGGTTTCAACAAATCGCATTCGGCGGCCTATGCTCTGGTAGCCTATCAGACTGCTTGGCTGAAGG
This sequence comes from uncultured Methylomonas sp., assembly GCA_964529085.1. Taxonomy (GTDB): domain Bacteria; phylum Pseudomonadota; class Gammaproteobacteria; order Methylococcales; family Methylomonadaceae; genus Methylomonas. The sequence continues at coordinate 4,566 of CAZGUM010000230.1, read as the reverse complement.
CGCATTTTCCGGCTGCGTTCATGGCGGCGGTAATGTCGTCGGATATGGATAACACCGACAAAGTGGTGGTGTTGATCGACGAATGCCGGGAAATGAAACTGGAGATCTGTCCGCCGGACATTAATATTTCCGACTTCCGCTTCACCGTAAACGACAAAGGGCAGATCGTTTACGGTATCGGCGCCATCAAGGGGGTCGGCGAAAACGCGATTGACGATTTACTGAAAGAACGGGCCGTCAACGGATTGTTTGCCGGTTTGTACGATCTCTGCAAGCGCGTCGATTTGCGTAAGGTCAACCGCCGAGTTTTGGAAGCGCTGATCAGGGCAGGGGCCCTGGATAGCATCGATCCTAATCGCGCCGCGCATTTGGCCGAACTGACGACGGCGCTAAGGGTTGCCGAACAGCATGGAAAAATGGCGCTGGCTGGCCAAAACGATCTATTTGGTCTGGCAGTACAGGTGGAAGTCAGCGATGGCGAGGCGGAAGCCTATTCCACGGTGGTCGAGCCTTGGACCGAAAAAGAAAAGCTGGAAGCGGAAAAGCAGACTTTGGGCCTATTTCTGACGGGGCATCCCATTGCCGAGTATCTGCCGGAATTGAAACATATCACCCATGGCTCGCTAGCCAGTCTGGAAGTCGATGCCGGGCGCTCCAGGGGCAAAATGGAAGGGCGGGTTGCAGGTTTGGTCGTGGAAATGCGCACCCGGCAAACCAAGCAGGGCAAGATGATGGGATTTGCGACGCTGGACGACCGTACCGGCCGATTGGAAGTGGCGGCATTCAGCGGGATTTTCGATAAATACCGGAACTTACTGGCGAAGGATACTTTGCTGGTCGCGGAAGGTTCGCTGGCGATGGACGACTTTACCAATAGCCTGCGCATGACTGCCGAAAAGCTTTATAGCATGGAGCAGGCGCGGGAAATGTTTGCCAGGGCTATCGTGTTGAATTGGGATAGCAGGCAATGGCCGGCTGAGCGCTGTTTTGTCGAAGAGTTGGCGGATGTATTAAGGCCGTTTTGCGGCGGACTTTGTCCTATCAGCATCGAATTTGCTAGGGCCGAGGCCAAAGCCAATCTGCAATTGGGCGACGAATGGCGAGTACATCCCGGCGACGATTTATTAACGCGCTTAAGACGCTTATTGTCGTTCGAGGCTGTTCAGGTTAGGTATTGAACCACGTAACGGTAAAGTTGCAGGTATAAAAAAGGGAGGCTGTTACCTCCCTTTTTTCTTGCCGGGCGGGTTTTGCAACCCGCCCGATGTTCTAGCGATTACTTGTCGGTACGTTTGTAGTTTACGCGACGGTTGTAAGCGCGGCCTTCATCGGTTTCGTTGGTGTCGACCGGTTGTGATTCGCCAAAACCGGCTGTAGTCAGGCGTTTGCCATCAACGCCCAGTTTAATCAACTCGTTCTTGACGGCGTTAGCTCTACGTTGCGACAGTTTTTCGTTGTACGCATCGGTACCGTAACTGTCGGTATGGCCTTGAATCTCGACGGTCAAACCTGGGTTCAATTTCATTACCTCGACCGCATTTTGAATCAATGGCTCGTATTTGGATTTGACTTTATCGCTGTCGAAATCGAACAACACGCCATGGAACGCCCAGCAACCGTCTTTATCGACGATGGCGCCTTTTGGGGTGTCAGGGCATTTGTCAGCGCAGTTACTAACCCCATCTTTGTCGTCATCGAGTGTTGAACAATCCGAGACCTTCGGTGTGCCGGCTTTCAGGAACACGTTTTTAACGAAATCGTTCATGCCTTTGGCGCTGGAAATAGCATCGGCAGTGGTCGAAAATCCACAACCGGATGCGTCAGCAATGCTTTGCAATGTGGCTTGGCCTGCGACATCTTCGTCATTGCCGACCCAGACTGTGTAGATGCAAAGTTTATCGCCGTATTGCGCTTTTAATGCCTCGGCGGTAGGCGTTGGCGAGCTTTCTTCAACACCATCACTTAACACGATCAGAGCGATATTGCCGGAGGCGGAAGTCAGATCGGTGCCGCTTGCTTGTAGTGCATCTGCCAATGGCGTGCCGCCGCTGGAGCATTGCAGTGACGTAATCGCACCATCAAATCCGGCTTGACTATAGGTTTGTACTGCTTGGTTCAATTTGGTAGCGCTCCAGCCCAGGCAAGGGCCGAAGCCGAAGCTGCGCAAGCCGGATTGCAAAGGGATAGACGGAATGGTTTTGTTGAATTTGTTCAACAAGTTTTTTTCGACATCGAGTTTGGTGCCGCTGTATTCGGCAGAGTTAACATAGGTACGACTCATCGATGAAGAAGAATCGTTTACTACCAAAAAGCTGTTGGTTTTTTGAACTAATTTTCCGGATTTGACCAGTGCATTCAGATCTTCCGGCTGGAAGGCCTGGAAGTTATTGCTTGACTGGGTCGCGCAGCCTGATAATAGGGCGCCCGCCAAGGTGGCCGTGAATAATAGGTTTCTTTTCATGCTTGGAGTCTCCTGATTGTTATTCTGTAGCGGCAAGGCCGAGTGAGTTGCCTTGGTGTTGCTAGTCTAACATCAATCCCTTATTTTTAAATAGTGCGTTCATCTTCCGGGAGCGGCGTGAAATAATGCCCGTTCGTTTTTATCGTAGGCTTTCTTGGGGAATTTAATGTACAAGATTTTAGTTTTCTGTTTGCTGTGTTTACAGCTCAATCTGGTGTGGGCGGACGGCATAAAAGAATTGGCCGAGCGCGGCGATGCGCAGGCGCAAGCTAAGTTGGCATCTCAGTATCTGCTCGGCCGGGATGGGATCGAAAAGGACGAGAAAAAGGCCGCGGAATGGATGGAAAAAGCCGCTAATCAAGGGTTGATCGACGCGCAAGTAGCGATAGCAGCCATGTATGACAGGGGCCTGGGGGTAACGGCGGATAGAGACAAATCTACCCACTGGTATGAAAAGGCCGCTGCGCAAGGTCACGGTACATCCTTAGCCATTCTAGGCAAAAACGATGCCGCCAAAGGCAGTGTGCAATTTAATTATCAGGCGATGCGGTTAAATGCGTCGCGGTCTATCCCCGGCGAATATGCCAAGAAATTTTTAACAACTAAGTAATTTAACGATGAGTATTAGAACCCGATTTGCCCCAAGTCCCACCGGTTATTTACATGTCGGCGGCGCGAGAACCGCTTTGTTTTCCTGGTTATACGCCCGCAAGCACGGCGGACGGTTTATTTTGCGGATTGAGGACACCGACTTGGAGCGCTCCAGTCAAGAATCCGTTAATGCGATTCTGGAGGGTATGACTTGGTTAGGTTTGGAGTATGACGAGGGACCGTTTTATCAGACGCATCGCTTCGATCGTTATAAAGAAGTAATTCAGCAATTGCTTGCACAGGGCGATGCTTATTATTGCTACTGCAGTCGCGAAGAGTTGGAGTTGTTGCGCGAACAGCAAATGGCCAACAAGGAAAAGCCGCGTTACAACGGTAAGTGTAGGCATGGTGTCGAAAATCCGCAGGGAGAGAGGGTCGTACGTTTTAAGAATCCGGAGGCGGGCGAGGTGGTTATAGACGATTTGGTGAAAGGACGTATCGTCGTCGCCAACAAGGAGCTGGATGACCTGATTATTGCCCGTTCCGACGGTACGCCGACCTATAACCTGACGGTAGTAGTCGACGATATGGATATGGGGGTTACTCATGTAATACGCGGTGACGATCATGTCAATAACACGCCCAGGCAGATTAATATTCTGAAAGCTTTGGGCGCGCAATTGCCGGTGTATGCACACGTGCCGATGATTTTAGGTTCGGATGGCGCGCGCTTGTCCAAACGCCATGGTGCGGTCAGTGTAATGCAATATCGCAATGACGGTTATTTGCCCGAAGCCTTATTGAATTATCTGGTGCGCTTGGGGTGGTCGCACGGCGATCAGGAATTGTTTTCCTTGGAAGAGATGGTGGCGCTGTTCGAGCTGGAAAAAGTTAATGTTTCCGCATCCACGTTCAATACCGAGAAATTGCTGTGGTTGAATCATCAATACATCATGAATAGTGATCCGGCGCATGTTGGCAGGCATTTGGCTTGGCACATGGGGGAGCGCGGCATTGATCCGACAACCGGACCGGCATTGGCGGATGTCGTTAAAGCGCAGCGCGAACGTTGTAAAACGCTGGTGGATATGGCTGCTGAAAGTGAATATTTTTATAAAGAGTTTGACGCCTATGACGAGAAAGCCAGCAAGAAAAATTTTAAGCCGGGCGTAGACGCCGTGCTGCAGCATTTGGCGGAGCAATTCGGCGCAGTTGGTGACTGGGAAGCAGCCGGTCTACATCAAGTTGTGTTGGATAGCGCCGAGCATATGCAGCTCAATTTGGGTAAGGTTGCGCAGCCTTTGCGCGTGGCCGTTTGTGGCAGCGGTGTATCGCCGGCTATCGATATTACGTTGGCTTTATTGGGCAAAGAAAAAACCCTGCAACGAATAGAGCGAGCTATTCAATACATAAAGAATTTAGAAAACTCCTAGACAAAGTTCAGAATATCCGTATAATACGAGGACTCAACTACGGGGCCATAGCTCAGCTGGGAGAGCGCTTGCATGGCATGC
>CAZGUM010000229.1:0-6070 GCA_964529085.1 uncultured Methylomonas sp. | reverse complement strand
GCTTCCCTGACGTCGTCCAGCTTGAATGGTTTGATAATCGCTGTAATTAATTTCATGCTATCCCCAAATTCGAATGATTAAAAAGCTGTTTCGCCACTGTTTGCCGCCAAAAAAATAATAAGTAAATCCACTAAAAACTACAATTTACACGGGCAAAAGCACCAAAGTTGTGCTTTATGATAACAAAAACGGGCAGCCATCGCCGACCACCCGTTTTTTTCGCGTTAACCGCAGCGTTCGATCCTATACGTGATAAGCGGTTTCGCCATGTTCGGTGACATCCAGACCTTCACGCTCGGTAGCTTCGCTGACGCGCAGCCCCAAGGCCACGTCGGCAATTTTGAATGCCACGAAAGAGACGACACCGGACCAAACAATCGCAACACCGACACCCCAGGCTTGGCTGGTAAGTTGCGTCAATACGCTGTAGTCAGGCAAGGTCGCGTTGGTCACGTAATCCCATACCCCAGTACCACCCAAATCTGGGCTGGCAACCACTGCGGTACCCAAGGCACCGATGATACCGCCCACCCCATGCACGCCAAACGCGTCCAGCGAGTCGTCGTAGTTCAATGCGTGCTTTAAAAAGGTTACCGACCAGAAGCAAACCGCGCCGACCACTAGACCCAAACCGATAGCTCCCATCGGCCCTGACCAACCGCAAGCAGGCGTAATCGCGACCAAACCGGCAACCGCGCCGGAAGTAGCACCCAACATACTTGGTTTACCGCGCACGGCCCATTCCGCCCCCATCCAAGCCAATGTCGCTGCGGCGGCTGCCAATAAAGTGTTGACGAAGACCAATGCCGCCAAGCCGTTGGCTTCCAGGTTGGAACCGGCATTGAATCCGAACCAGCCTATCCACAGCAAGGACGCACCTATCATGTTCATGGTTACGCTGTGCGGTGCGATAAATTCCTTACCGTAGCCGATACGTTTGCCTATCATCAAGCAACCAACCAAGCCAGCAATACCCGCGTTAATATGTACCACGGTGCCGCCCGCAAAATCCAAGGCGCCTTTTTGGAACAGAAAGCCTGCAGTCGCACCGGCGGTTTCCGCGGCGGCGGCGTCGGTATAAGCATCCGGACCGGCCCAATACCAAACCATATGCGCCATCGGCAAATAGCAGAAGCTAAACCAAATCACGGTAAACAACAGTACCGCCGAAAATTTAACCCGCTCGGCAAATGCGCCGATGATCAATGCCGGTGTGATAGCCGAAAACGTTAGCTGAAACGCCGCGTAAATGAATTCCGGCACATAGGCGCCTTTACTGAAAGTCGCCGCCATCGAATCCGGGGTAATGCCCTTCAGGAAAGCCTTACTAAAGCCGCCGAAGAACGCGTTGCCTTCGGTAAAGGCCACACTATAACCGTAAGTAGCCCACAACAGTGCCGACAAAGAAAAGATTACAAAGACTTGCATCAGAATAGACAACATATTCTTGGCGCGCACCATGCCGCCATAAAACAGCGCCAATCCGGGAATTACCATCAAGGCCACCAATATGGTCGCCACTATCATCCATGCGGTATCGCCTTTATTGACGGTAGCTTGCACGGCAGGCGCCGCTACTTCTTCCGCAAACGCCACGCCCGAGAGTCCAAACAGCGCGAACAGCGCCATGCCTGTTAAATATTTCATTGTTCGTTTCCCCATCTTGATATTAAAGAGCTTCTTCGCCGGATTCGCCGGTTCTAATCCGAACCACCTGTTCCAGATCGGTTACAAAAATTTTGCCATCGCCGATCTTTCCGGTATTGGCTACTTTCACAATCGCTTCTACGGCTTGCTCAAGCAAAGCATCCGCAACCGCTACCTCTATTTTTGCCTTGGGTAAAAAATCCACCACATATTCGGCACCGCGATACAGTTCCGTATGGCCCTTCTGCCGACCAAAGCCTTTTACTTCAGTAACCGTTACGCCAGATACACCGATATCCGACAACGCTTCGCGCACGTCGTCCAGCTTAAACGGCTTAACCACCGCTGTTATCAGTTTCATAGTTCAACACCTCTTTGCTTGAGTTAGTAAATTCCCGAAACAAGCAAAGCATGATGCATGCCATTATTTATTTGCATGATTTTTAACGATTTATTAAACCCCCGCCCTAAAAGCACAATAGAATCGCACTCTATTGGTGCGCGCACCAAAGGATTGCACCATTGCAACTCAAGCCCTTGCTGCAAGCCTTGATACACCTGTTTGGCTCCATTTCCATTATAAAAACCAAGGCCTTGTAGCAACACAGCAACATCGCATCACATTGGTGCAACAAAAAGAATTTGCACCATTGCGATTCATGAACTAGCCTACATATGGAGCTTATCTTGTTGATTTTTAATAAATCGAATCTGGCCTAAAAAATGCTAAATAATTTCCAGTAGTCACTGACCCTAGGGGATAACCACCATGAGAAACAACATAACGTTAACAAAACCACACACCCGCGCTTACTTAGCGAGTCTGTTGGTGATTTGCAGCGCAGCGGCTAGCGCGGAGAGCTGGACAGAAGCATCCGGCCTGCTTGGTGCCGCTGGGCTTGATCCGAATGAAGCGAAGTTTATGAAAGATCATAATCTGAAGTTCGGCGGCTGGCTGGAAACGAGCGTAAGCGTGAATGCTAACTCCACGCACAATGGCTTTAACGGTCCCGTGACATTTCAAGACAGAGATTCGCAGTTCCAAATGAACCAATTGAATTTCTATCTGCAAAAAGCGATTACAGTGGGTGGTGATAGTTTCGATTGGGGCGGTCGGGTTGATTTTATGTACGGCTCCGATGCCATTTTCACCCAAGCATACGGCAACCCTGCTTTCAATCCGTTAACGGGTGCAGCCGCGCCACGTGGCAACTGGGATTTACATTTATCAGGCGACCAAAATTACGGCATCGCATTGCCTAACGCTTATGCGGAATTCAATTTACCTGTAGGTAGCGGTATTGATCTTAAAGTCGGCCATTTTTACACCCCATTGGGCTATGAAGTGGTTACATCGCCCGACAACTTTATGGTTTCTAAACCATATACGATGCAATATGGCGAGCCTTTCACTCACACCGGCGCTTACGGCACATACAGTCTGAACAGCAATTGGAGCGTAATGGCAGGCGCGGTTACCGGCAGCGCCACTGGCGGCTGGGATGGTAACTTCGATCGCAACCTGGGAACCTGGTCATGGTTAGGCGGCGGTACCTGGACTAGCGATGACGCCGGCACATCTTTAAATTTAACCACCACACTGGGTCGACAAGCAGACAACAACAATAACCTATGGGGCATCTACAGCTTAGTCGGTAAACACAACTTCACCGACAAACTGCATTTCATCATTCAACATGATCATGGCTTTGCTGAGAAAGTCATAACCGCCAATGGCATCAATGCAGTTGCTGCCGGCATGACTAACAGCAACCTGCAAAATGCCGAATGGTACGGCATCAATTCCTACCTGATTTATGATGCTACCGACAAATTGAGCGCCGGTGTCAGGGCGGAATGGTTCCGCGACAACAACGGCTACCGTGTTAACGGTGCGGGCCGTTGCGTCGCAGGCGTCAACACTTACGGCGGTAATGGCGCCGCGTATAACGTCACTGGCGGCTCTTGCAACGGCTGGATGAGCGGCAACGGCAATTTCAGCGTACCGACTCCCGGAACAAACTATTACGAATTGACTGTTGGCTTAAACTACAAACCAGCCAAATGGTTAAGCTTAAGACCTAACATGCGCTTGGATTACTCTGATCAAAAAGTGTTTGGTGTTGACGCAAATGGCATTGGAAACAATAGAACCCAATTCCTGTTCTCGGCCGATGCCGTAGTCACTTTCTAAATGGCTAAATTGAAAATCTTTTAGATAAAAATAAACGCGCCTCCAACACACGGTTGGAGGCTAGGTTTGTTATAGCTCTTTACTGCGTTTGATGATATTGTTAAACCGTTTTAGCTTCTCAACCAAAACAACTACAACCTACGGAGACCCTCACTAATGTCTGTTGATCACGTTCTGAAATTAATCCAAGAAAACGACGTAAAATTTGTCGATTTCCGCTTCTGCGACACCCGCGGTAAAGAGCAACACGTTACTTTTCCAGCACACACTATCGACGAAGACACCTTTGAAGAAGGTAACATGTTCGATGGTTCATCCATCGCCGGCTGGAAACACATCAACGAATCAGACATGATTCTGATGCCGGATCCAAGCACTGCGGTTATCGATCCTTTCTTCGACGACAAAACCCTGATCTTGCGTTGCGACATTATCGAACCTAAAGATATGCAAGGCTATGCGCGCGATCCACGCTCCATCGCCAAACGTGCCGAAGCTTATTTGCAATCTACCGGTATCGCCGACACCGCGTTCTTCGGCCCTGAAAACGAATTCTTCATTTTCGACGACGTACGCTGGAACACTGGCATGGGCGGCTGCTCTTACAGTATCGATTCCGAAGAAGCCGGCTGGAACTCAGAAAAAGTTTACGAAAACGGCAACATCGGTCACCGTCCAGGCGTTAAAGGTGGTTATTTCCCTGTACCGCCAGTCGACTCTTTCCAAGACATGCGCTCTGCAATGTGCTTGGTTCTGGAAGAAATCGGCCAAACCGTCGAAGTTCACCACCACGAAGTGGCAACTGCCGGCCAATGTGAAATCGGCGTTAAATTCAACACACTGGTTAAAAAAGCCGACGAAGTACTGGGCTTGAAATACGTGATCGCCAACATCGCTCACGCCTACGGCAAAACAGCCACATTCATGCCTAAACCACTGGTAGGCGACAACGGTAGCGGTATGCACGTTCACCAATCGCTGGCAAAAGGCGGCGTTAACCTGTTCACAGGTAACCTGTATGGCGGCCTGTCTGAAACCGCGCTGTACTACATCGGCGGGATCATCAAACACGCTAAAGCATTGAACGCGATTACCAACCCTTCAACCAACAGCTACAAACGTCTGGTTCCAGGGTTCGAAGCGCCGGTGATGCTGGCTTATTCAGCGCGTAACCGCTCTGCGTCTATCCGTATTCCTTACGTCACCAACCCAAAAGGTCGCCGTATCGAAGTACGTTTCCCTGACTCCACTGCTAACCCATACTTGGCATTCTCTGCCATGTTGATGGCGGGTCTTGACGGTATCCAAAACAAGATTCACCCAGGCGAAGCGATGGATAAAGACTTGTATGACTTGCCACCAGAAGAAGAAAAAGCGATCCCGCAAGTCGCTTTCTCTTTGGACGAAGCATTGGCCGCCCTGGATGCAGACCGTGAGTTCTTGACTCGTGGCGGCGTATTCACCGACGACGTAATCGACGGCTACATTGCCCTGAAACAAGAAGATGTGACTCGTCTACGCATGAGCACTCACCCTGTTGAGTTGGATATGTACTATAGCCTATAACGGTTAAGCCTGTTTCAGACAGGCCCAGACCAATCCAAAACCCCGCAAATCTCAAGGCTTCGCGGGGTTTTTTGTGCCCCAAGCATTCCCAGTAAAACCCATTGAAGCCTTTAACTTTGCCCTTTTTGAGTTATTTTTTGAGCATCCTTTAATAACCGGCCGATATGGCGGTTTATTTCAATTGCGAACGAAGCAAGAGGCATGGAGTCACATCACAACCAACATTCCCGATTAATCAAGCCGATACCAAACGCCACATTCTTTATGTGCCGAAGGAATGATGCGCCGTTTCATAGAGCCAGCAACCTTCACGATTAATGATTATGGCTGGAGAAATGGCAAAAATATTGATGCTCTAGCCTAGGATGTTGACACGTTACATTCAATGCGGACTGAGGGCGCAGGCTTTTTGCACTCTCTTCTATGCATAATTACCTCAACACAGGCGGACAAGTACATAACGTAGCGGTTGCCGCATCAATAGAATGAACTTGCCAACTGGTCTGAAGGAAGTCTAATTACGCCATATTGATTTGACGCCGAGTTTGGCCAGCAAGCACTCGTCCGTTTTCTGGTGTCGACATAAAATTCAAGGATGTCTCGACCGGAAGCGGACTGACCGATAGTAACTTTGTTTTTGGAGAATTCGAGATGAACATAATC
>CAZGUM010000228.1:0-6089 GCA_964529085.1 uncultured Methylomonas sp. | reverse complement strand
GCGCGAGTGGACTCGAACCACCGACCCCCACCATGTCAAGGTGGTGCTCTAACCAGCTGAGCTACGCGCCTAAAGTCTATCGTTCGAGCCGCGCATTATAACGACCTAAATCGCTTATGCAAGCTTTTTCTGCCGAAGCCGAACAAATGCCCTGCTCAAGCCGTCGCCGATACGATAGAACCCGTACCGCCAGATACCGGCGCACTACTCTCACCGTTGCCCGCCAACTTATTCAAGAACTCCAACAAAGTTGGCTTTTTGCCATTCGCGGTAGTACCGAGCGCGCTCATCAGGCTATCAAAACTATCCTGTAAATCTTTGTATTTGCCGCTAAGGCTGCCGGCGCTGTCGCTCAAGGCTGTTATTAAGCTTTGTAGGTTATCGGTGAATCGACCGTAACCGTTTCGCCCTACCGCTTTTGGGCCAGAGCCGCCATCGTCGCTATAAGACGACGCTTGACGCAGATCGCCGCTATATTTCAAGGCCTGCCGCAAATCATGTAAAAAGCTATGCAAGGCTTGGTGCACATCGGCCGCGGTTGCGCTTGTCGCCGAGCTTGCAGCTGAAGTTGTCGCGGCGCTTGGAGTAGCGACGTTATTGTGGGCGCCGCTTGACGCCGTTTGCCCGGCTGGCGTTGCAACTGTCGGCGTCACCGCGGCAGATCCGCTTTGTTGCAGCGAAGATTGCGCAACATTAGAGCCGGCTCCCTCACTGTTACCGGACGGTTGCACGCCGCTTTGTTTCAACACTTGCCGCAAATCCTGCAAAAACGTCTGCAGTAATTGACCCAGGCTGGAAGAATTAGTTTGCCCGCCGTCAGCATTGTTATTATCACTGGCAGACGAATCGCTATTACCACCTGGAATACTTAATCCAAAACTTTGCAAGGCTTGCACGACGTTATGCATAAACGCACCACCCGAGTGATGATGACCATGCTTCTCCTCCCCTCTGCCATTCACGGCCGAGCGCTGCCGGTCGTCGTCCTTTTGTGTGCTGGCGGTGCTGGATATACTGATAGTGGTTTGCGAAACATACAGGGATGTTGTCAATGAATTAATCGTAGTCATAAGATTCACCTAGACGCTGACAGACAAAAAACAAAACGGCAATTAAGCAGATCTAAACATCACGGACGCAACACCCAAATTCCGCATCCTTCAAGACCGTTAACACCATACCGTTTGTTATAGCGGCAGAATTTTTGTGAACTTTAACTAATAATCGAAAAAAAGCCTCAAGCCCACTTGACTATCGACAAACTCCCATCTTTTAAATTTAACACTCAACAGACCCGGCCGCGCACGAGCAAGTAAAAACAGCTAGATCCCCAACCAATCGCGCGGCTGCAAATAGGAATCGTAAAGCTCCGCTTCCGGACTCCCCTGCTCCGGCTGCCAGTTGTATTGCCAGTGCGCCACCGGCGGCATCGACATTAATATCGATTCAGTTCTGCCTCCGGATTGCAGACCAAACAAAGTCCCGCGGTCATACACTAAATTAAACTCGACATAACGGCCGCGGCGGTACAACTGAAAATTGCGCTCCCGCTCGCCGTAAACATGGTCTTTACGCTTCTGCACAATAGGCAAATAAGCGTCCAAATAGTGATTCCCGACACTCTGCATGAAGGCAAACGCTTGCGCAAAATCCGGCTCATTCAGATCGTCAAAAAACAATCCGCCGACGCCCCGAGTTTCGTTACGGTGCTTCAAAAAAAAATACTCGTCGCACCATTTTTTATAGCGCGGATACACATCGTCGCCAAACGGCTGACATGCCTGACGCGCCACTTGATGCCAATGCAACACATCTTCACGGAATGGATAAAACGGCGTCAAATCGAAGCCGCCGCCGAACCACCAAATAGACGGCTCGCCTTCTCTTTTGGCAATAAAAAACCTTACATTGGCATGCGATGTCGGCACGTAAGGATTGCGCGGATGCATTACCAAGGACACCCCCATCGCCTCGAATTGCCGATTGGCCAACTCAGGCCGCTTCGCTGTCGCCGACGGCGGCAAACTGGCGCCAAACACGTGCGAAAAATTCACCCCACCCTGCTCAAATACTTCGCCATTCGTCAATACCCGCGACCGCCCGCCACCGCCTTCCACACGGCCCCAAGCATCCTCGACGAATCGCGCCGCAGGCTCCAGTACCTCCAAGTCAATACAAATTCGGTCTTGTAAATTCAACAAATAATTTTTTACAGCGGAGATATCGACATCAATCATGGTAAAGCGCGGTCCTGTTAGAATTCTGGGTTCGCCCGGCTAAGCGGCGGCGGATTGCGCGCAAATTAACACAAATTGCTTAGCCAAGACGCGGATAAACTAATCGCCCCCCGTCAAAACCCAACTTTAAACTTTTCCAGCAACTGGCTTACTTCCGGATTTGTCGCCGCCGAATCCTGGTAAACCGCGAAAATCGTGCGCCGAATTTCCGGATCGGATAAATATCGGGTTTTGAGCTTATCGCCCCGCTTCGGCACACTGAATTCCGGCATCAACGCCACGCCTATCCCGGCCCGCACCATGCTCAATATCCATTCCTCGCTGTTGCTTCTATAAGCCGCATAGAGATTGATCTGCCGGCCCAGGCAAACGCCGCGCAAGGTTTCGCGTAATTCGCAGTTTAGGCGATCCAGATAAGGCTCGGATTGGATGGTCGCCAAATCAATGACCTCCAATTGATTGAAGCGATGCTTGTCGTTAAAAACCACCACATAACGCTCTTCGTACAGCTTTAAGGACTGTAAATGCGCCGGCAGCGGCGAGGTCGGCGCACTGACCATCAAATCCAGCCTTCCCTCGTCCAATTGTTGCAGCAGATTACACTCGCTATCCACCACCAGCTCCAATTCCACATGCGGCCGTTCTTGCTGGAAGTCGGCAAAGAACGGACTCATATGCTGCGCGGCAATAGTAGCCATCACGCCTATGCGTAGCGGCACGGTGTTCAAGCGGCTGAAGCGGACAGCCTCGGCCTTGATGGTTTGCGCCTCGTGAAAAATCTGCCTCAGAGTCGGTTCCACCAAACGCCCCAGCGATGTCAAACGACAGCCGCTGCGTTCGCGGCTGAATAACTCCCCGCCCAGTTCGTCCTCCAGCTTTTTAATCGCTTGCGTCAATGACGGCTGCGCGACATAAGCCGATTGCGCGGCCCGCGTAAACGACCCCTTATCGCATACCGCCAGGAAATAGCGTATTTGTTGCATTTCCATATTTAGCCCTCTATAGAATAGGAAAAACCTATTGTTTCATAGAAAACCGGTATTTTACAAACCCCATAAAAAGGAGTCTCATAGCATCTCCTTTTTACAAAAACATTCGAGAAACCTATGAAAGCAGCAAAATTAATTGTGATGTATCCCGTACCGACCGACCTGGAAACCTTCGAACGCCGCTATGCCGACGAACACGTGCCGATGGCGGTGGAAAAGTTGGCCGGGAAGACCCGCTTCGTCGCCTCCCTGATCAAATCCAATACCGACCAAAGCGCCGCGCAGTTTCATCGTATCGCCGAAGTGTACTTCCCATCCCTGAGCGACTTGCAAGCTTGCCTAAGTTCGCCCGGCGGCCAGGAAACAGCGGCGCATGCGGTGGAGATTTCCAGCGGCGGCGCGCCAACGTTTCTGATTTCCGAAGTGGAAACCTTCGATTTTTAACGGCATACAGCGGCTTAAGCTAATTGCGTTGGAAAAGGCAGGAAACAACCGGAATATAACGATGCCGAGAACCCTGGATCGAGATTAGTCTTGATCCCGGTGTTTGCGGTGGGCGCTATCAAGCAACATCATAGCGGCATAGCGGAAAGTTCCGGACTGGCTTCGAACGCCCGTGGTTTGCGGCGTAGAAGCCAACTCCGTCCGAAGCACCGAAATACTGTAAACCCGGCTTGACCAATGTGGCATTCGATTTTGGCGGCACAAGCTCGCGCAGGGTCAACGTCGAATTCAAGATTACCAAGACCACGCCAAGTACTCAGGTATATCTACCGGAAACCGCAACCGAAAACATAAGCCGCTGGCGCCAAACTCGCATAGGAAGTCATACCATGAATATTAGGCAGTTAAAGTCCTTTCTTGTTGAACGCAATAGCCGGCAAACACTACTGTTCGCGCTACCGGTCGCGGCTCTGGCCGGCATGTTCTGGCTGGATCTTCGCGACGCCACTGTCGAACCGGGGCAAGCCATTTATATGCGGGACGTGGCGCATAGTACATGCCAACCGAATCAATTAAACGGTAATGCCGACGAGGCTTGGCCGGAAGCGTCCGAATACGGGATTAACCACATGCTTCGCTCCCCTGAGAATAATGACGTATCGATTCCACATCCTTTATTACTGGTATTTTCGCCGACGGGCGCGCATCCCGCCAAGACGGAGAAGATGACGGGATACCCTTTGCCCGGCACCCGCACCGGCTTTTTTTCCGGACATGCCGGAATATGAAATTGTGATGGACATTTTTCAGCCCGTCATTTAGCCGGTCACCTTTAGAAACAGCTGTCGCCGAACCTGCATCTAAAAACAGCATCGTGCGCCGTAAGATTATTTGGCGGCATCACGACAGAATGCCGCACAATGGCCCAGATGCTGCCATCAACCCTAAGCGACGAGCGGACAAATGAACTGGAACGAATATATACAATTGCTGGCGGGCTTGATTGCCGTGGTCAACCCCATAGGCGCAATCCCGGCATTTCTGGCTTTGACCGCACATAAAAGACCGGCGGATAGACAACGCACCGCAATCATTGCCGCCTTTGCGGTGGCCATGGTGTTATTGATTTCCTTAGTCGCCGGCGAACATATCCTGCATTATTTCGGCATCAGCCTATCGGCGTTTCGGGTAGCGGGCGGCATCTTGGTGTTGTTGATGGGCATATCCATGCTGCGCGCCAGCGACGACCGTTCCCGCCACACCCCGGAAGAACGAGCCGAATCCTACGAAAAAGAGTCGGTCGCCGTCGTACCCTTGGCAATTCCTTTACTCAGCGGACCCGGCGCGATCAGCACTACCATCGTTTATGCTCACAACGATTTGTCGCTGACTCATTTTTTGTTATTCGTCGCGGTGATTTTAACCGTCTCGTTGTTGGTATTGGCGGCGTTGCTGTCCGCACCCAAGATTGCCGACATGATGGGCCAAACCGGTATGAATGTGGTAACGCGGGTGATGGGTTTATTGCTGGCGTCCATAGCAGTGGAATTTATCGCCAAAGGCATGATCGGCTTGTTCCCGATTCTGGCAACGCCAGCCTAGCCTAGAAGATTAACGGACATCGTATCGGCTAGACCGCACTATGCCCGTTATCGTATGCCAAAAAGGCCCGCTTAGACCTTAGGCATAGCGCGCAACTTCTCGACCACCTTATCGCCGAACTCGACGGTGCTGATCATGGTCACGCCGCTGCCGGGTTTGGACAGATCGGCGGTGGAATAACCGTCGGCAAACACGCCCTGCATCGCCGCCCAGACGTTTTTGGCTTCCGCTTCCATATCAAAACTGTTTTCCAGCATCATCGCCACCGAACCTATCATCGAATACGGATTGGCGATATTTTTGCCGGCAATGTCCGGTGCCGAACCGTGCGATGGCTCGTAATAGGCTTTATCCGGACCGATGCAAGCCGAAGGCATCAAACCCAAGGAGCCCAAGATTCCGCCGCCCTGGTCGCTGAGGATGTCGCCAAACATGTTTTCCATCACCATCACGTCGAACTGGGTGGGTTTCAGGCACAGCGCGGTAGCGGCGGCATCCACCAGCATATTCACCACTTGTACATCCGGATAGTCGTTCGCCACTTCTTCCATCACCTCATTCCACAACACGCTGGATTTCAGCACATTGCTTTTATGAATGTTGTGCAACAATTTCCGGCGTTTGCTGGCCAGTTTGAACGCTTGCTGCATGATTTGGCGAATTTGCGATTCGTCGTATTCCAGGGTTTCGCGCACATAACGCAAACCGGCATCGTTGACGCCCATTTCTTTTTCGCCGAAATACAGGCCGCCAACCAATTCGCGGACGATCACCAAATCGATGCCCTCACCGATCACTTCCGCTTTTAACGGCGAAA
>CAZGUM010000227.1:0-6126 GCA_964529085.1 uncultured Methylomonas sp. | reverse complement strand
CGAAAATCGAAATCGCGTCGCACAAACCGGACAGTTCGTCGAAGCCTTCGGTAAATTCGCTGATGATGCGAAAAATCCGCCAGGACTGATCGCCTTTCAGGTCGTCGATGATACTGGATGAAGCCGCGCCGTCGCTGCGGCGGTTCTTGATGCAACTCATGGTTTATTCCTTAACGAGCACAACGCTCCATGCATAGGGAGGGATTTTTGCTTTGCCGGAGCGAATTTCACGATGCTTCCGACAGGCGGTAAACGATTTTACCGGCCAGCAAGGTATGGGTCACGCGCCCGGTCAGGGTCTGCAGCCAATACGGCGTATTACAACCGGCACTGCGCCAATTGTCGCGGTTGACTTGCCAACTGGCTTGGGGATCGAAAATACAGACATCTGCGTTAAACCCCGGCGTCAGCGCCCCACTAGCCAGACCCAAAATCTGCGCCGGCTTGCAGGTTAGCACGGCAATGGCTTGCGACAGGCCAATGCGGTGCTGTTGAGTCAACGTCAGGCTGAGCGGCAACAGGGTTTCCAACGAGGCGACCCCCGGTTCGGTTTCCGGAAACGCACCCAGCTTGGCATCCAGATCGTGCGGCTGGTGATCCGAACAAATCGCATCGATGGTACCGTTAACCAGCCCTTCGCGTAAGTACTGGCGATCGATGGCGCTACGTAGCGGCGGCATGACATGGTAATTACTGTCGAACGGGCTAATGTTGTCTTCGGTCAGATGCAATTGCTGAATCGCCACGTCGGCCGTGACATCCAGGCCATATTTCTTGGCTTGTTGTAACTTGATCACCGATTGCTTACAGCTGATTTGGCTGATATGTACCCGGCAGCCGGTCAATTCCGCCAACTCCAGACATTGGGCCAACGCGATGGATTCGGCGGCTTCCGGGATGCCGGGCAAACCGTAACGGCTGGCTACCGCGCCTTCGTGCGCACAGCCCTTGCCGGACAAAGCCGCTTCATTGGCACGGAACATCAACAATAAATCGTGACTGCTGGCGTATTCCATCGCCCGCCGCAATATCAACAGATTGCCGAGCGGCTCGCTGGCATTGCTGACGGCGATACAGCCGGCCTGCTTCAGCGCGAACATCGCGCTCAGTTCGGTTCCGGCCAAGCGCTGTGTCAATGCACCGATGCTGTGGATTTGCGGGTAGTCGGCCTTTTCGGCCTTGTCCTTGATGAACTCGACTACCGCCGGGCTATCGATGCAGGGCTTGGTATCCGGCGGCAGACACAGCGAGGTGACGCCGGCGCTAAGCGCGGCCCGGGTTTCGCTGAGGATATTGCCTTTCTGTGTATGACCGGGTTCGCGCAAGCGCACACTAAGATCGACGAAACCGGGGCAAACGATCCGGCCGCTGGCATCGATGATCTGCTCGGCCGTGAAATCGGCGGCTTGCTCCAGCACAGAGACGATCTTGCCGTCAGCAATGCACACAGCGCCAACGGCGTCGATGTTATTAGCGGGGTCGATGATACGGCCGTTTTTAATCAAAATCTTGGTCATGCCGTACCTCCCTGACTGTGCATGGCCATCGACATAATCGCCATTCTCACCGCGACGCCATTGCTGACTTGTTGCAATATCACCGATTGCGGGCCGTCGGCGACGCTGGAGGCAATCTCCACACCCCGATTGATCGGTCCCGGGTGCATTACGATAGCATCGGCTTTGGCGTGTTTAAGCTTGGCTTCGGTCAAACCGAAGCAGCGGAAAAATTCGCTTTCGCTAGGCAAAAACGCCGAGTTCATGCGTTCTTTTTGCAAACGCAGCATGATGACCACATCCACATCATCCAACCCTTCGTCCATATCGTGCATGGGTATTACGCCCATGGTTTTGACTTGTGCCGGCAGCAATGTCTTTGGCGCAATCACCCGCACTTCGGCAACACCCAAGGTGTTTAAAGCCAGAATCTGCGAACGCGCCACCCGCGAATGCAGAATATCGCCGACGATAGCCACTTTCAGACCCTCGAATTGTTTCTTATGTTGCCGGATCGTGAACATATCCAGCATCGCCTGGGTGGGATGGGCATGCTGGCCGTCACCGGCGTTAATCACGCTGATATGCGGTGCCGTGTGTTGGGCGATGAAATGCGCGGCACCACTGAGGGCATGGCGAACCACAAACATGTCCACATGCATCGCTTCCAGATTATGGATGGTGTCCAGCAGACTCTCGCCCTTGGAGGTGGCGGAGGTGGCGATATTCATGCTTAGCACGTCCGCCGACAGCCGGGTGGCGGCTAGTTCGAAAGTGGTCCGGGTCCTAGTACTGTTCTCGAAAAACAGGTTGACGATGGTCTTGCCGCGCAGCAAGGGCACCTTTTTGACCTGATGTTCGGACATACCGGCAAACGATTCGGCGGTATCCAGAATCTCGGTCAGCAGCTGTTTGTCCAGTCCTTCGATGGTCAGGAAATGTTTGAGCTTGCCTTGCTCGGTAAGCTGGATATGCCGGGTCATGCCGCCACCACCTGCGGGGATTGAATCTCGATGCCCAGCGGATCGGGGCCGGTCAGTTTGATACGCTGATCGCCGGCCAGATCGATGCGGATGCCGCAACAATCCGGTTGTAGCGGAATCTGCCGGCCATTACGCTCGATCAACACCGCCAACACCACTTGGTTCGGACGGCCGTAATCGAAAATCTCGTTCAGAGCAGCGCGGATGGTGCGGCCGGTGTAAAACACGTCGTCGATCAAGATGATGTCACGGCCTTCCAGATGAGGCGGCAGTTGGCTGGTCTTGACCTTGGGATGCATGCCGATTTGCGAAAAATCGTCGCGATAAAAGGTAATATCCAATAAGCCCAGCGTCTCTGTCAGCCCTAAGCGTTGGTGAATGTGCCGGGCAATCCAGGCCCCGCCGCTGTGAATGCCTATCAGTAACGGATTATGTAATCTTCTATCGACAATCTGTTGGCGAATCGCCGCTTCCAGGTTGTCGAGCAGGATGTCGATATTGAGAGTAGCGATTGGCATGGCGAATTAGAGTGGGAATCTTATTATTATAAAATTTAGACAAAAGGCGAAACAGGCGGGAGGAAAGGCAGAAGCCCAAACCGTTTTTCGTCTTTACCTTTTTATCATTTGCCTATTGATCAAACCAGCTTTGCAGGATGATTTGAGCCGCAAGTTGATCTTGCACCTCCCATAGTTTAGCAGCGCTGACTTTTAAATCGTCAAACAGCATTTGCTTAGCTGCGAAAGTGGTCAAGGTTTCGTCGATTTGATGTACCGGCAGATTGTAACGGCCATTAAGTTGGCGGCAGAATTTTTGCATGCGCGGGGTAACAACATTATCCGAACCGTCGTTTTGCCGGGAAATTCCGACCACCAGACCCTCGGGCTGCCATTCGGCGATCAGCAGGCCAATCTTGTTCCAATCGGGAACCTGGTCGAGCGAACGGATAGTTTGCAGCGGGCTGGCGATGCCGGTATCGGCATGACCGACCGCGACGCCGATTTTTTTATTGCCGAAATCAAACCCCAGGTAAGTGCTACTACTGAATTTCGCCGCCAGCGGGTCGCGCTTAACCATGGCCCGCCGGCGTGGTCAGACGATTGATATCGATACCCAGCTGCCCGGCCGCCGCATTCCAGCGCTGGCTGATCGGCGTTTCGTAGAGTATCGCTTCGCCGCAGGGCGTGTTTAGCCAGGCGTTTTCGACCATTTCTTTCTCCAGCTGACCACTACCCCAGCCGGCGTAACCCAGTGCGATTAAATAATGGCTTGGGCCTTTACCTTCGGCGATGGCCTCGAGAATGTCGCGGGAGCTGGTGAGGGTAATATTGTCAGCGGTACTGATGCTGGAATCCCAGCGCTGCTCACAGGAATTATGAATCACAAAGCCGCGCTCCTGCTGCACCGGGCCACCGGCAAACACCGGCGTCTCCAACACGTTTTCCAGTTCGGTTTTGATGCCCATTTGCTCGAAAATATCGCGCAACTTCATACCGGTTGGCCGGTTGATAACGATACCTAGCGCGCCTTCGTCGTTGTGTTGGCACAAATAGGTAACCGTATGAAAAAAATGCGGATCGGCTAGGCCGGGCATCGCAATCAAAAACTGGTTATTTAAATAAGTAACATCTGTCATTGGAGTGCTGTATGGGCTAGCGGGCAGTCATGCCGGTTTCATCTGAGAATTTCCAGACCCTGGTAATCACCAAAACGTTCACTTCTTTTAACAAATCATCGGGTAACGCAGCAAAGGGCGCGCTCATCTTCACAATGCGTTTAGCGGCGTCATCTAATGCGGCATTGCCGGAAGACCGAACAATTCGCATGCTGTAAATACTGCCGTCGGCATTGATCCCAACATCCATGGTCAAGGATTGCGATGCACCGTTTTTGCGCGCGGCCTCAGGATAATTCAGATTTCCGGTCCGCTCAACCTTGTCTTCCCAATCCTTGACGTACTGCGCAGCCAAATACTTGTGGGTACTGATCGAGTTGACAAATTTGATCTTGGTATCCTGAGCGCTTTGCTGGCTGTTGCGGATACGTTCGCCTAACTGGGCAATTTGTTGCTGAAGTGCTTCCGGCGATAATTTGGGGGCGGATTCCTGAACTTCAACGGCTTCCGGCATTTCTATCGGCTGCTCGGGCTCGGCCACCACTTTCACCGGCGCTTTCGGTTGCGTCAAAATTTTCTCGGCGACCGGTTTGACCTGAGCGACGGCCGGATGCGGCAGGATTTTTTTAACCGGCGGACTGAACGGCTGGTCCTGGGTCGCTATTTTTTGCTGCGGCGGTTCCGGTTTGCGGGTTTCTTCGCCGGCGCCTATTTGATGTTCTGCCGCCAGATATTTCGCATCCTTGGGCGCCTTTTTGACCGGCGCATGAGCAACGGTTATTTCAATCGAACGGTTGATCTTGGGCGGTTGCGGCGCTGTGAAATTAACCCCCAACAACACGATTACGTGCAGCACCGCCGCCACAAACAAAGCCGTCAGCAGTGAATCGCCCTGCGATAACGGAGTGGGTGTTAATTCCGGCGCATACATACTCAGGCTTGCAGCTTGGCGGCGATGTGATCCATTAATTGTGCGCTGATATTGATGCCGAACTGTTTATCCAGTTCCTGCACGCAGGTCGGACTGGTGACATTCACCTCGGTCAAATAATCGCCGATCACATCCAGGCCAACGAATATCAGACCTTTTTCGCGCAGGGTTGGCCCGACCTGTTCGGCAATCCAGCGATCGCGATCGCTTAAAGGCCGGCCTTCGCCACGGCCTCCGGCGGCCAGATTACCCCGGCTCTCGCCGCTGGCGGGTATCCGCGCCAGACAATAGGGAACCGGTTCGCCGTTTACCACCAAAATGCGTTTATCGCCGTCTTTTACCGCCGGCAGATATTTTTGCGCCATGATGTAACTGGCGCCGTGCTGGGTCATGGTTTCCAGAATCACGCTGAGATTGGGATCGTTTTCCCGCACGTAGAAGATTGACGCGCCACCCATCCCGTCCAAGGGTTTCAGGATGATTTCCTTGTGTTCTTGCAAAAATTCGCGAATTTTTCGCGGATCCCTGGCTACCAAAGTGTCGGTACAGCATTGCGGAAACCAGGCGGTGAACATTTTTTCGTTGGCATCCCGCAGCGATTGCGGCTTGTTGACCACATAAACGCCCTGCCGTTCGGCCTGCTCCAGCATATAGGTGGCGTATATATATTCCTGATTGAAAGGCGGATCCTTACGCATCAGAATTGCATCCAGCTCCGCCAGCGCAATCTGCTGCTCGCCTTGAAAACCGTACCACGCCTTTTCGTCGCGCTGCACCTGCAGCAAACGCGTGCGGGCATAAGCCTGACCATTACGCATATACAGGTCGGATAGCTCCATGTAATGCAACTCCCAACCGCGCGCCTGCGCTTCCAGCAACATCGCGAAACTGGTGTCCTTTTTAATATTGATCTGGCCGATGGGGTCCATGACCATGCCGAGTTTGATAGCCATTAAAGTCCTGTAATATCCGAAGCGGGTGGAAATAAAAACGATTTTATCAAATTTATTTTCCAGGCTGTTGTTTACCAACAAAAGTTTTTTTGATATAAAGCGCGGCTATTTTGAATTAAAAGCTCGCATTGAGGTAGTCATGTCCAGA
>CAZGUM010000226.1:0-6130 GCA_964529085.1 uncultured Methylomonas sp. | reverse complement strand
TTGCAACCATTATAAATACAAAATTCGGGTTTGTTTATTTAGCCACTGGGGGGCTGCATCATGAGAAAAGCGTCAACTGTTTTAGTTTTTTTGCTCTGTGCGTTATTAGCCGGTTGCAATAAAAGCAATCAAATCAACGGCAGTAGTTTGAAAACGGTCAACAGATCGATAAGCCAAATCAAGGAAAAACTGCCACTGGATCAGCGTATCGAGTTTGAAGTGTCTTTCTGGACATTACGCGATGAAATCCGTAATAACAAGGAGTTTTTGGACGCGATCGACGGCAAAACACCGGAGCAGCTGATAGAGAACGGTAAAGAACTGTTTGCCAAACGCAAAGCCGCCGGCGCCAAGGACTATGAACAGTACGCCAATTGGGACCAAATGATTGCGCAGTACTCGCAAGAACGTATCGACCAAAACCGCAAAAAAACCCCTGATGCCCGCGATAAAAACCCGCCGGCTCGAGTCGATTACAAAATGCATTCCATGTAATTTATTTGCGCACCGGGGCCGGCAGTTGTTTCTGTTCCACCAGAACCGCAACAAACTGGCTGGCCTCGCTGATGGTTTTTTCCATCACTTCGATCAATTTCGAAATATCCACACCAATTTCCATAAACTCGTGCCGCAAAGCCGCAATGGCGTGCGCATTAAGGTTGTGCTTTAAAAACAAAACCTGATCCTGAAACGCCGCTAACACCGGTTGCATGCGAGTTTCCGCAGTCTGCAAGGCTTTTAATAATCGCGCGTATTGCTGCCTGGATTTTTTCAACTGCTGCTGGCTGCGCGCCTTCAAAGCCCGGTTACTGTATAAAGCCAGTTCCATTTCCCATTCCGCAAACAAGGCCTCGCTAATTTCCTCCACCGCCTGGATGCGCTGACCGACTTGATCAGCCTTACCCTTGCACAGATCGTAACGGCGCTTAAGTTGTTGATAGCGCTGTTCCAGCGAACTATCCGGCAAGTGGACGATGCTTTTAAATTTATCCAACGCATCGACGAATTGATCCCGGCTTTCCTTCAAACTCTCGCAAGCTTGCCCGACCTGCATCACCACAATGTCACGCTTTTGATGGCCCAGCAAGGATTCCCGACTTTGATAGTAAGCCTTGCGCAAACGCTTGTTCAGAATAGCTTTTATAAAATTAATCATGGCGGGATAGAAAGTGGTCTTTATTCATCACGGTGATTTTGTAGTTAGCCTGGGCGGCGAAACCCTGGAAAGCGGCATCGATGATGCCTCGCAGTTGTAAATCCCGCCAACTCGCTTGCTCCGGAATGTGCGCCGATTTAACAATAATTAGCTCGTCGGCTTGGATGAAGCCAGCCAGCCATGCAGACAGACTATCGGAGGTAATATCCCAGCTGGCGGCTATATTGGCTTCATCCAATTGCTCGGCTTGTGGAGACCAGATCAGAACAGGCTTTACTTGCGATGCGAAACGTAAACTCGCTGCATCAGCGACAATAGCAAATTCGGGCATTAGGCTGTGCATCAATAAGGCCATTTGCTGCATCGCCAGAATTGCCATTCGATGCGCGGCCACATCGTCGAAATGCCACTGACCTTGCGCGGTGCGCACTTGGTCGGCAAATGGCCCGCCGCCGGGCACAATGACAATGGGGTCGGCTCGATTTGCAATCGCCGCCAGGCAAGCAGGCAAGGCGGCTGTTTCCATCAAGCTGCCACCCAACTTGATCACACACGTCATACGCCAAACTGCTTGAGCAACTGCAATAAGGCGGCGGCCTTATCAAAGCATTCCTGATATTCCTCGTCCAATACCGAGTCGTTAACGATGCCACCGCCCGCCCAAAAGCGTATCGTGCCTTGATTGTGCACCAGCGTGCGAATCGCGATATTGGTGTCCATATTGCCGTCGAAACCGATGTAACCGATCGCGCCGCAATAGATACCACGCCGATGCGGCTCCAGTTCCTCGATGATTTCCATCGCCCGAATCTTTGGCGCGCCGGTAATCGAGCCGCCCGGAAAGCAACTGCGCAATAAATCGATGGCATGTTGGCCGGCTGCTAATTGCCCCGTCACAGTGCTGACTAAATGATGCACGGTGGCATAGCTTTCCACCGAAAACAGGCTAGGCACCCACACCGAACCTTTCCGGCAACTCTTGCCCAAATCGTTGCGTAGCAGATCGACGATCATCACGTTCTCGGCCAGGTCCTTGGTGCTGGATACCAAGTCCTCTATCTGCGCCTGATCTTCTTCCCAATTGCTCCGGCGCGGCCGGGTACCTTTGATGGGTTTGGTTTCCACAGCGCCGTCGGTGACTTTTAAAAAGCGCTCCGGCGAAGAACTTAAGACCTGCACATCCGGGAAATTCAGATAGGCGCTAAACGGTGCGGCGTTGATCTGCCGCAGTACTTGATAGGCTTGCCATGGGTCGCCCTGGCAAGGGCTCTCGAAACGCTGAGTCAAATTAATCTGATAACAATCGCCTTCTTTCAGATAATGCTTGATGCGCTGAAAAGCCGTGGCGTACGCCGCCCTGTCCATATTGGCGCGCGGCGCTTGCAGCACTTTAAACTGCGCTGTCTCTGCCGGAGTAGTGATTGTACTGAATTCGGCGATCAGTCTTTGTTGCTCGCTTTCCGGCAGGTCAATACTGACCAGCCAGCTTTGCCGACGCTGATGATCGACTATCACCGCCCAACGGTAAATGCCTACCGCCATCTCGGCCAAATTTTCGGCATCGCTTGCCATGGCCGGCAAACGTTCGATGCGCCTAGCCAAATCATAAGCAAAATAACCGATCGCCCCGCCGTTGAACGGCAAACCGTCGACACTGGCTAATGGGGTACCTAACTGCTGTTTCAATAATTCAAAAGGATCCGCTGCGCTTTCGCTCACCACGCCGTCACGTTCGATGCGGGTGATGTTGCCGCGAGTTTGCAAAGTCGCTACTGGCGCGTAAGCGATAATATCGAACCTATCCTGCTTGCTGTGCGGCTGAGCGCTATCCAGCAAAACCGCCCAAGATCTCGACGCTAGCGGGGCAAATAATTGCGCACTGTCCGGAAAATACGGCAGCAACTGTTTAATGGGTTTTGCTAAAGGCATTAAGAGGTGATTTTAAGCAGCCGGAATGTGCCGCAAGGACATGATTTGCATTATGCCGATTTTAACTCAGCCGCAAACTTTAACCAAACCCGCCGGCAAGATAAGCTACGGCGGCGGCCGGCGCGCAGTCGGCGGCGTCGATAGCCTCGGTTTTATCGATTGACGGTAGTAAATCGGTAAAATCCAGATAATCAACTCCCAAATCCCGGGCAATGTCTCGCGCCAAGAACCGGCCGACGCCGGCGCCGACTAATTTAATCGCCGAGCGGGTTTCCGCCCGTTGTAACTGCCTGACGCAAGCCTGACTAATCTTGCTTGTGTGCTTGGTTTTTAAGTGCCGGGCAAATGCCAACCATAACGCGTGATCGCCCTTAGCGAATTCGTAACCGGTCAGCCGCGACAAACGGCGGGCACTGGCCAAAACCGACTTTTCCGCGCCATCGGCGGTGTCGCTCTGATCGTGCGCTTCGTTCAGGTCGCCGGTCAAACGATACACATCGGCCATCGTCGCGAAATACTCGGCCATCAAACCCATTTGCTGGCCGTTAAATTCTGCCTCTTGGACAATCGCCATCACCGCAGTTCGCACAATGCCGGTATACACCAACTCGCCGGACACTAGGCGCTGATAGTCGGTGAAACCTTGCACTTTAAACTGGTGGTTTTCGACCAGCAGAATATCGGTTGTGGTACTACCTATATCCACAAACAAGGCATTTGGCTGGCACTTTGCTACCAGCAACAGACTAGCCAGCCAATTAGCAGACGCGATGTCCATACAATCGGCAGGCTGAATTTGCTCTGCCGGCAAAAAGCCGCGCAAGCCTGCAAATACCGATACTCGCTCCGCAATAAAATGCTCGCAAACTGCCTGAACGATGGCATCGACGCCTTGTTCGCGGCTGGTAAAGCAATCCACCAGTTCACCAGTCATCGTGACGGCATGCTGGCAATCTTGCAAATCGAATTGGCCGGCCAAATCGGCCAACGCGCGATGCAGATAGTCCACCCCCTTCCATAGCGGACAAGCTTGCTGAGCAATTGCCTGAATTTGGCCGGTTTCATCCAGCAATGCCAGTTTGACGTGCGCGCCGCCAATATCCCAACCCGCTATTTGTTTATTCATTATGCCTTTTAATTGATACTGATCTGAATCGTTTCGTTTCGACTGGCCTGCAACACCGGTTCGGCGTGTCGTATGCGCAAAACCTGTTCGGCCACGTTGATGCCGGTCGCCTGCCGGATGCCGACATAAGAACTGGTCAAGCGCGGATTGATTTCCAGCACAAGTGACCCCAGTTCGGCGCTCTCGATAATATCGATACCGACATAGCCCCACAAACCGGGCATCGCTTCTGCGATTTCATTTATCAGGTTTCGATAAAAATCCAGCTTATCGGTTTGCACATTGACTAAACAGCCTCGCAAACTGAATCGGCCCTGCTCCAAAACGATTTGCTGATGGTTATAACAGATAAGCCAAGCCTGGCCGTGCTTAAACAAACAGGACAAACTGGCGGCCTGTCCACTGATATAAGGTTGCAAGACATAACGTTGCGGATCGTTTAATTCGGCAACAGCGGCCGGTACCTGTTCGGCGTTGACTTGAAAACTATCGAGGCATCCTACGCCGTCAGCAATTTTCACTACGACATTATCGTCCAGGCCATCCGCCCCTTGGCCGAGCACGCGAGTTTCCACAATCGGAATTGCCCGTTTTACCAGTGCTTGGTAGGTTGCAAATTTATCTGCGCAGATTGCCAGCGTCGCTGGGTTGGATAGCAAAACCTCGGCATTTGCTGCAATAGCCAGTTGGGCCAAGTTTAGCAAAATGCCGTCGCTTTCCGGCGCAATCAGCCAAAACAAATCGACGTCTACCAGTAAATCCCGCAATAGCGCGAAGATGTCGCAATCCGGGCCTACCTTTACGATTTCGCGCTCTGTCAGCGTGAGCGGTCTAACGCAGCGTTCGTCCAGCGGTACGTAAAGCCGAATATCGTCCAGACACTTTAGTTCGGCGATTAAAGTCTGTAACATCATCCCACCTTCCGCCACCAGCGAAGCGGGCAACGCCTGCCCGACCAAACCGCCGCCGGTGATATATTCAAATACCAGAATTCTCAAATCTAAAACTCGCTTGGCTTATGCAGATTATTCCAGTCATTGATTTAAAAGGCGGCCAAGTGGTGCATGCCGCCGGCGGTGACCGCAGTGGCTATCAACCCGTACATCGCACTTCGTCACTATGCGATAGCAGCGAGATATACCACGTGGTAGCCCGTTTTTTAAAACTGTATCCCTTTCAAACCTTTTATATTGCAGACCTTGACGCTATCGGCGGCAACGGCAATCACGACCACGGCATCAACAACTTGCTTAGCCAATATCCAAACCAGGAATTTTGGCTGGATAACGGCAGTAGCTATCAAGCTCTAACTACGACCACTCGTCCAAGTAACTATAAACCGGTCATCGGCACCGAATCGCAACGACTACCCGTATCTTTAAAAAACGCTGATCTCATCCTATCCCTCGATTTTAAACATAACCAAGCTTTGGGTCATCCGGGCTGGCTGGAAAGCCCGGACCTGTGGCCGGAAACTATTGTGGTGATGACCTTGGATTTGGTCGGCAGCAATAAGGGGCCGGACTTTGAAAAACTAAGCAAGCTTTGCACGGATTATCGCGATAAACGTTTTGTCGCGGCCGGCGGTGTGCGCGATATTAACGATTTAATACGACTGAAAACTATCGGAATTGCCGCTGTGTTACTGGCGAGCGCCTTGCATAACGGCAGCATCGACGCCGACGCCCTGGAAAAAATTTAGACAAAAAAATACCCCGGTAAACCGAGGTATTTTCGACAGCCTTTGAAACTAAAAACTTATACGTTGTTAGTTGCAAATGGGTGTTTTGCACCAGATTTAGCAGCAACTACTTCTTTAGCAGTTGGAGTGCCGGCAACAGCGCGAGCGATTGCTTCTTTGGTGGCTTTGTAGTTGAATTCTTCGATTTTTGCATCGTCTTCAGCCAACCAGTGGATGA
>CAZGUM010000225.1:0-6141 GCA_964529085.1 uncultured Methylomonas sp. | reverse complement strand
CTTGCTCGTCGCCCTTTTACACAGACAAAACATGCACACAACTGGTGCATAGCTATTTAAACCGATGTTGACGGAGACATCTGGCGAGAGCATGCCATGGTTGTTTTGAAAGGTATCAGCGCGGAACATCTCGTCAATTGCGGAATGCGGCGGTAGTGAGGCCCCTACAGATGCAAACAGGGTCTCAACGCATAAAACCATTCTTTAAAACGGCTTTAAATGGGGATTAAATCGCAAATACCTGAATGAGCTGAGAAAGTTACAGCCTAAATCCGGTGAAGCGGCCTACCTGTTGAGAGGGATATTCTGGTGCATTATTCGAAATGACGCACAATTATGGCGCATAAAAAGCCACACGCCGATATTTTAAAGCCACGGCCAGCTACTCAGCCTTGGCTAACTCATCAGCTTTCCTGTTTTAGCATTTACTAACCAATCGGACACCGCGCGCACCACATGAATGTTGACCGCCACCGATGCGGTGCCAACACTAGCTTGATAGCCCCAGGACAACTCCACCGCTGGTATCCAGCTAATGTGAATTAGCCCAATAGATATATTTCTGTACTGCCAACTCATATCTATCGGGCGGCTTTGTGCACCAAAGACACCTTGCACGTGATTTCGAAACCCCTCGTATTAATTGAATATACCATCGATTAAGCTCCGTAATAGTCGTTCTTAAACAATTTGCTGCCTAATGTCGGGTGGCGAATAGCCAACGATGCCGCATTTCGGACAGAAATTAACGTGCGAAACACTTTTTAGCGGCAATAATTTCCGACCATCCAGCCACTTCGCACCAATACAGACCACCCACGCAGACGTTTGCACTAAAATGGATAGGCAACATCATTTTTTGGTTTTCCAAGCGCGTAAACGGGCAAATTTCAGCTATGGCGTACATATTGCTTGAGCTAATCCAACCCTTAGAACTTCATCTATCCAGTGCACAAAAAGATACTAGATCACTTAAACGAAGCAATCCTGCTGTTCGACAAGGATTTGCGTCTGACTTATATCAATCCCGCCGGCGAAATGTTGCTAGCCGACAGCGCCAAGCATTTGCTTGGTCAATCCGCGCATAAATTATTCAAAACCGTGCACAACACGTTGTTTAACGATTTATTACCACGTTTATATGCGCACGAGCCGCTAGTCGATAGAGAACTAATCCTAGAACGACTCAGTCAATCGATTACCGTCAATCTTAGCGCCACGCCTTTATTGGAAGACGGGCAATTACACGAAATCCTGATTGAACTGCAACAAGTGGATAGGCATTTGCGGATCACCAAAGAAGAACAATTGTTGGCCCAGCAAAATACCAGCCGCATGTTGGTGCGCGGCCTGGCGCATGAAATCAAAAACCCGCTGGGCGGCCTGCGCGGCGCGGCACAATTGCTTGACCTGGAATTACAGGATCCGGAATTAAAGGAATATACGCAAATCATCATTGCCGAATCCGACCGTTTGCAGGATTTAATGGACAAAATGCTCGGCCCCAACAAACCGGCGCATAAAAGCCAGTTGAATATCCACGAAGTGCTGGAGCGGGTCAGACACTTGGTAATGGTGGAGGCCAGCCACGGCATCATGCTGCATACCAATTACGACCCGAGCATACCTGAGATTTTCGCCGACAAAAATCAGCTGATCCAAGCCATACTTAACATAGTGCGTAACGCGGTGCAGGCGGTACAAAACCACGGTGTGATTACTATGAAGACCCGCGTGCAACGGCATATGACCATAGGCCGCAAACGCTACAAACTGACGGTAAAAATCGACATTATCGACAACGGCCCGGGCATCAAACCCGAGCTGATGGGACAAATTTTTTATCCGATGATTACCGGCCGCGCAGAGGGCACCGGACTTGGCCTGTCTATTGCTCAATCTTTGATCAACCAACATAACGGCTTGATCGAATGCGAAAGCGAACCGGGCAACACCGTATTTTCCATATACCTACCTTTGGAGACGAATCATGCAAATACCTGACAAGGTCTGGATTGTCGATGATGACAAATCCATCCGCTGGGTACTTGAAAAAGCCTTGCAAAAAGCCGGCGTTAATACCCAAAGCTTTGCCAATGCCAACGAGCTGCTGAAATCGCTACCCGGCGGTTTACCGCAAGTACTGATCACCGATATCCGTATGCCGGGTATGGACGGTTTCGAATTGTTGCGCAACATTCAAAATAGTTATCCGGATCTACCCGTAATTGTAATGACGGCGCATTCCGACCTGGAAAGCGCCGTGTCGGCGTTTCACGGAGGGGCGTTCGAATACCTACCCAAACCCTTCGACGTCACGGAAGTCGTCGAAACCGTGCAACGCGCCTGCGCCCACAGCAAACAACGGCAAAGCGATAGCGTGGTAACGCCGCCGACCGTTGAAGAAACCCCGGAAATCATCGGCGAAGCGCCCGCCATGCAGGAAGTATTTCGGGCGATAGGCCGACTGGCGCGTTCTCATATCACGGTGCTGATAAACGGTGAATCCGGCACTGGTAAGGAATTAGTCGCCAAGGCTCTGCATCGCCACAGCCCGCGCGCCGAACAGCCGTTCATCGCCTTGAACATGGCGGCCATTCCAAAGGATCTGATGGAATCGGAATTGTTCGGCCACGAGAAAGGCGCATTCACCGGCGCCCAAGCCCGTCGTATCGGCCGCTTTGAACAAGCCAATAACGGCACCTTATTTTTGGACGAGATCGGCGACATGCCAGCCGAATTGCAAACCCGCTTATTACGGGTCTTAGCGGACAACGAGTTTTATCCGGTCGGCGCACATACTTCCGTAAAGGTGAATGTCCGCATCATCGCCGCCACCCATCAAGACCTGGAAACACTAGTCGCGCAGGGCCGGTTTCGCGAAGACTTGTTTCATCGCTTGAACGTGATTCGAATTCATATCCCGCCGTTGCGCGAGCGCCGCCAGGATATCGGCTTATTGATGCGGCATTACCTATATCAAAGCGCGAAAGAACTGAATACCGAAATCAAATTGCTGAAACCGGAAACCGAAGCATTTTTAAGCAATTTGAAATGGCCCGGCAACGTCCGGCAACTGGAGAATATCTGCCGCTGGCTGACGGTGATGGCCTCCGGCCGGGAAATTCATATCGAAGATTTACCGCCCGAACTCACCCATAACTCGGCCGATTCTCCGTCGGGCGAAGCCAAACCGGGCGATTGGGAAAGCCAGTTTAAAAGCTGGGTCAAGCAACAGCTCGCTATCGGCAAAGTGGATATCGCCAAACAGGCCATTCCGACGCTGGAGACCTTGTTGATCGAAGCCGCCTTGAATCATACTCACGGCAGAAAGCATGAAGCCGCGCTACTACTGGGCTACGGACGCAACACCCTGACCCGTAAAATCAAGGAACTCGATATCAAGGAATAAGCCGTAATAACGCTAAATTGGTTAAATCCGCAAGCCGGCAGCGGCGGATTGCGGCCCAATTTCAAGGCATCGGCCACCATGCAAAACCGGCAGGATTTTTTATCCGTTTAAATGCCATCGGTGTATACTCCCCGCCGTCTGATTAACCTCAATAACAAGCAGAGAAGGTTTACATCTCATGGCGGATAAAACGGTAAGTAAACACCTGACTAACTTGGAGCGACAGTTCGCGGCGACCGACCCGGTTTTACAAAAAACCGCCAAGATTTTTCAGGAGCTGGATCAAATCGAATTCGAATTGGGTTTGATCGATAACGAAGAAACTACCGCGCGCAAAACCAGTTGGTGGCCTATCGTCAGCACCTTAGGCGGTTATTCGCCAGCCAAATCCGATTTTATCACCCGCTATCTGGGCATACAGGCGCATACCGCGCGCCATAAATTTACGGTGTTGCAATACACCCCGCAGGCCAATACCGCCACCCTGCCCGGCACCGCATTGGATGCCGACCACCGCCTGCCTTTCTATCAAATTGGCCGCGAGATCGATCTGGTTGCCGCTGGCGAAGGCAACAAACTCAACAGTTACCTGGAACTGGTCACCGCCAACAGCAACAAACTGAAAAACAAGCTGGTTATCGACACACCGGTATTAAACCCGGCCGCGGAAAGTGCGGTGATCAGCCTGTTACGGCATCATGTGATAGAAATCTCCGATCTGGTTTTGGTGTTTAACGATTTATTCGAAGCCGATCCCGATCTGATCAAAGACACGCTGACCAATATCGTCGCCCACCAAGATTCCAATAAATTCATTTTCGTGATCGATCATTCGGAGATCAATATCGATGCGGCGAAAAGTCAGGAAATTTCCGCTTCCTGGCAAAGACGTCTGGCGGAATTGGGCATCCACACCGGACAGTTCGTGGTGTTGTCGCAAGCCGGCGATACAGCGGTTTTCGACCAGCGATTCAACAATATCAATAATGATCGCTCGTACCGGATACTGGGCACGCTGGAAAGCAGCATCCGCGCGGTAGATGATGTGATCATGCCGGAAGTCGAACAGGCGTTGACCACTTGGAAAGATCGCAGCAATGCCTCGACCCTGATCGTACTGGGTTTTGTGGCAATGCTCATGTTGTTTGCCGAAATAGCGGTCGGCATCCTCGAACTGCTGCTGGATCCGATAATCGGCCCGGCCATTATCGGCGTGCTGATTGCCATATTGACACCACTACATATCGTCGTCAGCCGCGTACATGCCAAATTTCTGATCAAACAATTGCATAAACGCCAAAAGCAGTTAAATCTCACCGAAGACTTGGCCGGTTTGTTTGAAAAAAGCCTGAGTTTCTGGCGAATCTTGATGCCGATTACCGATCCGGTAGGTAAAAACAAAAAGACCCGCAAAAAACTGAATGCGCTTATTGAACAGAGCAAGGACCTGGTACAAGCCTTGAACGATCAATTTAGTCATAGTCAGCAACAGGAATACCGTAACCAATACGATGCATATCCCTACGCCGATCAAGAGGACAACTAAACCTTAAAGAGAGTGCCTTGCTATGGACATCATCAGACATTATTTCCCGCTGTGCTGGCTAAATGTCTCTGTTTTAGACCTGCCCAAATCGACGCGCTTTTTTAAACACAATGCGATTTTTTATTTTATCGCGGTGTTTTTTATCCAGTTCAACATGTCAGACGACATCGACACCATCTTCGAGGTGTTGCTGGAGACTTTACTAACCCTGGGTTTCATCGCCTTGGTGTTACTGCTGAATCGAACCTTTAACATTTTTATTCAAGTCGCGTCGGCCATTTTGTTTTGCGAAAATGTCGTCGCGATCTTTCTGATCCCTATCGTATTCTGGGTAACCGTGGCAGAGGACACACCCAGCTATACGACGCTGGCGCTGTTTCTAAGCTGGGACATGGCCATCATCGCCCGGATCTTCAAGGATGTATTACAGGTAAACACCCCAGCCAGCCTGGTCGTTTCCCTGTTTTATTTTTTAACCTCTTACGGCGGCGCTTACGGCATTTACAGCTTAGTGATTGGCTGATGTCTCCGGCTTAACGCCGTAGTAATTGGACAATACATCGTAAGCACCCTGCACGCCGGCGACAACCGCGCCTTTTAACGGCAAACACGCGCTGTTCCACTGTTTAATTTTACCGTCGAAATAAAACGCCCATTCCCCCTGCCAGCAATTGCCTTTCTTAGCGATGCGTCCGGCCATCACGGAGGTCACTTCGTAACGGGCGGATACCGCCAGCAAGTTGCGGGAATCGGCGCTCAACACCTCGCTAAGCGAGATTTTTTGTTGCTCTTCCAAATCCAGCATCGGATATATCATCGGCACGCCTTTAATCTTTGAGGCGAAGGCCAAGGCGCTTTCCAATTCCGGCATGCTGTCGGCGTTGTAAAACCGCCGCCCTTCTTCGTCATCGACCACCAGCCACACCAAGGTTTCCGGCCTGATCTCGCTCCAAATACCCACTTGGCTTTTGCGCATGACTTCCATGAGCTGATCCTCGTCGAACTGCACGCGTAGTAAGCGAGCCTCGGTGTCGGGCAGTTCGTCCGTGGAAATCAAGGAAAACTGCGACTGCTTAACGTAGTTCTGCGCGCTGTTCAAGGCCTGCTGCACCACCGGAATTTTGGAAATATCCTCGGATACCAGCACCCGGCTCAACACCGCATACATAGCCTGTTTGATCGC